>DASYBT010000258.1:0-1936 GCA_036500585.1 Rhizomicrobium sp.
AAGCATCGGCATCGTCGGCGTCGTAGCGATGCGTCACCCGCCCCTGCTCAAGCTTTTCGACAAGTGGCGTCTTCAGTTCCGGGAACACGTAGGCGGTGCGGATCGTGTCCTCGATCTTGTGTAACGCCGCGTCTCGTGTGACGGCGTCGAGCGGCTTCGAATCGCAGAAGGCAGGCTGCGCGATCGCGAGTACGAGGCAACCAGAAACGACAAACGCTTTGCTGAAAGAAGTCATATTCGCCCTCAGGTCGATAGTTTCAGGTCGCGCTGTCTAGGCTTCCGTGGCAGCGAAGTGCCGATTAGCCCACGGAGCAACAAATTTCCGCATCGGGCCGGCGTTTCAGCAAGCCGCGAAATGCCATGGCGAGGAACGTGCCGGCAAGCGCCATGCTATGCTCGTCGATCGAATGGCCGACACGCGGGCTCAAGTGCCATTGCACCGCCGCTCCGGCAGCACCCAGCGCGCCTGCCGCGGCGAACAGGAAATCCGCCGGGATCATCGGATC
Organism: Rhizomicrobium sp.; assembly: GCA_036500585.1. Classification (GTDB taxonomy): domain Bacteria; phylum Pseudomonadota; class Alphaproteobacteria; order Micropepsales; family Micropepsaceae; genus Rhizomicrobium. The sequence goes on from DASYBT010000258.1 coordinate 507, forward strand.
GGAATCGCCGTGGACGAGCAGGATCGGCGGCGCTTCACGTGCCAAGGTTTCAAGATTGTCAGAATTGGTCAGCATGCCGGAGAAGCCGACGATGGCAGCGGGTTTCACGGCTCGCCGCAATCCCACATGCAGCGACATCATCGTTCCCTGGCTGAAACCGACCAGCGCCAGGCGATCCGGCGGCAGGTTCAGGCGTTCGAGTTCGGTAGCGATGAACGCGTTCAAGACGGCGGCGGCGGATTCCACGCCGGTATTCATGGCGTTCGGATCGAGCCGCGAGATGGGGAACCACTGATAACCGGGGCCGCCGGGACAGCGCTCTGGCGCGTTGGGGGATGCGAAGGCGACTGTCGGCATCAGCCGCTGCCACAGCGGCGCGAGGCCGATCAGGTCGTTTCCGTCGGCGCCATAGCCATGGGCCAGCACGACCAGATGGGTGGCCGCGCCGCGCGCCGGCGGCAGCCGCGGCCCCGTGAGATTGCGCACGCCGAGCGCCATGCCGTTCCCTTTTTCGCGTAATCTGTGCCGCATGATTGTCACGCGGTTTGCGCCAAGTCCAACCGGATATCTGCATCTCGGCCACGCCTTTGCGGCGATCACGGCATTCGAGACCGCGCGGCAGGCGGGCGGCCGATTTCTTCTGCGCATCGAAGACATCGATACCACGCGCTGCCGGCCGGAGTTCGAGCGCGCGATCTTCCAAGACCTGGCGTGGCTCAGGATAGAATGGGATGGGCCGGTGCTGCGTCAATCGTCGCGCTTCGATGCCTATCGCGCGGCGCTCACGCGCCTGGATGCGATGGGGCTTGTCTATCCCTGCTTCTGCACCCGCGCCGAGATCGCAACGGAGATCTCGCGCGCGATCGAAGCCCCGCACGGGCCGGAAGGTCCGCACTATCCCGGCACCTGCCGCGCGTTATCCACGCCGCAACGCGCCGCGCGAATCCAATCTGGCACGGCATACGCGCTGCGCCTCGATGTGCAGAAGGCGGCACAGAGCGCCGGCGCTTTGTCGTTCGAGGAGCACGGTAGCGGGCCGCATGGAGAGCACGGCACCATAACCGTCGATTCGCTGCTGTTCGGCGACATCGTCATCGCCCGCAAGGATGTGCCCGCGTCGTATCACCTGGCCGTTGTTGTCGATGATGCGTTCCAGGAAGTTACCCTGGTCACCCGCGGCAACGATCTGTTTGCCGCAACGCATGCGCAGCGACTGCTGCAGGGGTTGCTTGCATTGCCCGCGCCAGCTTACGCGCACCATCGCCTCATACTCGATGAGCACGGCAAGAAGTTCTCCAAGCGCGACAAAGCCATGACCTTGCGGGAACTCCGAGCAAGCGGCGCCACGCCCGGTGACATTCGGGCGCGGCTCCATCTCGCTTAGTCTTTCAGGAATGCGTCGAGCGCGGCATCGAACTGCGCCGGCTGGT
>DASYBT010000259.1:0-23106 GCA_036500585.1 Rhizomicrobium sp.
CTGACGGCACTACAGCGCGACAAATCCTTCCAGCGCGATGCGAAAGGCGCGGTTGTTGTCGCCGTGGATGTCGACCTGCCGGGCAAATCGGTGCGCGTGAACATCTCGCTGGAAGAGCACCTGCTGGAAGCGATCGATCGCGCCGCCGGCAGCGCGGGACAGTCTCGTTCGGCATTCCTTGCCGACGCCGCCCAGCGCCGCATCAAGAGCGCGGCTTAGCAGCGGCGGATAACTTTAATGAAGCGCAACAATCCGCACTGGGGATCGCCTCCTGAAGACCTCCTCCACGAGGACGGCCATTAGCGGTTCGTCCGCTGCCGATTCGATCTCGGCTTTGGGCGGCAACTGTACTAAGATTTTGAGAGCCGTTTCTCAGGAGCACCCCCCCCCCGTGCGCAGCCTCCCCGGTAAAATGCTGATCTCGTCCCTGCTGGCACTCGCGGCATCCATTGCCTTCAGCGGGGTCGTTGAAGCGAGCGGAAACGTGAGCGTTGTCTACAGCTTCCAGGGCGGAAGCGGCGGGCAATTTCCCGGCACCGGCCTGATCGAAGACAGCGCCGGCAATCTCATCGGCGGCGCCGGCGGCGGCGATTACAACGGTGGCGTGATTTTCCAGATCTCGCCGCAAGGCGCGGAAACCGTGCTGCACAGTTTCGGCAACACCGGCGATGGCACCGACCCCGCCGGCGGCCTGATTGCCGACAGCCAAGGCAATATCTACGGCACGACCTATCTCGGCGGGCCGGGCGGCTACGGCACTGTGTTCAGGCTCGCGCCGGGCGGCGGCTACAAGCAGCTCTATTCTTTCACGGGCGGCGCGGACGGCGGCTATCCCTCCGGCACGCTGACCCGCGACAGCAACGGCAATCTTTATGGTACCGCCGATGCCGGGCCCAACGGCGTGGGGATTGTCTTCAGGGTCAGACCAGGCGGCAAGAAGACCACGCTCTATGCTTTCACGGGTGGAGCGGACGGTGCGCGTCCGAACTCGGCGCATCTCGTGCTGGACACGCAGGGCAATCTCTACGGCACCACCAGCCAGGGTGGACCGAACAATCACGGCGTCATTTTCAAGCTGACGCCAGGCGGCAAGGAGACGGTGCTGCATTCGTTTACGCGGGATGATGGCGATGCGCCCGAGGCCGGGCTGGTCGCGGATGCGGACGGCAATTTCTACGGCACGACCTCAGGCGGCGGCGGTCATCTTGCCGGCACGGTGTTCAAATGCACCCCGCAGGGCGAGCTCACCGTGCTCTATTCCTTTGCCGGTGGCAGCGACGGCTCCGATCCGATCGCCGGCGTAATCCTGGATAAGGCCGGCGATCTCTTCGGCACAACGTCTTCCGGTGGCGACAGCAATGATGACGGCACGGTGTTCGGTCTGTCGCCGGACGGCACGCGGATCCTGAACGTGTCCCTGGAACGGGCGCGGACCGGCGCGCCGCCTACCGGCAGCCTGGCTCTCGATCGCAGAGGCACGCTTTACGGCACCGCCTATTACGGCGGCGCAAAAGGCCAGAGCGACGGCGGGACGGTGTTCAAGGTGAAGAACTAAACAGGGAAATAGCGGATTTACGCTCAGCGGCGGATGACGACATGAAGCGCAAGAACCCGCACTGGGGATCGACACTCGAAGATTTCCTCGACGAGGAAGGCATTCGCCAGGCGGCGAAGGCCAAGGCGATCACGCGCGTGGTTGCCTGGCAACTGGCGAAGGAGATGGAGCGTCAGGGCATGACAAAGGCGAAGCTTGCCGAACGCATGAACACGAGCCGCGCGTAGGTCGATCGCATCCTGAACGCGCAAGGCAACGTCACGGTGGAGACGCTGCAGCGCGCCGCCGCCCTCGTCGGCCGCGAACTGCGGCTGGAGCTTGTGTGAGGAAATGCGCCGCGGCGTTCTTACTCCGGCCCAAATGTTTGCAAATGTTTGATAGGATTCCGCCAGTCGGCATCCTGTCGCTGGAATTTCACTTGAGCCCCCGCCTCCAGCCTTTGCTTTGCAACTATTTGCTTAGGCAGCAGACTTTGTAGAACTCTCGGCAGCAATTGGTGTTAGGCGGACAACGCTTGGGGAACCATCCGGCAAACAGCGCAGCTCAAAATCGCTAACCAGGACGGGCGCCTCAAGCTTGAGCAGATCGTAGAACAGCTTTGAAACGATACGCATCTCGTAGTCTCCTTCGATTGCGCCTCGCATTGCGAGAAAATGCCGTATCGCACGGGCATTTGCTGTTACGACGATAATAGTCGCGGTCGCATTTGGAAGAACACTGCGAGCGGCAGAGCGAAGCGCGCGGTTCCTTTCGCGCGTGGACGTCAGCCCCGCGTTCACTGGAAACTCCGCCTTGATGGTTTCGTAGGTCTTCTTAGCCAGTTCAATTAACCCGTCCCATGCCTCCATCGCCTTCGGCGAGCGCTCCAGACCGTGTGGTCGGATGAACTGGGCGTCACCTTCGTCATGATACTGCTGGGAGAGCTGACTAAAGGAAAACCCCACACGGTGTCGGACGAGCTGGTGAGTGAATGCGCGAGAGACGCCGGACAGAAGAACCGTCCAGGCAACATGCTCAAGCACGCTCCCGTGGCCCTGCGAAATTAGGTTTGAAATGTACGTTTGGTTGTCGGTGCGAAACTGGCGTTCCCCAAAAGACATGTAACAGATGCGACCCGCAAATTCGACCAACCGCTCGGCTGGCGTAGCCACGCCACACTCTCTCCAATTGAGATCGTGCTTCGCAAGAAAGTCCTCCATACCGCTGGTCAGATCGGGTCTCGCTAACAACCTTAGTTGCGGATTCATTCGTTGGCTTTCTTTCGTGAGGTCGAAACCTGATCCTGTAATCTCGTCACGGCATCCCGAAGATCGCGCATTTCGGTAGCAGTGGCCTCTCTTGTTTCTAACTTCGCCACCCTCTCATTGGTTGCTGCAATCTGAGCCGTGAGATTCTCGTCTCTTGAAACGAAATCGCTCTTCAGCGCCTGATAGCTTGCAATGTAAGCACCGACGGCTGCGGCGACAATTGTTAATATCGGTAGCCAAATGGCAAAAAGCCTCGTCCGTCGGTCGGATGTTGAAATTGCCTCGGTTGCGGCGGTCTTGGCGCGATCGCTAACATCAAGAAATTCATGGGACAGTTTCGACATGACCTTTTCGGTTAGAGGCGATACTTGCCCAGCATCTGGTCCGCCGCTCACATTTGGGTTTCTGAAGATCAATAAACGCATGATGCGATCACCGCGCCTTAGCGTGAAGGGCTCCTTTCCCATATTGATCACGGTCAAGTGGAGAGGCCCTGTAAATCCCGGATCAACCAAGCCGGGATTCGTAGTCAGCAGCCCGGGTAGGGAGATTTCGGTCGAGGGCGGAAATCCGATTGCGCTAATACCCTTAGGTAATGCCAGCTGTTCGGCAGTTCGAATAACCACCGTTTGACCTTGGCCTAAGGGAATTTCGTCGCGAGCGTTTGCTAGTCCTCCGGGCTCATCCTTAGAAGTACCGGGAACGAAAATGTCGCCAATCGAAAGATCAACGGACGCCTCTTTCAACGTATAGTTCACTGGGGCCGTGCCGAAAGCAGATATGATTGGCGTAGGTCCTGTGAGCAGTGACTCCAGTTCGGACTTATGTAACAGCGAAGCTGGCATATTTTGCCCCCATTTGACGTTTGCTGAATTCTGAACCAGCGGCCATTGAGTTAGTAATGTCTATCTCCTCAGCACCTGCGCCAGTTTGCGCAGGAGGCGGATGAGGTCGGTTCGGTCCTTTTCGGAGAAATCCGCGAGCATCCGGTTCTCGATCTCCATGTCGTCGCGGAAGGCGGCTTCGATCTTCTTCTTCCCCGCCGGCGTCAGCTCCACGATGATGCTGCGGCGGTCGTCGTCGGCGCGACGCCGGCGGATGAAGCCCAGCCCCTCCAGCCGGTCCAGCCGCGCGGTCATGCCGCCCGATGAGATCATCAGCGTCACGTAAAGCTCGGTCGGCCTGAGCGCATAAGGCGGGCCGGAACGGCGCAGGCTCGCCAGCACGTCGAACTCGCCGGTGTCGAGCCCGTGGTGGCGGAAATTCGCCTCGATGGCCGGCCGCGATTCGAGCGTGATGCGGCGAAGGCGGTTGAGCACATCGGAGCCGCGCGCGTCGACGTCCGGCAGCTCGCGCTTCCATTGCGCCAGTGCGCGATCGACGTGTTCGGGATCCCACGCCGCGCGCTGGATCGCCTCGCTCATATGTTCCAGAGCGCGGCCGGGGCCGCGCTCCCACGCCCGGCCGATCGCGTCCACACCCTCTTTCAGGTCTGCCTTGCTGGCGTTCACCAAGGTCTTGCGCCTGCCGCGGGCGGTTTTCGAACTGCTACTCTTCATGGCGTCACATCCTATAGGAAAGGCTCGCTGGAAAGCATCTTTCTATCCAGCCTCCAGCGGATTGCAACCCTGCCATGCATCGCCTCTTCGTAAAGCTTCTTGCCAACGAAGCATATCGCCATTATCTTTGCAGCGAGAAAAGGAGACTGCCCATGTCCACCGCCCCGTTCACGCCGGCCGGGATTGATCACGTCGTCCTGCGCGTCACGGATCTTGCCCGCTCGCGCGCCTTCTACGAACAGGTGCTCGGCGCCACTCCGGAGAAGAACCAGGAGGCAATCGGCCTGTTCCAGCTGCGCTTCGGCACCGCGCTGATCGATCTGGTGCCGGTGGATGGCGTTCTCGGCCGCCGCGGCGGCCCGGCGCCCGGCGCCACCGGCCGCAACATGGATCATCTGGCGCTCGCTATCCGCCCGTTCGATCGCGCCGCGCTCCACGCCCATCTGGCGGCGCATGGCGTGGCGGTCGACGCCGATGCGGAGGCGAATTACGGCGCCACCGGCGAAGGGCCGACGCTTTATATCCGCGATCCCGACGGCAACGGCATCGAGCTTGTGGGCGAAGGCGACGGCCGCATCGCGCGGCCGTGATTTTTTGAAAACAACCTCCACCGGGGGGAACGGCAAGAATGTTCGAAAACAACCAAACGAAGAAAATGCTGATGATTCAAACGTGTAGATAACGCGAGACCATACAGGGCAGGATGCGAGCTCGCGCGCATCCGCGCCGGAGAACGGCAGGACGGCTCGATCTGCGGCCGAATACGCGCCGAGGTGAACCCGCCGAAAATCCGGCAACGCCCGGGGTCGAAGCAAACGGCGCCCGTCCGCTCCCGAAGGATTCTCGGGTTTGGCGTGGCCGGCCGGACATTCGAAAGAACGGGGCCGGATGGTCCTTGCGGGCTGTGACGGCGAGAAAAAAGAAGCCGGGCCCGCGGGCGATCTTCGGCCCTTTTTCTATCTGCATCGGATCGCCAGCGGCGTTACGGCCGGTTCATCCTGAGTTCATCGCCGACCTTTCAGGTTCGGCCGCAGTGCTGGGTGCATGTCGAAACACGATAACGAGAGGACCACTGATGAACACCACAACCAAAATGATTTTCGCCGCCGCCCTGCTCTCCGCCGGCCTGATTGCGCCCGCCATGGCCGATTCCGATACCTGGATTCCGCTGGGGCGCGAGCATTTTCACGGCAAATTCGACCACGAAGCGAGTTTTCCCGGCTGGGCCGGCAAGCACATCGACATGATCGCCTTGCGGACAGACGATGTGGCGAGTTGTACCAAGGTGCGCGTCACCTTCCGCAATGGCCACACCGACGACCTGAACACGGGCGACCTCAACCGGATGACCCCGGGGCGCACCTATAGGCTCGATCTTCCGGGCGAGGAGCGCAACGTCGCCCGTATCGCCATCGCCTGCCATTCCCTTGTCGATCGCGGCGTGACGGTCCAGGTGTTCGCACGGAAATAGTCCGCGACGCATCGGTGAAAGGGCTGGCGGGAGCTCCCGCCCCTTTCACCTACGCGCGCAATTACCGAGGCTGCGAAAACTGGATGTCGATTAGGTACGGCATGCGGATGGGCTTGCCGCCGATGGTTGCGGGCAAATACCGCCACTGCTTCACGCTGTCGAGTGCCGCATCCGTATAGCTCGGAGAATCGATCTTCCGATAAAGCTGTGCCGTTCGCACGGCACCATTCTCATCGACAATTACCGCGACGATGACGTCTGCCTCATCGCCGAACAACGCGCGCCAGAACGGATAGTCGATTGGCGGATGCGGGTGGGCCAGATCGCGGCCGACGTCGTGGAAAGGTCCGGTGATCCGAGCACCTTCAGCTGTGATGTACGTCGCGTTTGCCTCGCCGGACCCGTTGCTGAACGTCAATGTCAGACGCGCGCCATCAGGATAGGTAATGGTGGCATCTCCGTCGAAGAAGCCGCCACGGAATCCGCCAACGTAACGCGTGCCATCTGGCCAGACGAAAGTGCCGCAGCCCTCTGCAACCATCGTCGACGCACACGACTGCGTAGTCGGCTGCTGACCGAAAGCGATGCGCAAGGCAACAACGTCGCGATCAGTGCCAGTGCGCGCCAGCGGAAGCGATATCCACGGCCGGACATCAGTGCTGGCTTTTCGGCGTGTGCACCGTGAGGCCTTCGAGTTCCGGCACCATCTTGATCTGGCACGACAGCCGGCTGTTCGGCTGAAGATCCTGCGCGAAATCCAGCATGGTCTCTTCCATGTCTGATTTTGGCGGCAGCTTCGTCAGCCACTCGGCCTCGACATACACGTGGCAGGTGGCGCAGGCGCACGCCCCGCCGCAATCAGCATCGATGCCGGGGATGAGGTTCTTCACCGCCCCTTCCATCACCGACCAGCCCAGCGGCACCTCGGCCTCGTGCTCCTTACCGGTGTGCTCGATGTATTTGATCTTCGGCATATGGTTCTCGAATAGCTGTCAGACGATGTTTTTCATGGGAATGGCCGTGTCGGCAAGCCGCTCGGCGGAAACGGCCGTGCCTTCCGCGATCAGCTTGCGGCCGACCAGGTATTCCGGCGCCGCGTTCACCGCCTCCACCGCCGCCACCCTGCCCTCCCGCAGGTGGAAAACCGCGAACTTCCGCGCCGCCGCGTCGCCCCGTTGCACCAGCCGGTCGCCAGGCCACGGCAGGCCGGCGATCTGCAGCTTGAGATCGTACTGGTCGGACCAGAACCACGGCACCTCGCTGTACGGCACCGGCTTTCCCACCATGGCGAGCGCGGCGTGCTTCGCCTGGTCGATGGCGTTCTGCACGCATTCCAGCCGGATGGATTTGCCGTCGCGGCCGTGGTGCTGCGTGCAGTCGCCGGCGGCGAAGATGGCGGCATCGCTGGTGGCGCAGTGGCGATCGACCACGATGCCGTCGTTGCAGGCGAGCCCGGCCTCTTGCGCCAGCTCGACATTGGGCAGAATGCCGATGCCGACCACCGCGACATCCGCGGCGAAGCGCGTGCCGCCGGCGCGCACGGCCTGAAGTTTGCCCTCGCCTTCGAACGCTTCGACCGTCGTGTTGAGGTGAAACTGCACACCGGCATCGCGGTGCACCGGCTCGTAGAAATCCGACACCGGCTTCGAAACCGCGCGGGCCATCACCCGATCCAGCGCTTCGAACACGGTGACATCGAGTCCGGATTTGCGCGCCACCGCCGCCACCTCGAGCCCGATGTAGCCGCCGCCGACCACCGCCAGCTTCGCGCCGGGCACGAACTGCGGCTGCATCGCATCGACATCGGCAATGCCGCGCACATAGAACAGCTCCGGCAGGTCCGCGCCGGGCACCTTCATCCGCCGCACGCGCGAGCCTGTCGCCAGCAGCAGTGTGTCGTAAGGAATGGTGCGGCCATCGCTCAGCCGCACAGTCTTGCCTGCCCGATCGATAGCCGTGGCGGCAACATCGAGGATCAGTTCGCACTTCGCCTCCTCGTAGAAAGCGGACGGCTTCAGAAACAGGCGCTCGCGCTCCATGGCGCCCATCAGATACGCCTTAGAGAGCGGCGGCCGCTGGTACGGCGCGAACGGCTCATCGCCGACCATCGTCACCGCCCCCGCGAAACCCTCGGCCCGCAGGGTCGCAACCGCCTGCGCGCCGGCCTGACCGGCACCGATGATGACGATGCGCTCCACCCAATCCTCCGGAAAGCTTCGCGCGTCCGCGCGGCCGGGCTAAATTGTCCAAGGCCGTCCACGGAATCAACCCGCGCCGGGCTTGCTTTGCGTCCGCCGATGTGGCGGGCTAAGGCTCTGCCGATGAAGGGAAATCACGAGGGCTTCGTGCGGGAGATCGCGCTCGCAGACATGGCTGCCACGAAGAAGCTTGGCGCGCGCATTGCTGCGCACCTGAAGCTCGGCGATACGGTTGCGCTCGACGGCGATCTTGGGGCCGGCAAGACCGCCTTGGCGCGCGCCATTCTCGAGAGCCTGGGCGTGACGGAAGCGGTGCCGAGTCCCACCTTCACCCTGGTGCAGCACTACGACACAACGCGGCTTGCCGTGGACCATTTTGACCTTTACCGGATCGAAGAGGAATCGGAGCTTGATCAGCTCGGGCTGGATGAGACGCTGGCGACGGGTGTCGCGCTGATCGAATGGCCCGATCGTGCCGCCGCCCGAATACCGCCGGACGCGCTGCATGTGACGCTGGAGTCAGCCGACAACGGTTTGCGGCACGCGCGGATCAGCGGACCCGCTGTGTGGGCAGCGGCTTTTGGAGAACAGATGTGAATGCAGAACGCCGCGAGGCGATGGACGAATTCCTGAAGAGCGCGGGATGGGCTGGCGCTGAGCTTTCGCCTCTGCCAGGCGATGCTTCGACGCGCCACTACCTTCGCGCGGCGCATGGCGGCCGGCAGGCGATGCTGATGGACCAGCCACAGAACGCGGAGTCGCCGCAATGTCCGCCGGCAGCAACGCCGCAAGAGCGCAGAGCCCTTGGCTACAACGCCATCGCGCGCCTCGCCGGCGCGGATTGCGGCCGCTTCGTCGCTGCCGCTGACTATCTGCGCCGCCGCGGCCTGAGCGCCCCGATGGTTTATGCAGCAGATGTGAACCGGGGCTTCGTGCTGCTCGAAGATCTGGGCGACGACCTCTACGCCAACGTGCTGGACGGCGGAGCAGAAGACGAGCACGCGCTGTACTCCGGTGCGATCGATGCGCTGGCGCGCCTGCACAGTGAATGCGCGCCCGACACGCTCAATGGCAATAAGCCGCTCTACGCCTATGACGAGACGGCACTCCTGGCCGAGACCGATCTGATGACGGAGTGGTTCATGCCGCTGGCACTGGGTCGTGCGGCGACAGAGGACGAGCGCACCGAGCATCGCGAGATCTGGTCGGGCGTTCTCGGCCAGTTGCCGACACCGTCTCCTGTATTTGTGCATCGAGACTATCACGCGCAGAACCTATTCTGGCTTGGCAATCGTGACGGCGCGGCTCGGGTCGGCATGATTGATTTCCAGGACGCCGTCGCCGGAGCACGGAGCTACGATCTCATTTCCCTGCTGGAAGATGCGCGGCGCGACGTGTCGCCGGCGCTCGCCAGCGCGATGACGTCTCGCTATCTCGATGAAGCTCGGAAGCTCGGCGTCGATATCGATGAAGAGGTCTTGCGCGCCGAGATGGCGGTGATGGCGGCGCAACGCAATGCCAAGATCGTCGGCATCTTCGCCCGCCTCAACAGCCGCGACGGCAAGCCACGGTATCTCGGCTATTTGCCACGTGTCTGGGCTTACCTCGAGAACGACCTACAGCATCCGGCGCTGGCACCTCTCAAGACCTGGTACGACCGCAACATTCCCGCCGCAGCACGAACGAACTTCGTTGTGGGAGAACTCGTGTGAGCGGACCAACGCGCGCCATGATTTTGGCTGCCGGACTTGGCACGCGCATGCGGCCTCTGACGAACGATATCCCAAAGCCGCTGGTGAAGGTGCGCGGGCGCGCGCTGATCGATCACGCCGTGGACCGCCTGGTGGATGCCGGCGTGAAGACGATCGTAATCAATGTGCATTATCACGCGGACAAGCTGCGCGCACATCTGGCGCTGCGCGGAGACGTCGAAATCCGCATTTCCGACGAGACAGACGCCATCCTGGGCACCGGCGGCGGCATTGTCCGGGCGCTCCCGCACTTTGAGGGTGAGCCGTTTTTCGTGCACAATTCGGATACGATCTGGGCGGAAGGATATGGCCATGCGCTGGAGCGCCTGAAGGCGCGCTGGAATCCGGAAAAGATGGATTCGCTGCTGCTGATGGCTTCGCTGGTGACGTCCATTGGCTACGAGGGCCGGGGCGACTTCCTCATGGATTCCGATGGCCGGCTTTCCAGCGTTCCCGAGCGCCGCCTGTCGCCGTTTGCATATCCTGGGGCGTGTATCGTGCATCCGCGCCTCTTCGATGACGCACCAAAGGGGGCATTCCCGCTACTAATGCTGTGGGAACGCGCAATCGAACAGGGGCGACTGTATGGCATGCGCCTCGACGGCGTGTGGATGCATGTCGGCACACCTGAAGCGCTGCGAGAGGCCGAGGAGTTATTGGCCGATCTCGCGCCTGCCTAGCAATGCCTCCGAACATCTTTACGATTCCGGCGAGCGCTCCGTTCGCCGAAACGCTAGCGCGTGGATTGATCGTGCGCACTGGGGCAGACCGTGACCCGCTTGCGCTGAGCAGCATCACACTTTTCTTGCCAACCCGGCGTGCCGCACGGGCACTGAACGAAGTCTTCGCGCGGATGCTCTACGGAGCTGCCCTGCTGCCGAACATTCGGCCACTCGGTGACGTCGATGAAGACGAACTGCTGTTCGACACCGGCGCCGAACCGCTGACTATACCCCCGGCCATTTCGCCGTTGCGGCGGCGACTACTCCTCGCCGCGCTTGTGCAGCGATGGGAGCACAAGGCGCGTCGTGGTCACCTCACTTTTGTACAAGCCGCCTCCCTCGCAGACGGCCTGGCAAAACTCCTCGATGAGGCGGAGACCCAGGAGGTCGACCTCACGAAGCTGGACAAGCTCGTACCGAAGCAGTTCGCTGCCCATTGGTCCGAAGTTCACAAGTTCCTGAAATTGGTGCGCGACGAGTGGCCCAAGCTGCTGGATGCAGAAGGCGCCTTAAATCCCGCTGCGCGCCGCAACTTCGCGCTACGGGAACTGGCGGCGCGCTTGCGCGACCACCCGCCGCACGGGCTGATTGCAGCTGCCGGCTCGACAGGCAGCATTCCGGCAACCGCCGAACTCATCGGGACCATTGCACGATTGCCGAACGGGCTGGTTGTACTGCCAGGTCTCGACGGCGAATTGGACGAAGCAAGCTGGAACGATCTTGAACCCGGCCATCCTCAATTCGGAATGAAAGAACTGCTCCGGCGCATCGAGATGCCGCGCCACGCCGTCTCGATGTTCGATTCACCTCCGCAGAACGGCGGTCGCGAAACGCTGCTGCGCGAAACGTTACGTCCCGCTCCGACCACCGATGCCTGGCGCGCGATTGCGGAACGGGGAAGCGGGAATATCGCCGACGGACTTCAGGGTCTGTCGCTGATCGAAGCCGCACATCCCGGCGAGGAGGCGGCCGCCGTCGCGCTGCTGTTTCGGGAGTGTCTGGAGCGCGAAGACAATGGCCGCTCCCGCACCGCTGCGCTGGTTACGCCGGACCGCGGATTGGCCCGCCGCGTCGCCGCGGAAATGCGTCGCTGGGATGTGGAGGTGGACGACTCCGCCGGCCAGAAGGTTTCGCTGACGGCGCCGGGCACCTTCCTTTGCCTGCTCGCCGAGGCGGCCGCCACGCAATTCGCGCCGGTGCCGCTGCTGGCGCTCCTGAAGCACCCGTTCGCATCGGGCCGACAAGCAACGGCCGATTTCCGTCGACGCGTGCGCCAATTGGATCGCTTCGTATTGCGCGGACCGCGGCCCGAGCCGGGGCTCGATGGTCTTCGCGCCGCAATCGCGGTTGCGCTGGCCGCTGCGACGAAGTCCGCACGTGAATACGAGAAGGCACCCCTCTCGGAACTCGCCTATTGGTTTGGTCCACTGGGGGAGATGCTGCAGCCGCTTGCGGCCGTTTACCAAGGATCGACTGCATCGATCGTTGACATGCTGGACATCCATCTGGTCGCGGCAGAAACGCTCGCCACCACCGACAGCATTTCCGGCGATCGCAAGCTGTGGCAGCGCCAACATGGCGAAGCAGTGGCAAACTTCTGCGCAGAGCTACGCCAGGCAGCAGCGGGACTGCCGAAGATCGAAACAAGCTCGTATCCCCTGCTGCTCCGCAAAGGCCTGGATGAACGCGTCATCCGGCCGCCTTACGGCCGCCATCCGCGATTGGCGATTCTCGGGCCGCTGGAAGCGCGACTGCAGAGCTTCGATGTTGTCGTACTTGGTGGATTAAACGAAGGCGCATGGCCGCAAGCACCCGATGCCGATCCGTGGCTGTCGCGACCAATGCGGGCGCAGCTTGGACTGGAATCACCGGAGCGGCGCATTGGCCAGTCTGCGCACGATTTCGCGATGCTTGCGGCGCAGCCACGTGTCGTCCTCACGCGATCGCAGAAGGTGGATGGCACGCCGACCGTGCGTTCCCGATGGCTGCAACGGTTGCTGCAGCTCACCCGTGGCCTTGGCCTGGAGGAGCGCCTCCAACCGGAGCAGCCCTACGCGCAGTTTGCCGCCATGCGCGACGATCCGTCCGTGCCGCCCAAGCGCATGCCGCCGCCACGCCCCTGCCCGCCCATCGCCGCGCGGCCGCGCCGTCTGTCGGTGACCGAGATCGAGACGTGGCTGCGCGATCCATTCGCGATCTATGCGAAGCATGTGTTGCGGCTTCAGCCGCTTGACCCCTTGGATGCGGAAATCGGCGCGCTCGAACGCGGCAGCGCGATCCACTCGGCACTGGAGCTGTTCCTGAAAGAGATCGGGACCGACTTGCAGGACGATGCCAGCCTAAAACTGATTCGCATTTCGGATGAGGTCTTTCGCGAAGCCAATCTCCCGAAAGGGGTCCTTGCTTTATGGAAGCCGCGCTTTCTCCGCGCCGCCAACTGGTTCGTCACCCTGGAGCGAAAGCGTCGGCCGGAAATCAAAAAATCTCTTCTGGAGATTGCCGGCGAAACAGCATTCCCGGGGCCGGGCGGCGAGTTCAAATTGCGAGCACGCGCCGATCGAATTGACATTCTGAACGATGGCACGGCCGCGCTTGTCGACTACAAGACGGGGTCGCTGCCGACGCCAAAGCAGGTGAAGTCGCTCTTGTTGCCGCAATTGCCGCTGGAGGGGGCGATCCTCGCCCATGGCGGGTTTGCGGAAGCGGGACCACTCGTGCCATCGCAGTTGATCTATATCCGCTTCGGCGGTGGCGCAGAACCTGGAGAATTGCGGCCCCTCGACGATGTCGCCGCGCTTGTTGCCAAGGCCGAGCAGCAGCTCATCCGCCGAATTGCCGACTTCGACGAGCAAGAGATGCCGTATCTCTCGCGCGTGCGCCCCTACCGGGCCGATAGCGCCGGCGATTACGACCATTTGGCTCGGGTGCGCGAATGGTCGCTCATCGGCTGGGAGGAGGCCGAAGAATGAGCGGGGCCCGATACGATGCGCTGGCCGCTGCCGATCCGCGCCGCTCGGCCTGGGTCTCGGCCAATGCCGGCGCCGGCAAAACGCACACGCTGGCCAATCGCGTGACGCGGCTGTTGCTCGATGGCGCCCGGCCCGAACGTATCCTGTGCCTCACCTACACCAAAGCTGCAGCGGCGGAGATGCAGACCCGGCTGTTCGATCAGCTCGGGAAATGGGCGATGCTGCCCGATGCCGAACTTGGCGCCAGCATCCGGGAGATCGGAGCGGATGTTTCCGGCGCCGATGCCTTGAGGCGCGCGCGGCGCCTTTTCGCCATGGCGCTGGAGACACCGGGCGGCTTGCGCATCCAGACGATCCATTCGTTCTGTCAGCATTTGCTAGCGCGCTTTCCGCTCGAGGCCCACGTATCGCCGTCCTTTCGCGTCCTCGAGGATCAGACCGCGCGCGAGATGATTGCCGAAGCGCGCGCGCAGGTGCTTGAGCGCGCGGGATCGGGAGACGATCGGCTTGCTGCGGCTGCAGCGCACCTCGTCACGGAAACCAGCGAGAGCCGTCTGAAGCAGATTCTCGATGCGGCGCTTGGCAACGACCGTCGCAAGATCGAACGATTCTTCGCCGAACTGCCCGAAGGCGAGAACGCGCTGGCGGTTGCGTTGTCGGGGGCGCACGGCGCCGCGTCGGATGAAAACGTGGATCGGATCCAGGAGCAGTTCTGCGGCGAGGCAAAGGCAGAGGCGCACCGGTTGCTGGAAATCGCCGAGTGGCTTTCAGGCGGTCTCAAGACGGACCGCGAACTTGCCGCCACCCTTCGAGCGTTCGTCGAGTCGGGCTGCTCGCCGGACTCTTTCGCGAACTTGCGTGCCGCTTTTCTGACCCAGGACGGTACCCCACGAAAGAGCTTTGCGACCAAGGCGATCAGCGCGGCGCAACCGGCTTTCGCACAGTATCTCGGGCAGCAGCTGGGGCAGCGATACATGGCGGCCGAACAGCGCTGCCGTGCCGCGCGTGCGGCCTCTCTCGCGCATGCTGCATTGACCCTCGCCGATGCGGTCCGCGATGCCTATGTCAAGGCAAAGCGGGCTGCCGGCGTTCTCGACTACGACGACCTGATTGCTGCCACGGTCGATCTTCTGGGGCGATCGGAGGCGGCAGCCTGGGTGTTGTATAAGCTCGACGGCGGACTGGATCACGTCCTGATCGATGAGGCGCAGGATACGAGCCCCGAACAGTGGCGCATTGTGCGCAGTTTGACCGAAGAATTCTTCGCGGGCATCGGCCGCCGCGATCTATTCGAAAGGCCGCGCACGATCTTCGCAGTCGGCGACGAGAAGCAGTCGATCTTCAGCTTCCAGGGCGCCGATCCGACGGCCTTCGAACTGAACCGGCAATATTTCCGCGAGCGCGTTGGCGCCGATTTCGTGGACGTGCGGCTGGAGACCTCCCGGCGCTCGGCGCCGCAGATTCTGGAATTCGTCGACGCCGTCTTTGCCGAGCCGGAAGCCCGCGATGGCCTCACCGCGGGTAGCGATGCCATTCATCATGAAGCGCTGCGAAAGCAGGCGCTCGGTTACGTCGAGTTCTGGCCGGCGTTGAAGCCGCCCGACACGCCCGATCCCGATCCGTGGGACAAGCCGGTCGACGTCGAACGCAGCGACAGCCCGGTGATAAAGCTCGCGGACCAGATCGCAGGCAAGATCAAATTCTGGCTTGCGAACCATGTGAGCCTGCCGGGACACGAAAAGCCGATCCGGCCCGGCGACATCATGATCCTGATCCCGCGGCGCGAACCGTTTGCCAGCGAAATCATCCGCAGGCTTGCGCAAACGGGCGTGCCGGTGGCCGGCGCCGACCGCATTCGCCTGAAGAACGAGATTGCCGTCATGGATCTGATGGCGCTCGGCCGCGTCGTCCTGTTGCCGGAGGACGATCTCAATCTCGCGGCCTTACTGCGATCGCCGCTGCTAGATCTAAGTGAGGAGGAACTCTTCGATCTGGCGCATGCCCGTCGCGGCAGCTTGTGGCGCACGCTGCAGGAGCGAGAGGGAGAGCGGGGTTCCTTTGCATCTGCGGTGGCGTTCCTGTCGGACAGTTTAAGCCGCGCCGATTTTGCGCCACCCTACGAATTCTTCGCCGATGCTCTGGTCAAGAAGGGTATCCGGGCAAAGCTGCTGGCGCGCCTTGGACCGGAAGCGCGCGACGCCATCGACGAATTCCTGTCACTCGCATTGCACTTTGAAGTCACGGCGACGCCATCGCTGGAGGGCTTCCTCCATTGGCTCGATCGCAGCGATGCCGAGATCAAGCGCGACATGGAACACGGCCGCAACGAAGTTCGCGTGATGACGGTGCATGGCGCCAAGGGGCTTGAGGCGGATATCGTGATCCTGCCCGATACGACCACATTGCCCGATCCGCCGGGCCGGCGCGGCGAACTGCTCTATGGAGACAAGAGCATCGTCTTTCCCTTGCGCAAAGCCGACGCGTGCAGCGCCGTTCAGGCGGCAAAGGATCAGGCGCAAGCGGAAAGCTTGAAGGAGCATCGCAGACTCCTCTACGTGGCGCTGACCCGCGCCAAGGAGCGGCTCTACATCTGCGGATTCGAAAACAAGAATGGTGTGCGCGAAAACTCCTGGTATCGGCTTGCCGAGCGCGCTGCGGAGTCCCTCGCGCACACCGTCGAAAAACCGCAGGGTGCGGTGCTTGCCTTTGGCGAAGACGGCGAGCACAGCGTTGCCGCAACCGGCATGAAGGAACAGCGGCCGTCGCTTCCCGCATGGGTGCGCACCGTGCCGCCGCCGATCGTCGAGCGGCCGCGGATGATCCGTCCATCCGACGATTCGGCCAACGCATCGATGGTTGCCTCGCCGTCCGGTGCGAAAGCTGCAGACCGCTTCCGCCGTGGAATCCTCATTCACACGCTGCTTGCGCGGCTGCCCGATGTTGAACCCCCGGCGCGGCGAGAGGTGACGCGCACCTTCCTGATGCGACAGGGGCAATCTGCGGAAGAGGCCGACGCTCTGGCCGACCAGATCGCGCAGCTTCTCGACAATCCGGACTTTGCGCCGGCATTCGCACCGGGATCGAAGGCGGAGCTGGCAGTGATGGCCGATCTCCCCGAGCTCGGGGATGGCGCGCGCATCAACGGCCGAATCGATCGCCTCGCGGTGACCAACGACGAGGTCCTCGCCGTCGACTTCAAGACCAACCGCGAGCCACCGGAGCGCCCGGAAGATGCACCCGCCGTGTATATCCGCCAAATGGCGCTCTACCGGCTGGCGCTCGCCAAGATCTTCCCCGGGAAGCGGATTGTCTGCGCATTGCTGTGGACGGAAGGCCCGAAACTCATGCCATTGCCCGAGTCGCTGCTCGCCGCCCACAGCGCAGGTCCCACCGCAACCCTTGACCTTGCGTGATCCAGCCCTAGATTCTGGAGCGATACGCCACCTCTGTCCAAAGGTTCTCCATGTCCGCTCCCATCAAGGTTTCCGACGGCTCGTTCCAGGGCGACGTTCTCAATTCGAAGAAGCCTGTGGTGGTCGACTTTTGGGCGGAATGGTGCGGACCGTGCCGTATGATCGCACCGGCGCTCGAGGAGCTTGCGGGCGAGCTTCAGGACAAGATCACCGTCGCCAAGGTCAATATTGACGAAAACCCCAACACGCCGATGAAGTACGGTGTCCGCGGCGTGCCGACCCTGATGATTTTCAGCCAAGGACAGGTCGCGGCGACGAAGGTCGGGGCGCTGCCGAAATCCAAGATTCGGGAGTGGATCGAGAGCTCGATCCCGTCGACCGCGGCATCGCCGGCGCGCTCGGCATAACTCGCCTGCCACTTTTTGATGCAGGCAAACGAGAGCCGGGCTTCGGCCCGGGCTTGCGCTTAGGCAGGCGCTTCTCGACTTCTGCCATTGCGACATAGGCGCGCTTGATCAGACCACTGACATGGCGATGCAGCGCCTTGTTCCTGGCCGTGTAGCGGCCGGACTTCAGCGCGTTGCGATTGCCCTTCTGACCACCACGCCTTGTGATGACCGGTTCACCCACCACAACATCCTCCTATTCGTTTACTTTTTCGTGGCAGTAATTCCGGCGATTCCACACCGCGTATTCGTTTTTCTCTTGCGCCATGCAATTTCCGCGTGGAGTTGTTTTCGAAATTTTCAACGAGCCCGCCTCCACTACATCTTGTGTGCCAAGATCTTGGCAGCAGTTGAAGTCACGATGTGCCACGCCTTGTGCAGATTCCCGACGCGCATCGCGGTGCGAGCGGCCATGCCCGACCGACCCCATATCTTGTGGCTCGGACGCCCTCGATGCATTCGGATTCAAGAAGTGCCACTCTTTGCCGCCTGCCGTTTGCATCTTCGCCGTCATCGCAAGACCTCCCCGCTCCCGCGAGACGCATGCCAGCGCGGGCATTCAACTGAAAACCATTGCCGGTTCGAGGCCGGCCCGCTCCAGCAACCCTCCCTTGAAAAGGGAGGGTTGGATCGCGACTGCGATCCGGGGAGGGATCATTCTGCAATGCGCGAATGTGATCCCCACCCGCCTTCGCTCGAAAGAGCTACGGCGGGCGAGCCCGATACGCGGACACGTCCGCCGAAGCGCATGGCGCGAAGGCGGATCGACCTCCCCTTTTCAAGGGGAGGTTCCAAAGGCGCGGAACGCATCTTGCCGCAAAGATAACATACCTTTGCGGCAAGTCAAGACTTAAATGGGCTGGCAATGGCAGCGGGAACCGAAAGCAAGGGCGACTGATCCCGATCGGAAGTCGTCGCCCTTGCAGCGCGGTTGCAAATCAACGGTGCAAAGCTGCGACCGCCGGCAAAGCTCCACGCGGAGCGCTCGATGGGCCGTTTTGAACCGTGTAGGTTCCGGCCTCGAACGGATCCAACTCGGTGCCGTCCGTCGTTGCGTACATCGTCCATGTACCGCCCGTGACTAGGGGATAGGACAACTGCAGCACGAATTGGTACCCCGCATAGACCGGGAACTGCACGCCGGCGACGATCGACTTTCCCTGTCCGCCAAGCTGCTTGACCACCATTCCGCCGCCGAAGCCTCCGGCGCAGGAATCCTGCCCTGCAACCAAAGAACCGGTCACCTTGATGGTGACAACGTCACAATAGCCGTCAAAGCTGACCACGGTCGTCTTCGTCCTTGCTGACGCGACGGACGGCAACGCAAGCAGCGCGGCGGCGCCCAATATTACAAGCGTTTTCATTTGCATTCTCCCTCCTGAGTGTTTGGCGTATGTTCAAATCCCCTGACGGCTGACTTATAGTGGGATGAGCGGCGGGCGTGCGGGGCTTCACTTGGCGATGCGTCCCAACTTGTTGGAGAATCGTCCCACTGGATTGGACCGGACGGCGCATGCCCGCTTGCCAGCCTCGCTGTTCCGCACCCATGCATTGCCGCACCGGGAGCGTTTCGCCGCCTGGCGTGAAAGTGTCGGAGTTTTTCTGGAAGCGAGCGTGCTAGCCGGCGCGCACGATGAGGCATTCAACGGTTCCGTCGAAAGCTATCTGCTGGACGGCGTGATGCTCTCGCGCTGTACGGCGGGGCGGCAGAAGTTCGACAGGCCGGCTGCGCGAATCGCGCGCGACAGCATCGACAACTACATGGTGCAGCTGTTCCTTCGCGGTGGAGTGGAAATGAGATTGGGACGGCGTACCGAGTTGGGTACGCCGGCCAAAATTGTGGGGTTCGACCTCGGTGAAGTTCTTGATAGTGTCAACAGCGACTTCGACCTGCTGTGCGTGGTGGTGCCCCGCGCGCGGTTGGCACCCCTGCTGACGCATCCCGACTCATTGCACGGCGCCATGCCGCTGCTGCACAGCGGCGCGGGCCGTCTGCTGGCGAACTTCCTGCGCGATGTCTTTCACCTGCTGCCGAGCCTGTTGCCGCCACAGGCCGAAACGGCCGCCGGCGCATTGCTGTACTTGATCGCCGCAGCCTTCAACGGCGCCGAATTCGACCCCGGGGATATGCAGTCGCCGGCGCATCGCGCCCTCGAACTCCGGGCCAAAATGTTTGTGAAAGAACGGTTGGGAAAAGCCGATCTTGATCCGGAATCGATTGCGGCGGCGACCGGTCTGTCGCGGTCGGCTCTCTACCGGCTGTTTGAGGAAACAGGCGGTGTCGCCGGCTATATTCGGGAACAGCGCCTGCGACGATGCTTTTCCGAACTTGTGCGGATGCAAAACTCTTCCAGGCAAATCGCAGAAATTGCCTACCGCTGGGGATTTTCAGACGCCGCACATTTTTCGCGCGTCTTCAAATTGCGGTTCGGCTGCTCGCCATCCGAAGCCCGCGATGCGGCGGCTCTCGCAATCGGCCCCGCGCGACAGGACGTCAATATGCGTGTCGGCGACCGGCGCTATGAGGCGTGGATCGCCGGCATGGCTTAAGAATTCAGGAATTTTCCGCAAGCACCCGGCCTGCCAGATACAGCGAACCGCAGATGAGAATGCGCGGCAGACCTTCTCCGGGGCGGCCTTGCGCCCAGCCTGTCACCTGCATCATGGCATCTTCGACATCGTCGGCGGGGCTCGCGTCGAGGCCGGCCTCGCGCGCCGCATCGTAGAGTTCACCGGCGCCGCGGCTCGCCTCTTCTCCCGGGATTGGGATGGTGGTTACGTGACGCGCCAGCCCGCGGAACGGTGCGAAAAACCCGCGGGAATCTTTCGTCTTCAGCATGCCGCAAATCAGATAAAGCGGCTTCGGCGAGCGTTCCTCGAAATCGGCCAGTGCGCTGGCAATGGCCAGCGCAGCATGCGGATTGTGGCCGCCGTCGAGCCAGATCTCGGCGCCTTCCGGAGCAAGCGCAACGAGTGGCCCGCGCGCCAGACGCTGCAGCCTTGCCGGCCATTCGACCTTGCGCAGACCTTCCTCGATGGCAGGCTCGTGAGCCCAATCCCGTTTCGCGTAACGGAGCGCGGCAATCGCCAACGCCGCATTCTCGATCTGATGTGCGCCGCGCAACCGCGGCATCGGCAGATCGAGCAGCCCGAAATCGTCCTGGTAAACCACGCGGCCATGTTCGGAATGGGCGAAGAAATCCTGGCCGAAGAAGCATGCCGGCGCCGACAATGAGTCCGCCGTGCGTTCGATGACATCGAATGCCTGATCCGGTTGGGGGCCGACCACCAGCGGCACTCCAGGTTTGATGATGCCCGCCTTCTCCGCTGCGATGCCGGGAAGCGAACTGCCGAGGAATTCCTGATGGTCGAGGCCCACCGGCGCGATGACCGTCATGGCCGGCTTGCGGATGACATTTGTTGCGTCGAGTCGTCCGCCCAAACCCACTTCCAGGATCAGTGCATCGGCCGGATGACGCGAAAAGGCGAGCAGAGCGGATGCCGTGGTGATCTCGAAGAAGGTGATCGGCGCGCCATCATTGGCACGCTCGCATTCCTCCAAAGCGTCGGCCAATTCCCCTTCCGGGATCAAAGAGCCGGCAAGCCGGATGCGCTCGTGAAACCGCACGAGATGCGGCGAGGTATAGACGTGCACCTTCAGTCCTTGCGCCTCGAGCATGGCGCGCGCAAAGGCGCAGGCCGATCCCTTGCCGTTGGTGCCGGCCACGTGGATGACCGGCGGCAGCCTGTCTTCCGGATGGCCGAGAAGCGCGAGCAACCGCAAGATTCGATCCAGCACCAGATCGATGCGCTTGGGATGAAGCGCAAGCAGACGGTCGAGAATGATGTCGGTCTTGGCGGCAACGCTCATGGCGAAGATGCCGCCCCTTCCTGTGGCGCCGGGATCGCATCGCGCCTGGGCGCGGCCGTGATGGTTTGCGGCGGCGCCTTTGGCTTCGGCCTTTTCATCATCAGGTGCAGGATACGCGAAAGCGTTTCCCGCAGATTGTGGCGATGCACGACCATGTCGACCATACCATGGTCGAGCAGGTATTCGGCACGCTGAAAACCCTCCGGCAGCTTCTCGCGAATCGTCTGTTCGATCACCCGCTGGCCGGTGAAGCCGATCAGAGCGCCGGGCTCCGCAATGTGCACGTCGCCCAGCATGGCATAGGACGCGCTGACGCCGCCGGTCGTCGGATCGGTGAGCACGACGATGTACGGCAATCCCGCTTCGTGCAGCATGTCCACGCCGATGGTGACGCGCGGCATCTGCATCAGCGACAGGATTCCCTCCTGCATGCGCGCGCCGCCCGAAGCGACAAACAGGATGAACGGCCGCTTCTCGGTCACCGCCGCCTCCATCGCCTGCACAAGACCTTCGCCGACCCCCATGCCGAGGGAGCCGCCGAGGAAATCGAATGGCTGCACGGCGATGAGAACCGGCATTCCATCGAGGGTGCCACGCGCCGCCGACAGCGCATCGCCGCGGCCGGTTTTCGAGCGCGCTTCCTTCAGCTTGTCGAGGTAGCGCTCGGCACCGCGGAACCGCAGCGGATCCTGCGCGACGTCCGGCTGCTTCAGTTCCTCATACGCTCCGGCGTCGAAGATCGCGGCGAAACGGACGCCAGGACCGACGCGCATGTGGTGGCCGCATTTGGGGCAGACATACTGCGCGGCGATCAGATCGCGGTGGAAAATCATCTCGCCGCAAGCGGGACACTTGCGCCAGAGATTCTCTGGCGTATCAGACTTGCCGCCGATGAGGCCCTTGATCTTCGGGCGGACGAAATTGGTGATCCAGTTCATGGGCTACTCTACCACGGCCGGAGCGCGCGCGGCGTGCACGGATTGCGCAAGCTCTTTGCAGAAGATGAGCACATCGCTGACGATATCGTCTTTCGATCTGCCGCTTTCAAGCGCGCCCGCGATCCGCGAGACGATGGCGGAACCGACGACGGCGCCGTCGGCGATCTGTGCGATGGCGGCGGCTTGCTCTGCCGTCTTGATTCCGAACCCGACCGCACACGGGATTTTGCTCTGTCGCTTCAGTCTTGCGACGGCAGTTGCGACGTCAGCCTGAGCATAGGATGTGGTGCCGGTCACACCGGCGACCGAGACATAATAAAGAAAGCCGCTCGCGCCCTGCAGGACGGTGACGAGCCGCTTGTCATCCGTCGTGGGCGCGGCAAGGCGGATGATATCCAACCCACGCGCGTCGGCTGACGCGCGCAGCACCCCGTCTTCTTCCGGCGGCAGATCGACGGTGATGAGCCCATCCACGCCCGCTTCGGCCGCATCGCGCACAAAGGCTTCGGTTCCGTAATGGTGAATGGGATTGAAGTAGCCCATCAGAATGATTGGCGTCGTCGTGTCGCGTTCGCGGAAACGGCGCACCATGTCGAGCACCTTGCTCAGCCGCATTCCGGCGTTCAGCGCGCGCAGGCTCGCGGCCTGGATGGCGGGGCCATCCGCCATCGGATCGGAGAACGGCACGCCGAGCTCGATGAGATCGGCGCCGGATTGCGGCAACTTCTCCAGAATGGCGAACGAGGTTTCCTCATCGGGATCGCCCGCCGTGATGAAGGGAATGAACGCCGCGCGATCGGCGCGCTTGAGGTCGGTGAAGCGGGTAGAGATGCGGCTCATGGGGATACCTCCCCCTCTGTGGGGAGGTCGATCCATCGGAGCGAAGCGAAGATGGATCGGGTGGGGGGCAGCGGATGTCGTTGGGATCGCCCCCCACCCGGCTCGCTACGCTCGCCGACCTCCCCA
>DASYBT010000260.1:0-1745 GCA_036500585.1 Rhizomicrobium sp.
CAATGCTTCCCTCAGGGGAAGGATACGGCTACAGCAGGATCAGTGCCTGACCTGTTCTCGGCCGCCGGAGCGCTCTCGACGCGCAGCAATCCAGGCTAGGTCGTGTGGACAAACTTAATCCAGATGCGAATGCAGGTAAGCAGGACGAAGGCAGCGAAGCTCTCGATCAGCTTGTCATAGCGCGTGGCGAGGCGGCGTGAATTCTTCGCACGATTGAAGAAGCGCTCGATGCGATTGCGCAAGGCATAGAGAGCCTTATCGACGGCATGCTGTATTTTTCGAGTCGCGGTGGTGGGGATAGCGGCCTCGCCACCGCGCTGCGCAATGTCGCGGCGGACGGCTTCGCTGTCGTAGCCTTTGTCACCGAGCATCTGTTCGGGATCGCACTCGATCTCCTGCATCAGCGCCGGAAAGGCGGTGACATCGTGCGCTTGCCCAGGCGTAATCACGATGGCGATCGGCAGGCCCTCGGCGTTGGTGCGGGCGTTGATTTTGGTCGAGAAGCCGCCGCGCGAACGACCGAGTGCGTTGCGCTCGGCCCCCCTTTTCCACCGGCTGCACAATGATGCGCCCGGATGATGGTCGCATCGATCATCTGCAGCGTCGCATCGCACACGCTGCCGCCGGCGAGCGCTTCCAGGATCACGTCCCAGATGCCGCTGTCGGCCCAGCGCCGGAATTGCCGGAAGATCGAATTCCAGTTGCCGAATTCTTCCGGCAGATCGCGCCAAGGGGCGCCGGTTCGCATGATCCAGAAGACCGCATCGAGCACGTGTCGATGATTGCGCGGCGGCCGACCGCCGCGACGTGTCAGGAAAGGCTCGAAATACGCCCACTCTTCGTCCGTCATCAGCCCGCGAATCACCGCCGCTCCCCGCAAAGAGCAGCCTTGAATCAATTCGCGATTCTGGCGTCAATAGCTTTGTCCACGGGACCTAGTGTGCAGGTTTTTGGACGCCGGCATGAGGAGGCGTCCTTCGCGCTGAGGCGGCCGGCGTCCAAAAAGCGCCAAGGCACGAAGTCGCGGGAAGTTTGGCGCCGGCTGTGCCGCGAGCGCTATGGGGATTTGATTTTCGCGTCGGCGGTGATGGTGGGCGCGATGCCGGCACCAGGCGGCGTGCATGGGTGTGCGCAAGGGAGCCTGGAAGGGTGCAATGGGCATCTCGGTCGTCGCGTAGGCCGTATCGACTGGCAATCGGCTCGCTGATTGGCGTGATTGGGCCGAGCGAGATCGTCGCCGGCGGGCCGCCAGCGCATCGGAACGGCAAATCCGCGACGCTCACAGGTGGTCTGGCTCATGACGTATCTATCCTGCCTGGGGGCGGCCGCCACCGTGGCTCGCAGCCGCGCGCGAAGACCTCGATCACAATCATGCGGGCGCCGCAGTGCGGGCATGGGCTGGGCAGCACAGACGGCGCGTCCGGTGTGATATCCGGCGGCGTTTGCGCGTCGATGGCGGGCGGGTCGACACCGAGGAGTGCGCTGGCCGTTGCGATGCTCTCGGCGCGGTTGGTGCTGGCCAGGAGCCCATAGTGGCGGATGCGATGGAAGCCTTTCGGTAACACGTGCAGCAGGAAGCGCCTGATGAACTCGTGCGGATGAAGCCGCATCGTCTTCCAGCGCTCCATGCCGTCGGCGCGGTAGTCCTTCCAGCGGAACGCGACGCCGGCGTCGTCGGCTGCAATAAGGCGGCGGTTCGAGATGGCGACACGGTGAGTGTAGCGGGAGAGATAGCGCAGCACCTG
>DASYBT010000261.1:0-4927 GCA_036500585.1 Rhizomicrobium sp.
CTGTAGTGCCGTCAGGCCGCGCAGCGCCGGCAGCGGCTCGCCGTCCTCCACCATTCCTGAAAGGTGGAAGCGCAGCGTTTCGGCGCCCCGGCGCAGCGCTTCATCGGCGCTGGCGCCTGCCGCCACGCATCCCGGAAAATCGGGGAAGGAGATACCGTAGCGGCCTTTCGCCTCGTGAATCAGTCCGTATACCATTTCGCTCATCGCGGCCTCCTAGGCTTGGGCGGCTACCACTTCCATCCGCCATCCGGTAGATGCTCCGCAGCGTTCCCATCGGAATGTCGCGCGAGCCCATTGTCCACGGTGACGCGGCCTGGCTTCGCCGGATGAACGAACTGGATATGGTCGCCGGGACCTTTCCGCTTCTCGACCCATCCGTCGGCGCGCAGGCGGCGGACAAGCTCCTTGGCCGACAATGTGCCGCGCGTTGCTATGCCGTCTCCGGTAGTGTGTATAAGTACACACAAACTGCGGCTCGTCAAGTCAGAGAAAAAGGGGCCCGGGGAGCCGGCCCTTTTGCTATCGCGGATTGGTGCGCGTCAGAGATCGTGCGCCATCATTTTGCGGCGCTCTTCGTCGTCGTCGTCGGCGAGCGACAGGCCATTATGATAGCGGTACATCAGGCTCGAGACGATCGTGACGCCGGCTATGCCGAACAGCAGCAGGCTGAGATCGAGAAAGTTCTTGCCTTCGGTGGCGAGGCCAGCGCCGCCGAGAACCAGCTTAGCCAGGAACACCAGCGCGACGATCGCGGCGATCGCGTTGGCGCGCGCCGCATTCTCCTGGCGCGGCGCACGGCCCAGCCATTTGCGGAACGCTTCGAGTCCCAGCACGGTGATCACCGCCAGCACCCCGAAGACGACCATCACCGTATCCTTCGATTGCGACAAGGTTGTCATCCAGTGTGTCATTGTCCGTTCTCCTTCCCCTTTTGCTCAACCTGCTTGAGATCCTTGGCGCCGGCGGCGAGAATCTTGCGTGCCTCGGGCAGGTCGAGCGATCCTTCCTCGACCAGGGCGCGCACGATGCGGCGCAATTCGCTCACCGGCTTCTCCTTCGTGCTGCGGCGTATCTTCTCGATCAGCTCATCCAGCCGCTGCCGGATAGTGGGATAGGAGACGCCGTATTCCGCCGCCATTTCCTTAAGCGACCCGGACGACAGAACGAAACGGCGGACGAAGGTGAGTTCGTCCGGCTCGAGTGTATCGGTCCAGCGGGGTTGCTCGTCAGTCCTGGCCATAACAAAATTGATTTCTATTCAACAAAATTAAACCGCGCAGTGGCCGCAGTCAAGTTCCTTCTCACAAGATAGCTACGGAACCGGCGCCCACGCATCGGCGCAAGTCTTCGCTAACGCTTCGCCAAGCCGGGCGGCGGTTTCGCCACACCCATTACCGTCCGGAAACCATCGTCGCCCGATATTGGTGCCGGGCTGCTTCAGATGGGACCGCAAGGTCGGGCGCTACACCAGCGGTGGGGGAAGCGCATGAGTACCGAGTTTGCCAGGACGCGCGTGCTGATCGTCGACCGGACGTCGCACGGCAAGAAATTGTTGCGCGGCATCCTGCAAATGTTGGGCGTGCAGAAGCTCGCCACGGAAGACGACGCCGCCTCTGCGCTGCAGCTGTTGCGCATCGAGCGGTTCGATCTCGTCTTTTGCGACGAATGGCTGGCGCCGATGAGCACCGAATCCTTTCTGGCGGCGCTGCGACGGGACGTGCATTCCCGCGATAAGACCGTGCCGGTGATCATGGTCACTGGCGGTACCGATCGCGCCCATATCGAGAAGATGCGGGACGCCGGCATCAACGACGTGGTCGCCAAGCCGGTCAGCATCGAGACGGTCCGCCGCAAACTGCTCGCGCAGCTATGCAGGGCCCAGCCCTTTATTGCCGACAAGGCTCATCCGGATCGGCGCAGGGACAATGAGCGGCGGGAGGTCTGGTCCAGAGAAGATCGGCGTGGCCAGCGCGAAGCCGCCACGCACGTTCTGCCGCCACGCGTGCCTACGGGGTGACGGCGGGCGGCCGGGCGGAGAGGAAGCGCGGGTTGCGCAGCAGCGCGGCACTCACCAGCGCGATCAACACGCCCACCGGAAAGATCTCGATGAAGGTCATCGGCCAGCGGAACAGCGGGTTGGCGTATTGCTGCCGGAACCTCTCCATCTCGGCCGCAGCCTTCTGGTATGCCGCGCCGCTCACGCCGGCGGCGCGTTTGGCCGCCAGGGTGGAACGAATGTAGTCGTTGGCGAAGTCGTAATGGGTGATGGCGAGATAGGCCTCCCACACCGCGACGTAGGCGACCCCCGCCACGGCGGCGATGGCCAGTCCCACTCCGAGCGCGCGCCAGAATCCAATCACGCCGCCCAGCGTGTCGTCGCGGTACTGCTTCACGCCGACGAGAATCGCCGACAGCGCCACCAGCATGATGAGGTAACCGAGCCAGACGCTCGAATGCGGCGGCCTTCCGCCGGAGAACACGATGGTGGCGGTGATGGCGAGCGCGACGACGGCGCCGGAAATCAGTCCGTAGATGACGATGATGCGGCTCATAATATCCCCTTCGAGTGCGGTTGCAACGCGTTTATGGCCGCGCCGCCGAGCTCAAGTGTATCGCCCAAACGGGTGAATTCGTGCGGTTCAGCCATTTTCCGGCGGCCAATAGGGCAGGATGTGGAGTTCGCGCGCGGCGTTCACCGCGCGGGTGCGGCTCGTCACGCCGAGCTTGGCGTAGAGGTTGGCGGTGTGGGTCTTCACCGTGTTGGGCGAGAGGCCGAGCGCGGCGGCGATCTCCTTGTTGGAGCGGCCGCTGGCCAGCGCCTCCAGCACCTTCATCTCCTGGCCGGTGAGGCCGAGGCTCCCTATGGCGGCGTCGTTGCGGGCGAACGGCTGCGGGTCAGGGCGGCGCGACAGCCTCCATCCCAGCCACACGCCGCCGGCCGCGAATGCTGTGCCGATGATGCCGATATAGACGTCACGCGGCAGGATCCGCACGAGGTACTCGTACTGCAGCCATTGCAGCAGGAACGCGCCCACCGCCAGCACCGCGGCCCACACGATCACCACGCGCAGCACGGGTTTGCTCATGGGTCAGAACCTGGTGGCGAGGCCGGTGTAGATTTGCAGGTCCGGCGTGTCGCGGTTCAAGCCGATGTTCACCCCGCCGTCCATCTGCAAGGTTTTGGTCAGCAGTTTCGCGAGTGCGAAATCGAGCGAATACTGGCGCACCGTGCCGGCGGGATCGACATTCCAGTCGCCCCAGAGTTCGGCATTGACGGTGACATCGCCGGGCAGGGCATAGCCCACCACGACCGACTGCGCCGTGTTGAAGTGGCGGCCGTTGCCGATGTCGTCCTTCAGAGCATCGAATTCGGGTGCGAAGCCGAGCGACCACACATCCGACAGTGCGATGTTCACCGGTACATTCACGCCGGCTTCCACCGCACCGTTGCCGAGCCCATCGCGCGCCGTCGGCAGCTTGACATAGGGAATGAAGCCGAGCTGCACATCGCCCTCAGGTATCGCATCGTATTTCACCTTGAGGAACAGATCGCCGATGCCGGAGAGCGTGCGCGTTCCGAAGGCATCATGCACGCGCAGCACTTCATAGGGTGCAACATTCGCTTCGACATCCCAGTTCTCCGCCACGCCGTATTTCAAGGTGGGATTGCTGATGAGGTAAAGGTCGGTCGTCACGCCACGCTCGCGCTGGAACGTGCCGTTGAAGAGGTCGGTCTCGAGCTGCCATGTGCCCGGATCGACCGTGCAGGCATTGTTCGATTTCGTTGGGCGGTCGGCGCAGATGGGCGTCGCATCGTCGGCGCAAGCCGCCGCGCTGAACATCAGGCAGCCCAGGACCGCCGCCGGCCATGCCTGGAATTTCATGTGCACGCCTCGCTCGCCCAATCGGCAGCAAAGCAAAAACCTCAGGGGGAGGAAAGTGCCCGCGTCATATATGGCGCGGATGCATTTTATATATGCGGGGTAGCCGACCGCTCAGCTCTCTGCCGTTCAGGCCGTCATTGTTGGGGTAAGGGCCTGGCGGACGGCGTCCTGTAGCTCCTGCAACCGGAACGGCTTGCGCAGCAGCACGGAATTCTCCGCGAAGCTCTCGAGCGCCGAGGTCTCCGCATAGCCGCTGGCGAAGATGATGGGGAAATCGGGATCCTTGTCGCGGATGGCGCGGGCAACCTCGGCGCCGGTCATGCCGGGCATAGCATAGTCCACGATCGCCAGCTGCGGCGAGAACTCCCTCAGGGCCTCCAATCCGCGGGGGCCGTCTTCCGCCTGGAGCACCGCATAGCCAAAGGAATTGAGGGAGTCTGCAAGGAAGCGGCGAACGTCGTGGTCGTCGTCGATGATCAGGATGGTGGCCGCGTTCACGTGCGCGGTGGCCGCCGCAACATCCTCGTCCGCAACCTCCACCTGATCGTCCGTGCACGGAAGCAGAATCGAGATCGCCGTGCCGCGACCGGGTGCAGATTGAATACGGGCGAGACCGCCGGCTTGCCGCGCCATGGCATAAACCTGACTAAGCCCCAACCCCGTTCCCTTGCCCACGCCTTTGGTGGTGAAGAAGGGATCGAAGGCACGGCTGATGATCTCCGGCGGCATCCCACTTCCGGTGTCGCTCACGGTGAGTTCGATGTAATCCCCCGATGGCAGCTCCGCGGTGCCCGCCGCTCGATAAGACCCCGTGCCAATCGCGAGCTCGCCACCTTCCGGCATGGCATCGCGCGCGTTGATCGCCAGGTTGAGAATGGCAAGTTCGATCTGCGTCTGATCGCCGAGGACATTGGCAACGCGCGCATCCAAATCGAGGTTGACGCGCACCCGCGAGCCGAGCGTGCGCTCCAGAAGTTCCCGCATGCCGAGCAGAAGTGAAGAGAGCGCCACCGGCCGCATCTCCAGCTTCTGCGAGCGAGAGA
>DASYBT010000262.1:0-3198 GCA_036500585.1 Rhizomicrobium sp.
TTCACGCTCAAGGTCGACCTGATGCCGGACTTCGAGGTCGCCGACGTCACCCAGTTCAAGATCGAGAAGCTGGTCACCGATGTCACCGACGATGAGGTGAACCAGGCCATCCAGCGCATCGCCGAGCAGTCCCGCAGCTACTCCGCCGCGCCGGAAGGGACCGCCGCCGAGAAGGACGATTCGGTGGTGATCGATTTCACCGGCCGCGTGGACGGCGAGGAGTTCGCCGGCGGCAAGGCCGAGGATTTCACCATCGTGCTGGGCTCCGGCCAGTTCGTGCCAGGCTTCGAGGACCAGCTCGTCGGCGCCAAGGCCGGCGAAAGCCGCGAGGTGAAGGTGACGTTCCCGCCGGACTATCCCGAGCCGAAGCTGGCTGGGCAGGACGTGGTGTTTTCCACCACCGTGAAGGAAATCCGCAAACCCGATCCGGTCGCCATCGACGATGAGCTGGCGAAGAAGGTGGGACTGGATTCGCTCGGCACCCTGAAGGACCGCGTACGCGAGCAGCTGCGCCAGGATTTCGCGCGCGCGAGCCGGTTGCATGTCAAGCGGCGCATTCTCGACGCGCTCGACCAGACGCATGCGTTCCCGCTGCCCGAAGCGATGGTGCAGCAGGAGTTCGACGCCATCTGGCGCGCTGTCGAGGCGGAGCTGCAGCGCGAAGGCAAGACGGCTGAGGATGAGGGAAAAAGCGAAGAAGAGCTCAAGAAGGAATATCACAATATCGCCGAACGCCGCGTGCGGCTGGGTCTCGTGATTGCCCGTCTGGGCGAGCAGAACGGCATCCAGGTCGCGCCGGACGAAGTGAACCGCGCCGCTGCCGCGCGGGCGCGTCAGTACGCCATGCAGGCGCAGATGCAGGGGCAGCAGGTCACCGAGCAGCAGGCGTTCCAGATGCTCACCCAGAACCAGCAGGCGATGGCGGAAATCCGCGCGCCGCTCTACGAGGACAAGGTGGTGGATTTCATCGCCGAACTGGCGCAGGTCGAGGACCGCAAGGTCGACCGCGAAACCTTGTTCATGGATCCCGACGAAGCAGCCGAGAAGCTGAAGTCCGCATCCTGATTCCGCGAGCCCGCCGCTCGCGTTACATCCGCAGCTTCGCCGTGATCGAGGTGCCGACGACAGGTGATTTCGTCGGGGCCGTGTAGTTCAGGAACGCACCGGCCTTCACGTGGCGCACCACTTCGACAGCCGATGTCCCTGTGCCGCACTGTGCCTTCTTCGGGCAATAGATGAATTCGCCCACGTCCGTGTCGACGGTGGCGAAGCCGGCGTCGTTGATCGCCCAGATTTGCACATAGCGTGCGCCGGCCACCTTAATCTCGGTGAACGTGCCCGTCCTGGTGTCCAGACGGAAGCCATACGTGCTGCTGCCGTCGTCCCAGGAGCCGACGACCACGCCCTTGTCGTTCAAACCCTCGACATAGGTGTTGATCGCGCTTGGATCGGGATAGGCGATCACCTGGGTGACGCCGTTTTGCTGGATAAAGCCTTCGTTCTCGCCATTGCTGTTGAGGAAATAACCCGCGATGACATGGCTCTTGTTGATGCCGCGCGGTTTGGTCTGCGAGGTCTCGAACGGCAGATCGACACTCGCCACCATCTTGCCGTTCTTCGCCACGTAGCCGTGCGCGGTCGTGAAGTAAGGGTCGTCCCAATATTCGCCGACCGATGTGTGGCCATGGGTGATTCCCTGAGCGACACCAGCCAGCGGTACGCCGTCGTTCTTCACGATGTCGTATTTGCCATTGGGCTTGCGCAGATACTCGTAAAGGTAATGAAAGCCGTCGCTGGTGACGTAGCCGGAGATATAGCCGTCGTCGCTGATCGAGCGCGCTTCGGTGCCGCCGGTGCCGTGTCCATAGTCGAACGTGGTGTAGCTGCCGGCGATCGTTCCGGTGAAGCCGTGATCGTGGCCATTGGCGTCCGCATAAGTGCCGACGATCACATTGTCGTTGTTGATGCCGAAGATCTCGACCCAGTTGCTACCCTGGACCGGCGCCACCGGCACCAGAGTTCCGGCCGCAGCCGGAACAATCCAGCCCAAAGCGACAAACGTTGCTGCTGCAAGTGTTCGCATTTGACACATCCCCCGCGCAAAAGGCGTGTTCTTCGTCCGCTGAGCGGCCTGCGCAGCAAGAGTCATACCTGTGCCGACGGAAGACGTGCGGCATGACAGCAAGCCGCCAGCCCGGGAAATGGCGCATTGAAGTGTCTGCAATCCTGCCTATTTTGGGATGCTCGACAGCGATGGTTGAAACCGGCTACATCTGATTCGCATGAAGGATCCCCGCGACGTCTATATGAACACGCTTGTGCCGATGGTGGTCGAGCAGACCGCCCGCGGCGAGCGCGCTTACGACATCTATTCGCGCCTGTTGAAGGAGCGGATCGTCTTCATCACCGGCGGTGTGGAGGACTACGTCGCCAGCCTGATCACGGCGCAGCTGCTCTTTCTCGAGGCGGAGAACCCGAAGAAAGAGATCGCCATGTACATCAACTCGCCGGGCGGGATCGTCACCGCCGGCATGGCGATTTACGACACCAT
Organism: Rhizomicrobium sp.; assembly: GCA_036500585.1. GTDB lineage: Bacteria > Pseudomonadota > Alphaproteobacteria > Micropepsales > Micropepsaceae > Rhizomicrobium. The sequence continues at coordinate 2,552 of DASYBT010000262.1, forward strand.
GCAGTACATCCGCCCCGCCGTGCAGACCTTGTGCGTCGGTCAGGCGGCGAGCGCGGCGTCCCTGCTTCTGTGCGCCGGCAAGAAGGGTGAGCGGTTCTGCCTGCCGAACTCGCGAATTCTGGTGCACCAGCCGAGCGCTTCGTTCTATGGCCAGGCGGCCGATATCGCCCGCCACGCCCAGGAGATCATCAAGCTGAAGCGGCGACTGAACGAGATCTACGCCCGCCACACGGGTCAACCGGTTGAGGCGATTGAAAAAGCGCTGGATCGCGATACATATATGACATCGGAAGAGGCCAGGGAGTTCGGCCTCGTGGACCAGGTGCTGACGCGCCGGTCCGACCTGGGCGAAATGTCCTGATCGGACGAGCGCGCCCTGAAAAGGCGGAATTGCTTGGATTAAGCAAATCTTGATCGAGGCGCCCCTATCGTGGTCGAATGACCTGGTGAGGGGCAACCGAATCCTTCTGGCGCGGTTCCTGCTAAAGGGTACTCGGGCCAGAACGGCTGCAAGGGTAGTTGGATGCTCCAGGAGAGCGCATGAGTAAGACGGGCGGCGGCGAAAGCAAGAACACGCTCTATTGTTCCTTCTGCGGAAAGAGCCAGCACGAGGTTCGCAAGCTGATCGCGGGCCCGACCGTGTTCAT
>DASYBT010000263.1:0-2189 GCA_036500585.1 Rhizomicrobium sp.
GACGAATCCCAGGTCGGGCTCTCGCATTCCACCCAGCCGCGCAAGCCTTGCAGCATGGCCTCGGTATCGAACGGAAGGTTGGCGGGATTCATGGCGACCTCTTCTGGCTTTTGAGCGCGCGATCGGAAGACGCATACGAGAGTGATCGCGAAGCAATTTGTAAAGTGAAACATCAAGGCGCGGCGCGGTCGATCGGCGGCGCAACCCGCCTGACCAAAACCCGATTGACGCGCGGCACGCTTGATGCAAGTCTCAAATGTCGAGTTTTTACAGCGCGTTAGTTCGCCCAAAGAACAGCCCGCCTGCACAATCAATGATCGGCGTTTGACCGGTTTCACGTCAGGAGAGATCGAATGTCCCTCATCTCGCGCTGGAAGTTTTCTGCGATCGCCTCGGCGATCGCGCTCTCTGCCGCCTTGGCGTCGCCGGCCTGGGCCGCCGGCAAGACCATCAGCGCAGTGATGCATGCCGACCTGCGCGATCCCAACAGCCCGTCGACCGCCTATATCTACCGCGACTTCGGCTACATGATCTACGACACGCTGCTGGCGGAAGATGCCAATTTCAAGATCCAGCCGCAGATGGCGGAGTACAAGATCTCCGACGACAAGCTGACTTACACGTTCACGCTGCGCGATGGCCTGAAATGGCACGACGGCGCGCCGGTCACCGCCGAAGACTGCGTTGCCTCGCTGCAACGCTGGGGCAAGGTTGACGCGATGGGCCAGCAGCTGATGAACTTTACCGCAAGCATCGAGGCGCCCGATGCCAAGACCATCGTGCTGAAGCTGAAGGAGCCCTACAGCCTGGTGCTGGAGTCGATCGGCAAGCCGTCGTCCTATGTGCCGTTCATGATGCCAAAGCGGTTGGCGGAAACGCCTCAGGGCAAGCCGATCCCGGAATTGATCGGTTCGGGGCCGTTCAAGTTCGTGAAGGCGGAATTCCAGCCCGGCGTGAAGGCCGTGTTCGAAAAGAACATGGACTATGTTCCGCGCAAGGAGCCGCCGAGCTGGACCTCCGGCGGTAAGGTGGTGAAGGTCGATCGCGTCGAATGGATCACGATGGCGGACGCGCAGACCGCGGTGAATGCGCTGCAATCCGGCGACATCGATTTCCTCGAAATTCCGTCATACGACATCCTGCCGGTGCTGTCGGCAAATCCCGACCTCAAGGTCGAGACGCTGAACAAGCTCGGCTTGCAGACCATGGGGCGGATGAACTTCCTGTTTCCGCCATTCGATAATGTGAAGGTGCGCCGTGCCGCGTTGTTGGCGATGAACCAGAAGGACGTCCTCGACGCGCTGGTCGGCAATCCCGAATATTTCCAGACCTGCGGCGCGATCTTCGTTTGCGGCACGCCGCTCGCTACCGATGTCGGTTCGGAATCGGTGGTCAAGGGTAACGGCATGGCCGAAGCCAAGAAGGAATTGGCGGCCTCAGGCTATGACGGCACGCCCGTCGTGATCATGGCGCCCGGCGACGTGGTGTCACTGAAAGCGCAGCCGATCGTCGCAGCGCAATTGCTGCGCGAGGCCGGCTTCAAGGTGGATTTGCAGGCCACCGACTGGAACACGATCATCAGCCGGCGCACCAGCCAGAAGCCGCCGAGCGAGGGCGGCTGGAACATGTTCTTCACCAACTGGGTTGGCGCCGATCTCATGAACCCCGCCGTCAACTTCCCGATCGGCGGCCGCGGCAAGAATGGCGGCTGGTTCGGCTGGGCGGAAGATCCGAAGGTCGAAAAACTCAAGCTCGACTTCGCGCACGCGCAAACGCCTGAGGATCAGAAAAAGGTTGCCGCCGAAATCCAGCAGGAAGTGTACGATCAGGTGCTTTACCTTCCGCTTGGCCAGTTCGTGCAGCCGAGCGTCTGGCGGAAGTCCCTGACCGGCGTTCTCGACGGTCCGGCGACGCCGATCTTCTGGAATATGGACAAGACGGAATAGCCCGCCGTCGCAGACGTTCGAAATGCAAAATGCGACGGAAGCGGAATCTTCCGTCGCATTTTTGTTGGCGAGTTCAGCGGGGCGCGTTTAGCAGTGCGATCTCAGCAGTGACTGTCGCGCACGGTCTCCAGCCCATCATGTACGATCGGCGGGCCGCTCGGCTGCGACGACGGCTGAGGCCGTGGACGAACGCTCCCGGCCGGCTTGCGCTCGGTGACCGTGGGTTTGCTCTGGGAATTTTCG
>DASYBT010000264.1:0-7858 GCA_036500585.1 Rhizomicrobium sp.
CGTGAACGTGTCCGGCACAACCGCCGGCGACCCATCCTGGCTGCAATCCTTCATCAGCTATGTCCGCGCCAATCACGCCGTTGCCGAACGGATCATCGTCGAACTCACGGAAACTGCCGCACTGAATGATTTTGAGGAAAGCGCGCGGTTCATCTCCAACCTGCGCGAACTTGGCTGCCGCGTGGCGATCGACGATTTCGGCGCCGGCTACACGTCCTTCCGGAACCTGCAGATGCTGCGCGTCGATATGGTCAAGATCGACGGCTCCTACATCAAGGGGCTGGTGTCGTCGCCGGACAACCAGATTTTCGTCCGCACGCTTGTCGATCTTGCGAAGAACTTCAAGCTTGAGACTGTTGCGGAATGGGTTGGTTCAGCCGAGGAAGCGGATCTGCTCGAGAAGTTCGGCGTCGACTATTTCCAGGGCTTCCATCTTGGCGAGCCGGAGATCGAGCCCGTCTGGCAGGCGGCCTGATCTATTTGTGCTGCTGCGCGAGTTCGGCCAGCTGGAGACGCATCGCCTCGATCTCGGTCTTCAATGCGCTGATATCGTCGGCCGCCTTGGTTTGATCCGAATCCGCCCCATTGGTCGGCCTCGCAGCGGGAGCCGCTTCCTTGGCGAAGGGCGGCGTAAACATCTTCATGGCCCGTTCGAATATGGCGAGGTTCTGCCGTGCCATGTTCTCGAACACGTGCGTGCCGCCGCCGAACGCTTCCGCCATCCGGTGGCGCATCTCGTCCTGGTTTTTCGTGAAGCTCTCCATGGAGAGGTCGAGATATCCCGGAACGAACGCTTGCAAGCTGTCGCCATACATGCGGATCAACTGCCGCAAGAAACGAAGCGGCAGCAGATTCTGCCCCTTGCCTTCCTCTTCGACGATGATCTGGGTCAGCACCGAACGGGTTATGTCCTCGCCGGTGCGGGCATCGCGGACCTCGAAGTCGATCCCCTCCTTCACCATCTCGCAGAGATGATCGAGCGTCACGTAACTTGACGTTTGCGTATTGTAGAGGCGCCGGTTCGCGTATTTCTTGATGACCACCGGGGCTTCAGCGTTTGGACGATCTTCGGCCACGAACCAACCATGAGAGAATTTCGACGCAACGCAAGGGCGTTCCGGCGCTGCTTAGAACACCATTACACCCCTTCCCTGTCCAGCCCGATTTCTGCATGTGCGAAAGGGGGCCGGGAGGCCCTTCCAAGCCTGCGGGCCCGATCGGGGAGAATCTGCAGGGTTTACCATTGCGGCCATTCACGGCACTTTGGGCGGAGAGCACACGAACTCGGGAGAGAGACATGGCACGGGTCGCGATCGTCACCGGCGGAACGCGAGGCATCGGCGAGGCGATTGCGGTCGCATTGAAGAACGCCGGCTACAAGGTCGCGGCGAATTACTGCGGCAATGACGACCGCGCACGCGCCTTCTCCGAACGGACCGGAATAGCGGCATTCAAGTGGGACGTGGCGGAGTTCGGGCAATGTGCGGAAGGCGTTGCCAAGGTTATCTCCGACCTGGGTCCTGTCGACGTGCTGGTCAACAATGCCGGTATCACCCGCGATGCCACGATGCGTAAAATGGCTCGGGCCGGCTGGGATGAGGTGATGGATACGAACCTCGGTGGCTGCTTCAACATGGCCAAAGCGGTGTGGGACGGCATGCTGGAGCGCGGCTTTGGACGGGTTGTGAACATCGGCTCGATCAACGGACAGGCGGGACAATACGGGCAGGTGAACTACGCCGCTGCCAAGTCGGGCATCCATGGTTTCACCAAGGCGCTGGCGCAGGAAGGCGCCGCCAAGGGCGTGACCGTAAACGCGATTGCACCCGGATACATCGACACCGACATGGTCGCGGCCGTGCCGCAGAACGTGCTGGAGAAAATCGTGGCGCGCATACCGGTCGGCCGCCTTGGAAAGGCCCACGAGATTGCGCGCGGGGTTCTGTTCCTCGTTGCCGACGATGCGGGCTTCGTCACCGGCTCGACCATGTCTATCAACGGCGGCCAGCACATGTATTGAGGGGTGGCCGATCTCAGTTCCATCGCGGCTGAACAAATCACCTGCATTCGCGGTGGGCGGGTCGTTTTCCGGGATGTGAGTTTCAGCGTTAGCCAGGGTCATGTTCTCGTCGTTGAAGGGTCGAACGGCTCCGGCAAGACATCCCTGTTGCGGATGCTGGCGGGGCTGATCGCACCGGCTGCAGGCGAAATCCGATGCAATGGCCAGGCCTCGAGCGCCGACCGGCGATCGGAGCTTGTGGGATGGCTCGGCCACCAGGATGCGGCAAAACCGCAGCTTACGCCGAGAGAGGCCCTGCGCTTCTTTGCAGGCCTGTACGGGTGCCCTGCGCCGCCGGACGATGCCCTTGAAAAAGTGGGACTTGCCCATGCGGCAGATCTGCCGTGCCAGTACCTCTCTGCCGGGCAGAAGAAGCGGCTGGCCCTCGCCAGGCTCGTGATGCTCGGGCGGCCCTTGTGGCTGATGGATGAGCCGTTCGCGTCGCTGGATGCCGAAGGCCGCGTGTTCGCCACGGCTTTCGCGCGCGAGCACGCCGACGCCAGCGGAATCGTGGTGATTGCGAGCCACGACCCCATCGAGCTTCCTTGCGAACGGCTGCGGCTGTCATGAGCGCGTTTGCCGCTTTGCTCACGCGCGATGTCCGGCTGGCCTTTCGCGCTGGCGGCAGCGCGATGCTGGCGTTGGGCTTCTTCGCGGTGGTGGCGACACTGATTCCATTCGGCATCGGTGCCGACCCCATCCTCTTGGCGCGCGTGGCCGCTGGCGTGCTGTGGATCGGCGCCGTGTTGGCGGGGCTGCTGGCGCTGGACCGCCTGTTCCAGGCCGATTACGAGGACGGCAGTCTGGATCTGCTGGCGCTCAGTCCGCTGTCGCTCGAAGGGGTCGTTGCCGCCAAGATCGCCAGTCACTGGCTGACAACCGGCCTGCCGCTGACCGTCCTGTCGCCGCTTCTGGGAATTCTGCTCGCGTTGCCGAGGCCAGCCTATGTGCCGCTTTTCGTGTCGCTCCTCATCGGCACACCTGCGTTGAGCGCCATCGGCGCCATCGGAGCGGCGCTGACGCTCTCCATACGGCGGGGCGGGCTGATCCTGCCCCTGCTGGTGCTGCCTCTATTTGCGCCTGAAGTGATTTTCGGGGCGGGGAGCGTGATGTCCGCAATCGATGGGCTGACGAATGGCGCGATCTGGCTCCTGGCTGCCATCTCGCTCGCCGCGGTTTTGCTATCGCCATTCGTCGCGGCTGCGGCCGTGCGGCTCAACCTGTCCGAATGAAGCCGGTGTTGCCGCCACAAAGCATCCGGAATAGACGCTGACGATGTTCCAATTCGCCAATCCGAAGCGATTCATGGACGCGAGCGGCGCCATGTTGCCGTGGCTTTCCGCGGCCACGGCGGTGCTGCTGATGGCCGGACTGTATCTGTCCTTCACTGCGCCGCCGGATTACCAGCAGGGCGATACGGTGCGGATCATGTTCATCCACGTGCCGGCCGCATGGGTCGCAATGATGGCATATGTGTTCATGGCTGCAGCCTCGGCCGTCGGCATGATCAACCGCCATCCACTGGCCGACATTGCCGCAAAACAGGCAGCACCGCTCGGCGCCCTGTTTACCGCGCTGGCGCTTATCACCGGCTCCCTGTGGGGACGGCCGATGTGGGGCACATATTGGGTGTGGGATGGCCGGCTGACGTCTTTCCTGGTGCTGCTGTTTCTGTATCTCGGCTACATCGCGTTGTGGAACGCCATCGACAACGAGGCGCGCGCGGCACGGGTCGCGGCAATCCTGGCCCTGGTGGGCGTCGTCAATCTTCCGATCATCGAATTTTCCGTCGATTGGTGGACGACGCTGCATCAGGGCGAGAGCATTTTCCGCAAAGGCGGGCCGACCATCTCGACGGTGTTCCTGTGGCCGCTGTTCATCATGGCGCTCGGCTACACGGCCCTGTTCTTCACACTGCTGATCATTCGCGTTCGCACGGAAATCATCGAGCGACGGGTTCGTGCGGCCATTCTGAACGGCAGCGGCGGATGAGCCACTTTCTCGCCATGGGCGGCTACGCGGAGTACATCTGGCCCGCCTACGGCGTGAGCCTGTTGGGCGTGGCCGCCGCGTTGTACCTCACCTTGCGAGCTTACCGGCGTGCAAAGCGCAGCCTGGCCAAGCTGGATTCTGCACGCACATGAATCGGCTCATCTACATCGTTCCTGTGCTTGCCTTCGGCGGGCTCGCCTATCTGCTGTTCCACAGCCTGTCCGCGCCGCCGCCGGACGAGCTTCCCTCAACGCTGATCGGCAAGCCGGCGCCGCCACTCTCGCTCCCACCGCTGGATGCGAAGGCAAAGGGCTTTTCGCGCGACGATCTCGCTGCGGGTCACGTCACGGTGCTCAACGTCTGGGCGTCCTGGTGCGTGCCGTGCAGAGAGGAAGCCCCTGCCCTTGTGCAGCTTGCACAGGAGAAGGGTGTCCAGCTCGACGGGCTCGTTTACAAGGACAAGGCCGCAAAGGCGCGTGCCTTCCTGGACGAGGCGGGTGATCCCTTCGCGCGTATCGACGCAGATGCGAACGGCCGCGCCGCGATTGACTGGGGCGTCTATGACGTGCCGGAGACGTTCGTCATCGACGGCCACGGCATTGTGCGGCTGCGCTATTCCGGACCGATCACGCCGGATGTCTTGTCCTCGACCATTCTCCCGGCCATCGAGAGCGCCCGTACCCGCTCCTGATTCAGGATTGGGAAACCATGTTGTGCCACGTTGGCGGCATGCAGATCAGCGGCGCCAATCTCCTGCTCGCCAGCCAACGAACGGTGCAGCAGCCGTTCAGGCCGGCGCCGTTTCCTTCCAGCGCCACCGAAGGCTCTCCGGCAAAAGAGGCCGAGGGCGCGAGCCCGGCACCGGCGAAGCCAGGCGGCGCAAGCCTGCCGGGCGCGACCACGCATCCCGGTTCTCAGGTCAACATCCTGATTTGATTCAGACGCTAAGCCTTGAGGCGCCGCATCTTCCGCTTGAATGCCGCAGCGCCAGTGGTGCCCGCCGTCTCTTCGCCGGCAGACGCAATGCTGGCGAGATATTTGATGAAGCGTTGCCGCTCCGGCTGCGGAATCGGCTCCAGCATCCGCCGCTCGGCGCGGCTTGAAGCGGCACGGCCCGACCGCAAGGCCTTCCGGCCAGCCGGCGTGATCGACACGGCATAAGAGCGCAGGTCCGCTTCGGGCCGCCTCTTTGTGATGTAGCCCCGATCGAGCAGACGCCTGATCATTTCCGCCAAGGTCGAACGGTCGACGCCGGTCATCTCGACGAGGGCGGTCTGGCTGACATCTTCGTTGTGCTCGAGCGCGCAGAGCACCGTCAATTGCGATCGCGTCAAATCCTTGGGGCCGGACTCGCTGGCATAGAGATCGGCGAACACCTGTTCGCAGCGGCGGATGAGATGCGATGGAGCTTCGGAAAGTTCGAAATTGCCATTGGTTTTCCGCTGCCCCTTGGAAGCCATTGCAAACACCCCTGCATTATTCTTGTTTCGAACGTCAATTGCCGGAAGGTCGCCCGCGCGACACCGGGCTTCTCACGTCATCCCCCGCCAGGATTTTCGCGAAGGCAGAACATTAGACAAGCCGGAGCCGCGCGACAACAGTTTCTGCATCTTCGAGGTTGAAATGTTTTGTCGCGGCATCATTGTCGGCTGCGCGCTGGAAAACACCACTGGTAGATAGCGAAACGAAACACGACGGAATTCATATGTTGCGGGAGAGACTTGCGAATTTCGCAATTCAATTGCGAACTCCGCCATGCTAATCGCCCGTCGGTTCCGATTTGACCTCGTGCTTCAGGATCAGCGGCGTTTGCGCCAGCGCAAACAGTAGGGTGAGCGGGATTGCTCCGAACAGTTTGAAGCCCGCCCAGAATGCGTCGGAAAAATTCCGCCAGACGATTTCGTTCAGGATCGCCATGGCAATGAAAAAACCGATCCAACGGAAAGTCAGCTGACGCCAGCCTTCCTCGGAGAGATGAAAGGCGTGGTCGAATAGCGTCTTGATGAAATTTCGCCCCGTGGCCACGCCGCCGCCCAAGATCGCGGCGAAGATGAGATAAATGACAGTCGGCTTGAGCTTGATGAACGTCTTGTTGTGCAGATAGAGCGTCAATCCTCCGAAAACCAGCACCACCGCAGCGGTAATGAGCGGCATCGGCGAAATGCGCCGCTCCAACGCGAAACCGACACCGATGCCTGCGACCACAGCTGCCATGAACACGCCCGTGGCGACGAAGATATCGGCCGCCCGTAGCACAATGAAAAAGAAAACCAGGGGCCCAAGATCGAGGCTCAACCTGGCGAGCGGGGGTAGCCTGCGGCGCGGTTCGGTTGTCGCCATCAGGCGGCTCCCGTAAGCGCTTTGGCGAAATTGCTTGCATTGAAGACCTGAAGATCGTCGGGCTGCTCGCCCACGCCGATGAAGTGAACCGGCAAGTCGAACCGCTCGGCAATGGGAACGAGAATGCCGCCCTTGGCCGTTCCGTCCAGCTTCGTCATCACCAGCCCGGTAAGCGGCACGACATTGCGGAACGCTTCGACCTGGTTGACGGCATTCTGGCCCGTTGTGGCGTCGAGCACGAGCAGCACAGCGTGCGGCGCAGACGGATCGACCTTCTTGATGACGCGCGCGATCTTCTCCAGTTCCGCCATCAGGCCGGCCTTGTTCTGCAAACGGCCTGCCGTGTCGATGAGAAGGACGTCTGCGTTGGTGTCGCGCGCCCGTTCCAGCGCCTCGAAGGCGAGCCCGGCCGCATCGGCGCCGACACCGCGCGCGACGACCTCCGCGCCGGTTCGCTCGCCCCAGATCTGCAGCTGCTCGATGGCGGCCGCACGGAACGTGTCGCCCGCCGCCAGCACAACTTTCTTGCGCTCGCGCGCCAGGCGAAAGGCGATCTTGCCGATGGTCGTTGTTTTGCCGGTGCCGTTGACACCCGCGACCAGGACAACGAACGGCCTCTTGTCGGAATCGATCGCCAACGGCTGCTCCACCGGCTTCAGCACCGCCAGGATTTCATCGGCGAGGATGCGACGCAGATCGTATTCGGCGGTGTCGCGATCGTAGCGTCCCTTGGCGATATCCTGTGCCACCTTGGCAGCGAATCCGGCGCCCAGATCCGCGCGGATCAAGCCTTCCTCGAGACCGGAAATCGATTCCGCATCCAGTTTCTTGTTTGTGATGACGCCGGCCAGACTGTCGCTCAGTCCGCCGGTGCTGCGCGAAAGGCCCTCCTTCAGCCGCTCGAATAGCGTAAGCGGCGGAGGTGCTTCACCGAAATCTCTCATGCCAGACTCGCGACGAGATGTGTGTCCGTGGCATCGGTCACGCGCACCCGCACGAAAACTCCCGGCGCGGTACTGCCGGAAACCTGCACCGGCGCGAAGCACGCCGTGCGGCCGAAATCCTCCTGCTCCATGTGCAGGAGTTGCTCGGTTCCCACTAGCGTGCGCAAACGTCCGGCAAGCGCCGCCGCGCCTTTTTGGCGAAGGCGCGCAGCCCGTTCCTTGACCATGGGCTTCGGCACCTGGGGCATGCGTGCCGCAGGCGTTCCTTTGCGTGGACTGAACGGGAACACATGCAAGTAGGTGAGCCCCGCGTCCTCGACGAGCGCCAACGAATTGTCGAACATGGCTTCCGTCTCTGTCGGGAAGCCGGCAATGAAATCCGCTCCGAACGCGACATCGGGGCGCAACCGCAGCACCTCCTCGCAGAAACGGATGGTGTCCCTGCGCGCGTGGCGCCGCTTCATGCGCTTCAGGATCATGTCGTCGCCCGATTGCACGGAAAGATGGAAATGGGGCGCCAAGC
>DASYBT010000265.1:0-13645 GCA_036500585.1 Rhizomicrobium sp.
GTAATGGAGTCGGCCGCCGCTATACTCAGATCGGCGAAAGCCCCTTCGAGGCGCACGCCGAAATCAGGGGCGCCAAACTGCACGATTGCTTCGCGCGACGTTCGTGATTCCTCAAAGCGATAGTGCTGGCCATCGGCAACAGCGAAATTAAACTTGTAGGCCCGCGTTGTCGTTGTCGGGATAAATCGCAAGAAGACGCGTGCGGCAAAGCCTGCGCCGTCTAGCGCCGCAAGAAACGGACTAGCGGCGCGGTCAATGTTGGTTTCTGCCAAAATCTCCAGCGTCGCATCAGGGTGGCGGCGCAGAAATCCATCGGCAGCCGAAATTACTTCCGGCGTGCCATATACGTCGGCTGACAGGCGATTTGTCACTAAGCGCACGTGACGTTCGGCTTTCCGAAAAATAAACTCCACAACGATGGCTGCATGCGCAGCGTTGCGATTAAGAAAAATGTCACTGGGCATTTGGCCGTCGGCCTTGGACGCCACATATTCGCGATATTCAGGCATGAGCTGCTCCCCTCTTAATTCGCAGTCTCCACCCGGTTTGGATGAAAGGCGACCGCCCACGCGGCGGTCGCCGTCGGGTGGAAGCGCGCAAGACGCGGGAGGGTATAACATTCGCTCGGGATTATGCCAGTGCATTTCTTCAACTCCAGGCAGCGCGCACCAGCCCTAGAGCAAACCGTCGGGCACGGTTCGTGTTCCATAGATTCTGCGCTCCGCATATGACGGTTAGGTAAACCAGAAAATAGGCATTTCAATGGCTTAGGGTCGCCGCCTTTCGGTCTTTGGTCGTGTCGCTGATGCATATCGGGACAAATAGCGCCGCGCGAAATGTCCACAAGTTAACGTCAGGTTGGTCTGCCGCTGAGCGGCGGGTGGTCGCCCTAGCTCCCATTTTCCACTCACGCCACTCCCCATCAGCGGGGCACCTATGCCGCCAAGCCAAGCTTAGATCAGGCTTCGCTGGCGGCCTTTGCGATGATGGCGGCAACCGCTTTGGGATTGGACACATAGACCGCATGGCTGCCCGGCACCTCGACCGCCGTGGCGCCCGCCCGCTTCGCCATGAAGCGTTGCGCATCCACCGGAATCATGTGGTCGTCGGTTACGACCAAGTACCAGCTGGGTCGCGTCTTCCAGGCCGGCTCGGTGATCGCACCGGCAAGCGCCTCGACGCCCCACGGCACTTGCGAGTCCGCCATGAACGCCGCGGTGTCTGCATCGACATCGCCCGCGAACGACGCGGCGAACTTCGCCTTGTCCAGGAACAGGAAGCCGTTCGCCGGCGGCAGGATGGGCGGCACCGGCGCACCGGGCGGCGGATTGGCGATGAGCGCGTTGACCGACTCACCTTTGTCCGGCGCGAAGGCGGTGACGTAGACAAGACTGCTGACTTTCGGATGCGTGCCCGCCTCGGTGATGACAGCGCCGCCATAGGAATGGCCGACCAGAACGGAAGGTCCATCCAACTCGTCGAGAACCTGACGTGTCGTGGCAACGTCCGCTGTCAGAGAGATGGTGGAGTTCTGAACGATGCTGGGACTGAAGCCCTCGGCTTTCAGAATGTCGTAGACGCCTCGCCAGCCTGAGCCGTCGACGAAACCGCCGTGAACCAACACAATGTTCTTGATCGTGCTCATTGGGGTCTCCCGCTTGAAGGAGACGAAGCCTGATCTGCGCGGACGAGCCGGTCAAGTTGCGCCTCAGCGCCTGAACGGCTTACGGCGGAAACGTGAGCGCCACCAATCAACATGTTGTGGTGCGAATGTATCCGGCGCATTTGAAGTCACGATGTGCCGCGCGAAGTCATTCGAGATCGGCGAATGGCGCGGCGTATTCGAGCTTGCCCGTTCGTTTGTCGAGCGCACCGGGTTTCAGTTCGATCGCCATCAGATGCGGACCGGCGTAAGGCGAGTCAAAACCGGCCGCGAGCGCCGGATCGAAACCGAAGCACCGGTAGTATGCGGGATCGCCGAGCACGAACACCGCGGACCATCCATCGGCTTTCGCGCGCGATAGTCCAGCCTCCATCAGCCGCGCAGCAATGCCTTGCCGGCGATACGGCGCAAGCACGGCAACCGGCGCCAACCCAAGCATTCCCGGCGGCGACTGCATGCGCGACAACATCGCATGGCCCACGATCTCGCCCTCGGCTTCCGCCACCAGAGACAGGATGGCGCTGCCGTCGTTGCGCAGCCGTTCAACCAGATCGGCTTCCGCCGCGGTCGGAAATGCTTCGACAAGCACCGCGCGAATGCCAGCGCGATCGCCGAGGCTTTCGTTGCGGAAGTCGACGGGCATCACGCCGCCTCGCGCACCACAACGAATTCCTCCAGCGGGGCGCGTTCGCTCGTCAGTGCGTTCACGGGTGCGGACTCATCAGCGTAGCCGAGCGACAGGCCGCAGAAGATCATCTCGTTTTCCGGCACGCCCAGATACTCGCGGATCACCCGATGCCACACCGCCCAGGCTTCCTGCGGACAGGTGTGCAATCCCTCCTCGCGCGCCAGCAACATGATCGATTGCAGGAACATGCCGACATCGGCCCATTGCCCTTGCTGCATTTGGCGGTCGATGGTGACGATCATGCCGACCGGCGCGCCGAAAAAGTCCCAGTTCCGCGCGAACGCTTTGGCGCGCGCCAGTTTGTTCTCGCGCGGGATGCCGAGCAGCGCATACATCGCCTCGCCAATACGGAAGCGGCGCGTGCGGTAAGGCTCGGTCAGGTTCGGCGGGTAGATGAGGTATTCGGGCTGCTCGCCAAACGGATGCTGCGCCCGCGCTTCCGCCACGCGGTGCACCAGTTCGTCGCGCGCGCTGCCCACCAGCACATACACCCTCCACGGCTGCAGATTGCCGCCGGACGGCGCCCGCGCCGCCAGCGACAGAATCCGCTCGATCGTTTCGCGCGGCACCGGATCGGGCCTAAAGGCGCGGATCGATTTTCGCGTGGCAAGCGCTTCGCTGACCTTCATCGCTTCTCCCGCAGAATGTGGAGGAACTCCTCCGGCCGAGCGATCTGGATTCCGGAAAAGGTCCCGAGCGACAGGAGGTCGTCGTCTCGTGTAATCAAATATGCCGCCCGGCCGAGACGGCGCAGTCCAGCACCATGTCGTCATTCGGATCGCGAACGGCCCGGGCCACAGGCTTCGGATTGAGCACCGTCGCTACTCGTGCGAGCTCGTGGCAATAGCGCTGCACCTCCTGATCCTCGAATTCGTACCGCCGCCGGATGCGACTTCGCAGCAGAACGCGTTCCACCTCGCGCAGTATGGCCTCCGAGACGAATGCTTCGCATCTACCCGCGCGGACATGTTGCAGGAGGTCAAACGCCGCCCCGCCCGGGACGGGATTCAAAAACCTGCTGACCAGCACCGACGAGTCGAGCACAACCTTAACGGTGCTCACGGCGGAAGCGCTTTACTTCGCGGGCAATCCATTCTTCATCGGCCTCGGGATTCCCGGTCGGATTGCGGTCTCGTACCCGCGACGTGATTTCTTCTATTTCCTTCCAGGCACGTTCGCGGTTTTTGATGGCGACGGGGCGGAGCACAATTCCGTCCTTCACAACCTTCGCCTCGAGGTAATCCCCGTCTTTAACATGGAGCGCGCGGCGGATTTCCGCCGGTAGAGTCACTTGCGCCGCGCGGCGCACGCGAACAAGAGTCATCGTCGTTCACCTCAAGCATACGCGTCGCAGCGTATTACGAAACTCATAAATTCTCAAATTCAGGTTGGTTGGGACGCCGTGTGTGCTGTTGCTAACTCGCCGCCACCATGCAGGCGCGCGCAGCGGCGCGCAATCGGCCGTAGTCCAGCATGGCGCCGATCAGCGGATTCTCCGGCGGCAGCGCTGCGACGGCCGTGGCCAGCGCATCCTGCTCGGCTTGTGAATAGACCTTCACCGGCGGACACTGCGCCACCGGTGCGGTGGGTGGCATTGCCGCGCAGCCGGCGAGCAGAAGCACCGATGCAGTGATCAACAGAGCTCGCATCAGAACGCTCCCTGCTTCAAGGTCTGCACGAGCTCGGCGCGATCCGACGGCGCGCTCGCCTCCGCGGCGGCAACGGAATTGGTGCGCGCCGTATTCTCTGCTGCCACGCCATGGGTGATCAGCGCCAGCGCTTCATCGCCCACCCATTTGAGGACGAGCGGCAGAAGCGCGGTGGCGATCTTCTCGATCGCCACAACGATAAGGCTTGTCATGATTGATGCCTTCCTGTTCGGGAATTCACACCTTCCCCTTGAGGGAGGGTCGAACGAATGAGCGCAGCGAGTTCGTTCGGGGAGGGGGTGATTGCGGCAGCACCCCTCCCCGAAGTTCGCTTCGCGCTGCGCTCCGAGAATTTCGACCCTCCCTCAAGGGGAGGGTACGCAATCGGATCGCCGGCTACTTCACGTTCGCCGCCACCACGGACTGCGCGGTGAGGTAGGCCTGCTGCACGGCCATCTGCGCCGTCTGCTGCAGCACCGTCTGGCCGGACTGTTCGACCTGCTGGACGACGGTATCGACCGCATTGCCGAATTTCTCCCGCCCGCTGACGACCCCGCCCGCTTGCGCAAGCACCGCATTCATCGCCAGGCTGGCGAGATCCTCGAGCGCGATTTCCGCATCGCTCTCCACTTGCGGAAGGAAGTCGCTGGCGAACGCAGCGATCTTGTCCTTCACAGTTTGCGCGAAGGCTTCCAACGTCTGCAGGAAGGCCTGAAGGGAATTGGTTGTCGACATGTGCTTCTCCTTTGGTTTGCACGCATGACCGCTGCCCCGTGAACTGACTCCGCGGGCTCAGCGATGGTTGTTTTTCGAAAAATTCTGCGGTAATCGCCGCGATCAGAACTTGCTCGTCACGCGCACTTCGCCGCGTGCGCCGCTGCCACCGGCGCCGGAGCTGAATCCGTCGGCGCTTGCACCGCCGCCGCCTCCGCCGCCGCCCGGCGCGCCGCCGCTGCCGCCCGCTCCTGCGGCTGCCGTAGCGGATGCGGCGCCGCCTCCGCCGCCCGAGCCGCCGTAGTACGGCGCGACACTGCTGGGCACAGCGTTTCCCGCGCCACCGCTGCCGCCCGATGTTCCCGCGCTTGCGGCATTGACGATGGTTGCGGCGCCACGCGAGGCGGCCGCGCTCACGGTGCCGTCGAACACCACATTGGCGGTGCTGATCCCGCCGCCGATGCCGCCGCATGTCGGGCCGGTCGAACTCGCCGGCGCCGTGCCGGTGGAGGTGACGGAGTTCGCGCCTTGCGCCGCCGGACTGACGAAGGTGGAGGTCTGGCCGTTGGTGCCGGGGCCGGTGACGGCGCTTGTGGTTCCGGCCGCGCCGGCCGAGCCGCCATTGGCCTGCAGGACCGAGCCGAACGAGGACGCGCCGCCGACAGCGCCGGAATTGCCGCTGCTGTCTGCCGAAGATTGCGACGCGCCGCCCGCGCCGCCTGCGCCAACCGTGACGGTCGTCGTGGACGCGAGTTGCGATGCGGCGACGTTCGCAAGATTGACGCTGCCGGCCGTGCCGCCGATGCCGCCGGCGCGCGCCGAGGTGGCCGCGCCCTGGCGTCCGCTTCCGCCGCCACCGCCGCCGCCGACGCAGAGGATTTCGGCGCCAGTGATCAGAGGAGGCTTCGTCCACGTGCCGGATGCGGTGAACACATCCACGAGCGGCGCGATTTTCCAGCGCAACGGCGACCACGCGCCATCCCAGAAGGCGAACATGGCTTCGTCATATTGTGCGGAGAGCCAGGCGACATCGTTGCCGCTGTTGTCTTTGATTGTGATGCGGTTGGCGCTTGTGTCTTTCTTGCGCACGATCACCCAATCATCGGCGTCTGCGGTTGCCGGCAAGGTAACGGCGAAGGCGCCACCGCTGGCATCGGCGCGCACGAAACGGCCGAGATGCGCGGCGCCCAAGGTGGTGACTGCCGTGATGTCGATGTGTTTCAGCAGCTGGCTGCCGGTGTTGCGGTTGAGGATCAGCGCTTCGTAGAACGTGCTGCCGTCCGGCGAGACCTTGAAATGGAAATTGTCGTCGCCGGTGAGGCCGATCTCGGCACGGCCGGAGAAATTGTTTTGCATGAGCAGCGAGGCGGTATCGCCCGACGTGGCCTTGTTCAGCTTCACCTGCGTGCCGGCGCCGATATTGTTGAACAGCACGGCGGCGGACGCGACGCTGAGCTTGTTGGTGGAATCGGCCGTGGCGTTGACACCGAGCATCGGCAGATTCTGCAAGCTGAGAATGCTCGCGTAATCCACCCAGGCCGAACCGTCGTACACGATCAATGCGGATTCGTCGGAGACATATGCCACGAGCCCGTTGAACGGCGCGTAGAACCGCCATCCGCCACCGATCGCATAGGCGAGCTTGCCGTCCTGACCGGCCCACGCGCCCGTGCCGGTGGCTTTCACCAGATAGGTGTCGCCGTCGCTTGGCGTTGGCGGTGGCGCGCTGAGGTCGCGGTCCAGGATGGTGGTCGAGATCAGCGCGTCGAGCTCGAGCAGCGCTTCGTTGTGGGTGACGTGCTTCTGCGATTGCGCAGCCGCCAGCAGCGGCAACGCCACCCGCGGGGTGGTGTCGGACATGTGTGGTTCTCTTGGTTGGTTAGATGACGGTTGTGACGAAATCGAATTCCCCTCCCCTAACGAGGGGAGGGGAGCTTCTCAGCTGAATTGAATAGCAGCGGTGCTCCCCACGCCGCGGCCGAAGATGGAGGAAAGTTGGTACACGGTGAAGCGGAATGGCGATGGCAGGCCGGACGGGAAATCCGACGCGATGTCGGCGGCGGTGTAGGTGAAGGATGGAGAAGATAACGAACTGATGGTGCGGATCACGTTGGACGAGGCGTCCAGAATTTCCACATCATAGGCTTCCGCAGATTCGCTCAGCGGAATTTCCACCTGGTCCCAGCTGTCCGAAGAAGGATCGCGGTCGCGACGAAGCCAGGACAACAGCAGATCGCCGCTCGCCGTGAACACCGCAGCCAATTGCACCGGCGACAACGGGCGCAATCCGATGCCTTGGAATTGCAGCGCTGCGCTCTGGTATGCCGGATCGGAGATCGGCTTGCCTTGCGGTCCATAGAGATAATTGAACGGCAGGGCGTATTCGCTCGGTGACAATCCCAGCTGCACCAAGGCGCCGTCGAGCAGCACCACGCGCGCACCGGCGGCGACGGGGATGCGCATGGCACCTTCCGTTCCCGCCTGCCCGCGCAGCAATCGCGTAAGTTTCCATTGTCCGGGCCCGGTGAGTTCGGCGTTGGCGAACTGCAGCACTTCCCATTCGCCGTCCGCGTTCTCAGCCGCGAGCGCGTTGGCGCCGCCGAAGACGGAGATGTCATCGAGCGACGCCAGCGAACTGCCGTCGTAGAGTTCGATGTTCAGTGCGTTGGCTTCATCCCAGCGCCATGCGGGACCGGCGGAGAAATCCGCCGTGGTTTCGCCGATGGTGGCGGGCTTCGACAAGGTCGTGTCGAGCACGAAATTGGAGTCGGTGGCGCTACGCAGCACCAGCACCGAGCCAGGCCACGGCGACGCGAACGCGGCGGCAAACGCATCCCACTGCTTCTGATCCTCAGTGAGCCATGGCAGATCGAGGAATGCAACGAGCGCGCGGCCCGATGCCGTCAAGGATTGCATCATGCCGGACGCACGCTGTGGGCCCACGATCGCCTCATAGATCGACGGATCGGTTGCCACCGCCTGCATAGCCCGCGCGCCGGCGTCGTCGATTTCCGTCAGCCGCAAGCGCCGCGTGCGCCCGCCCGCCGTCAGCTCCACTTCGTCGGTCGGATCGAGCGCGAGCTGCGATGGCGGCAGCGAAAACGCCGCCGTCTCGCGCATCGTCCAGGCATCCTGCAACAGCCGTTCGGCGATGCCAATGGCGGTGGCCTGATCGGTGACCAGCGGCAATCCGGTTTGCGTGACGCGATCCGATCGGCCGATCAGCCGTCGCGATTCCGCCGCCGCCTGGCGGTAGTCGGCATCGACATCGATGTAGGAAATGCGGGCGTCGGTCGGCAGATCGGTTTCCTGCGCGCGGGTGAGCGAGAAGCCGAAGCTCGCCTCGCCATCCGGAATCACGAGATCGGATTCGGCAAGCGCCAGTGGATTTGGCCGGCCGCGCGCCACAAACTTTATCTCGCCTTCGCTTTCCACGGCATCGAAGAAATAGGCGATGGATAGTGGCGTCAGCGCATCGCGTGGGCTCATCGTATCGGTCAGCGCGTAGCCGGTGACCACGCCTTCGATATCCGACACGTCGATGGAAATCCCCCCACCCCCAACCCCTCCCCTCGCTGGGGGAGGGGAGTCAGAGCAGATCGCGGTGACGAGATCGGGAAGCTGCACCGCGCCGAGGCGTCCGTTCAGCCAGTGGCCGAGATTGTAATCGCCGGCATCGCCCCACACATCGGCGCGCGCCGGAAAGAACGGAAACGGCCGCGCATCCCACGACCAGGCGTAAATGTTGTTCGCATCGACCATCGGCGCGGCGTACACGGTAGACGATGGATTGTTCGCCGGCTCGCTCCAGAATTTCAGCTGCGCCTCGAGGAAACGGCGCTGGATGAGATCGTCGCGCTGGCCGTTGGAATAATACGGCAGTGCGCTTTCGCTCGACTTCGGATCGAAGAACACATTCGGCTGGTTCGATCCTTTGTCCACCGCTGGGCAGCCCAGCTCGGTGAACCAGATGGGCTTGCTCTGCGGCACCCACGCCGTCGGCGATGCGCTTTCGCTACCGTCGGCGCGGTCGTAGTGTGCATTGCTCCACCAATTCCAGATGTCTTTCGCCCGCCAGACCCACGGCTTGCCGAGCCCATCGGTGATGGCGGTGCGCGTCTGCGCATCGCGATCGGCATCGCTGGCATAGTACCAGTCGTAATCCTCGCTCCCGGCGATGTTGCCGGTGAGATAATCGGCATCGTGGATGTCGGTCGGGCCATTCGCCGCGTCGTAATCGAGATGCGAAGTGCCGTCGCGCCAGTCCGACAGCGGCATGTAATTGTCGATGCCGACGAAATCGATGTTGGCATCGCTCCACAAGGGATCGAGGTTGAACAGCACGCTGCCTGCCGCATCGCCGGTCTGGTGGTTGTTGTATTCGCTCCAATCCGCCGCGTAGCCGATTTTGGTGTCCGCGCCGAGGATGGAGCGCACATCGGCCGCCAGCGACCTCAGCGCGGCAACCGCCGGATAAGTCGTGGCGGAATCGCGCACCCGCGTCAGCCCGCGCAATTCGCTGCCGATGAGGAAGCTGTCCACGCCACCCGCCGCGGCGCAGAGATGCGCATAATGCAGCACCATGCGGCGCAAACCCCAATCGTCGCCACCGGTCCAGCTCACATTCGTTCCGCTCACGGAATAATCCGATGGCGATGCGCTGCCGAAGAACGCACTCGCCTGTGTCGCCGCAGCACTTGTCTTGTTCGGCGAACCGGACACGCCCGGCGCCGGATCGCAGGTGATGCGCCCGCGCCATGGATAGGTAGGTTGGGAAACGCCGCCGGTATACGGATCGGGCAGCGCGTTGCCATTCGCGATATCCATAAACAGGAATGGATTGAACAGCACGCAAAGCCCACGCGACTTCAAATTCTGGATCGCGGCCACCACGCTTTCATCCGATGGCGTGCCGCCATAGGCCGGCAACCCGCCGATCTGACTCACCACAGTGGCGTGCGCGCGATCGATTCCGTTCACGCTCCAGCTTCCCGGATAGGTGTTCTTCTTGTCGATCTCGACGCACGGCCTGATTTCGCACTCGCCGCAGCGCAGATCGTTGCCGAACCACCCCACCACCAGCGATACGGCGGCCATGTTCAGCGCCAGGGCGTGCAATTCGTCGAGCGACGCGGTGATGTCCGCCACGCCGCTGGCGTTGTGCGCGTTCTGCGGCACGGTGGTCCCTTTGCCATCATCGGCGGTGACGGGTTCCGTCGCATAGACGAACTCTCCCGCGCCGGGAATCAGCGCCACGCCGCCAAGCCGGTTCTCCAGCGCATCGGGGTTGGCATCGGAAAGCGAACGGATCAGCTCGAAATTCAGCTGCGGAATGCGGTTGCCGAATTGGGTAAGGTCGAGATCCTCGAACACGATATAGCAAAGCCCGCGATAGGCCGGCGTGTTGCCCGCGCCTTCAATCTCCTCGATAAGCGGATCGAACGTTTGCGCTTCGTCGCCGGCGCAGAACCGCGTGGTGAATTGCGAAATGTCGATGAGGTTGCCGCCGGCCCACACGCGGCCGATCTTCGTCACGATGCCGGCCGCCAGCGCCACCGCGAACGAGATGGAATAGCGGTAGCCGATGTCGGTTTCGGTGACTTTCGGACCGCCCTTGCCGCCGCCGCTCGTCTGCTGCGACTTCACCACCGTCTGCTTGTATTGCGACGCCCAGATGAGTTGCCCCGCAACGCGCACGCGGCCGAAAACGCGCGGGACGGCGGCGCCTTCCGTCGACGACTGGATGTTCACATCGGAGAGGCGTGGCGATTTGCGCGTGACGTGCGTGCCGGGCGCGATGAGATCGTCGATCTCGGTGCCGATCAGGGTGCCGATGGCGCCGCCGATTTCCGCGCCGGTGATCGTGGCGCCGAACAGCGAAAAGCTGCCCAGCGCGCTACCTGCCGCCGTGCCGGCGATGCCCAGAACAAGAGATGCCATTGTGCGTGTTCCTTCACCTCCCCCGACGCGGGGAGGTCGGTGCATTTCGAGCGGAGCGAAGAAATGCTCCTGGTGGGGGGACTATTTTGTGGTGCCCCCCACCCGCTCCGCGTTTGGGGAGGCGATTTGATGGTGCGAATTTTCACTCCCTCGCCCCCACTTAGAGAGTGCGGGCGAGGGAGTCTTGGTACGCTACGTTTCGAGCACCATCGCTGAAATCACTGCGGACTGCGGACAAAGCCGTGCCGCCTGTTGTCGCTGTCTTCGTAGGATCCGGTGATTGCACCCTCGTTGTTGATCGCGGTCGGAATCGTTGCGATCGATCCCGGCGGGTCGAAAATTATATATTGCCCATTGGACTCGAACAGAAATCCATGCTGCACGCGGTTGCTGTCAAAGTACGTGCCTACGACCGCACCTTTGCCACCGACGCCGTTAGCATAGGTATCGGTCGACCCCCGTGGATCGATCTTGGTGATGGTTCCGTCGGGCGCCCGCAGGAAGCCGTGATATCCGTTCCGAACGTAAGTCCCTGAAATCCATCCGTTTCGATTGATGCCTGTCGCCTCCGTGCGCGTCGATCTGGATGGATCGAAGACCGTGATCGTTCCATCCGGATCTCGAAGATAGCCGTGCCGCCTGCCTCTCCTGTCGGCGTAGTAGCCCGCGATTGCCCCATTGCCATTGATGCTCTCGACCAGGGTGGCCGTCGACTCTGGCGCGTCGAAGGTCGTGAACCCTCCCGTGGGCGACCGCACGAAGCCATGCCCAACCTGATTGGTGTCCGCATAATCTCCCGCGATCCAACCAGCGCGATTGATGCTCATGGCAACGGTATTAGACGATCCGTCAGGATCGAAGGCTGTGATCGATCCATCAGGCGCCCGCAGGATTCCGTGTGCCCGGAGAGAACCATCGTAGTAGGAGCCCGCAATAGCGCCTGCGCGATTTATGCTGGAGGGAATGGTCAGGCCGCCCAGATAAGCGAAGGTGGTGATATCTCCGTTGGCTTCCCGCACAAAGCCGTAGTTCTCCTCGTCGTTGCTGTCGATATAAGTTCCAGTGATTGCGCCCGTCACACTGATGCTGACGGGGGAGGTGAGTATCGATCCCGGCGGATCGAACGTCGAGAAGCGACCAAGGCGACTCGTTTTTTGCGTGCATGGCTTTGCATCGGCGCTGCCGATCATACCGGCCAGTACAAGAATGCCGGACAAAAGAATTGCTCGCGTGAACATTTGCTCCCCTTCCTGTCGCGATTTGGAACCTCCAGTCCCACGCGCATGATGGCCTCGATATATCGCGAAGTCATCCCGCCATATTTTAGCGGCGGGCGGCCATTGGTCGCGCCGCGATATTCAAGGTTTGATCCCGTACCCCTCGAAGGTCTCCGCGATGCGCGGATCGAGGGTTTCGGCGGCGGCGAGGTCGCCGTCGGCGCCTTTGGTGTCGCCGGATTTCATCTTCGCGATCCCGCGCAGATACAGCGCCGAGGCCATCTTCCAGTCCGCATTGAGCGCCGCCGAGCAGTCGGCAATCGCCGCCGCCCACGCGCTCTTGCGTACATTCACGAAACAGCGTGCTTCGAACGCCGCTCCATCCTGCGGCGCAAGCTTCAGCGCGTCGTCGCAATCGTCCGTCGCATCGTCGAGATCGACATCGGCGATGGCGCGCACCCGGCAGCGCGCCGCGTAGGCGTCCGCCGAAGGCTTGAGGTCGATCAAGGTGTCGTAGTCGCCGACAGCATCGGCGTAATTGCCGACGGCGACGTCATCGCGCGCCCGCTCGCCGAGAAGAGCGGGATCCTTCTTTTTCAGCGCGAGCGCATCGTTCAGATCGGAAATCGCGCTGGTGTAGAGCTGCTGGCTTTCATAGGCGTGCGCGCGCGCCACATAGGCCCATTCGATCGCCGCCCCACCTTCGCCGATGCCGATGACATCGCTGCACGCGGCGATGGAATCATCGCCCACCGCCCTGGCGCAGCGCTGTTCCGGCGTCTCCGTGATCTGCGCCGGTGCACCGCTCGCAATGAACAGCACAAATGCAGCAATTGACGCGGGTCTGTGTGCCATCGGTCTTCCGGAATTGCAGCGATGCTACAGCTTGGACCGTGCGAGGCACAGACCCAGCTACGGGCTTACGCCCCAGAACGCATAAAGCTTCTCGATGCGCCAATCCGCATCGCTCGCCGCCTTGAGATCGGCGTTGCCGCCACCCGTATCGCCGGACTTGATCTTCGCCAGGCCGCGCACGTACAGGCTTCCTGCGGCGCTGGGGTACCGCTTCAGATTTTCGCTGCAATCCGAAATCGCGGCGGCATAGTTGCCCAGGCGATAATTCACCAGACAGCGCGAATCGAACACGTTCGGATCGTCCGATTTCAGTGTGAGCGAGGCGGTGCAATCCGCCAATGCCTTGTCGAGCGGAAATCCGCGGATGGCGCGCGCCCAACACCGGCTGTTGAGCTGTTGCGCATTGTCCGCCCTCAGCGCATCGGCTTGCGTATAATCAGCTTCGGCATGCGGGTGATCCCCCGATTGTTCGTAGGCGTCCGCGCGGGCCGCGAGCGCATCCTCATAATTGTGTTCGAAACCGAGCGCGGTTGTGTAGTCCGCGATGGCGCGGTCGTATTGATGATCGAATTGATAGTAGAGGCCGCGCTGGTAGAAGGCCCACGCGCGATCTTCCGGCGGTGTCGAGACCAGGCCCATTCCGTGCCCCCAACCTTCTGCCGTGCCGCGTGCCGCCTGGGTGCAAGACACGATCAGCGCGTGCAGCGAATACACCGGACTGGGGTCGGCGCCGCAGCCGGAGGATTGCGGAGCGGCATAGGCGGGGGTCGCGCCGATCGCCAGGGCAGCGGCGAGCCCGAACCAAATTCCATTGCAGTTCATTTCCGCAAATTCCCTATCGCATATCCATGAATGGTCATGGCTTGACGCCGTAACCGGCGTAGGTATCGGCCACCTTCGGATCGATTGCTTGCGCCTG
>DASYBT010000266.1:0-25761 GCA_036500585.1 Rhizomicrobium sp.
GCTTGCCTCCTTACCCTCCCCTTGAGGGAGGGTCTAACGAATGAGCGCAGCGAAATTCGTTCGGGGAGGGGTCCACTCGCATGCTTGTGGAATGGACCCCTCCCCGAAATTTGCTCCACTGCGTTTCACAAATTTCGACCCTCCCTCAAGGGGAGGGTGCGTGAATTTATTGCACTCTGATCAGTCGCCGATGATGTGCAACGCGATCTGCCGCTCGTGCGGCGCGTCCCGGTGTTCGAACAGGTAAAGCCCCTGCCAGGTGCCGAGGATCATTTCGCCGCCGCGCGCCGGAATGGAGAGCGAGGTCTGGGTCAGCATGGAGCGGATGTGGCTCGGCATGTCGTCCGGGCCCTCGGTGGTATGGCGATAGAGCCGCTCGTCGCGTGAGACGAGACGCTCCATGAACTTCGCCAGGTCGTGCAGCGCGTCTGGGTCGGCATTCTCCTGAATCACCAGCGACGCCGAGGTGTGGCGCACGAAACAGGTGAGGAGACCGTTCGCGATGTCAGACTCGCGCACAAACTCTTCCGCTTCGTCCGTGAAGCTGGTGAGCGCGGGGCCGCGCGTGCGAATGCGGATGGTGGAGAACTTTTGCTTCATCGGGGCTTCGCGGCTTTGCGCAGATACACATAGAGCGCGCCGCCGCCACCGTGACGCTTGTGCGCGCTACGCACATCGGCAACGAAGCGCGCCAGTTCCGGTTCCGCAAGCCATCGCGGCACCATGGTCTTGAGCACGCCGCGGGGCGACTGAGCGAACCACTCCTCGATCGTTTCGGCCTTTGCACCTTTGCCGGTGATCACCAGGGTCAGTCGTGCTCCGCGGGCAACGGCGCCGCGTAGGAAGGTGGTCAGCGCGCGATGGGCGGTCGACTCCGTCAGTCCATGCAGATCGATCCGCGCATCCGGCTCGACGGCGCCTTTGCGCAGGCGCTCCGCCGTTCTGCCATCGACTCCGCTCGGCCGCGGTCGCGGCGGCGGCACAGGTTTGGCAACGGGAGCCGGCGCGGATTTCTTCGCCGGCTTCTTCTTCTCCGCTTGCAAGACGCTGGCATCGCGCAGCACGGCCTCGAACAGCGCGCGCTCTTCCTCGGTTGCGATTCGCCGGCGGCTCATGGCGCGGCCAGCTGCGCGTTCGGCGGAAGTTTTGCGGCAACGGCTTTCGGCAATAGCACGAACATGCGGCCGGTGGATTTCATGCGGCCGGCGATGGATTCGGCATCGGGGCCGAAGCCCCAGAACACATCGCCGCGCGCCGGCCCTCTGATGGCGCCGCCGGTGTCCTGCGCGATCAGCAGCGCATCGAATGCGCGATCCGGCTTGGCGGGATCGGCATCCGGCCGTGTTGCTGCGACGTACACCGGAACGCCGAGCGGATGCAGCCGTGTATCCACCGCGAGGCTGGCACCCGGCGTCAGCGGCACGCCTTCGCTGCCGGGACTGCCGAGCGCGGCATCGCCGATCGGCTCTTCCTTGAAGAAGACATAGGACTTATCGCTTTCCATCACGTTGCGCGCCAACGCGGGATGCGTTTTCATCCAGGCGCGGATCGCCTGCATCGACATGCCTTCGCGCGGCAACAGCCCACGCTCGATCAACGTGTGGCCGATCGCCGTGTAGGGGCGGCCGTTCTGCCCGTCATAGGCGATGCGCAGCATGGTGCCGTCGGCGAGCTTCACCCGGCCTGACCCCTGGATGTGCAGGAAGAATACGGAAATCGGATCCTTGGCGTAGAGCAGCACGGGCGCATTGGCGAGGCCGTGCGCATCGATTTGCGCGCGCGACGCACACGGCAGGAGCTTGTGGCCGGCGAGACACCCCTCCAGATGCTCGCCTGCGTATTTGCCGCGAAAGGCACCGAGATCGACCGACACAAGATTGGGCGGCGCGGCATAGATCGGCGTCTTGTAGGCGCCGCCTTGCGTGCGGCTGGCGTCAAGCTCCGGCTCGTAATAGCCCGTGAACAGCGCCGCACCGCCATCCGGCGCGATTTCCACCGGCGCGAAATGCTGTTCGAAAAACTGCCGGGCAGCGGCCGCCGTTGATGCAGTGGGCAGCGCGTTACACGCTGATTGCCAATCGCCGACGATTCCGGCGTAGCCGTTCTCCCCCATTGCGGAGTTCTGCGGTTTGTTCTTCAGGACCGAACAGGAGCGGCGGAAGGCAGAGAGCGCTGCCCGCGCATCGCTGTCCTTCCAGCCCGGCAGATCGGCGAAGCGGACGGCGTGCAGCGTCGCTGTTGTGGCCGGCGTGACCTGCGGCCGATAGGTGCGCCAAAGGAAGAAAGCCCCGGCGGCAACGACAATGAGGAGAAAAACAACAAGCGGTGCTTTGGACGAGCGCCGGCGCCGCGACGCCATCAGCCGGCCTTTGGCTCCCCGGCTTCACCCGACGTGGCAACCAGCCGCCAATTCGGATCGCTGGCGCGCACGTTGCGCTCGAACGTCCACACATCGACCACGTCGCGGACCGCCTTGGGATCGCCATCGACGATCGCGCCGCTGCCGTCCTTCGTCGCAGAAATGAACTGCGCAGTGAACGAGATTGTCACTTCGGCGAAGTTCTTCTTCAGCTGCGCACCGGTGACCTTCGCCTCGCGCATGCCGACGAACGTGAACTCCATCGATTCGTGTTTCTGCTCGCGCGCCGCGATGGCCGAGTCGAATGCGGCATAGACGTCATCGCCAAGCAGCGGCCGCAAGGTGGTGCGATCGCCTTTGGCGAATGCCGTGACGATCATCTCGTAGGCCTTGCGCGCGCCTTCGACGAAATGCTCCGTCTCGAATCCGCGGTCGGCAAGCTTGATGTCGAGCAGACCTTGCGCAACCGGATCGGCGGTTGACGAAGCAGCGGTGTCTGCCGTTCGATCCGGCAAGGTCATCGCGCGCTCGGCCACGCCGGTTTCCGGCGCAGCACCGGCGCGCTGGAACGGATCCGGCCGCGGGCGCTCGTTTCCCGTCCGCCGGCCCAACACCGTGTAAAGCCGGAACAGGATGATGCCGGCCACCATCGCGATCAGCAGGATCGAAAGAAGCTGAGAATTTGCCATCGATTTATGTCCGACCTTTCATCGGAAAGCCGCCGGAGCCGAATGTGAACCTAAACGCTCGGCGGCCAGCGGTCCAGATGAGAGATGTCTTATGATCTGGGCATTGCCGCGGCATTCTGCAACCCAATTGGGGCAAACGCTTGTCAGCGCTTCCCGATCCATGTAAGCCCGCCCGGCTTTTTTGGCGAGCATCTTCATGAGCGATCCTTTTCCTGGCCCGACAAACGGCAATGGCGGCCCCGCCGAAGGCATGCGGGTCCAGATCCTGGGTCAGTATGTGAAGGATTTGTCGTTCGAAAACCCCGCTGCGCCGCAGAATCTCTCCGTGCGGCCGCAGATCGAGCTCGGATTCGATCTGCAGGCAAAGCGGCTCAGCACTGACCAGTTCGAAGTCGAGATGAAGGTGCGGGTGAACGCCAAGGCGGAAGACAAGACCGTCTTCCTTCTCGAGCTGCTGTACGGTGGCATGTTCCTGATCCAGGGCGCGCCAGACGAAATCCTGCAGCCGTTCCTGCTGATCGAGGCGCCGCACCTGCTGTTTCCGTTCGTCCGCCGGGTGGTCGCCGATGTCATCCGCGACGGCGGCATGCCGCCGCTCATGATCGAGCCGATCGATTTCGCCGAGCTGTACCGCCAGAACCAGGCGAACGCCGCCCAGCAGCAGCAGCAAAGCGCGATCGTTTAGGCCGCCCAGGCCCAGACCGGCTGCTCACCCAATTCTGACGCGATGAAGGCGGCATGGGCCGCCAATTCCTCGGCCGTGAGCCGCGGCGCCAGCGGGATCGTGCGCACACGCAGGACACGGATTTCCGAGACGATTGCGGCTGCTTCGGTGTCGACGGGCGCAAGCACCAGCCGCGTCTGACGGCCCCCGGCGAGTTCGAGATAGAGCCGTGCCGTCAATTGCGCATCGAGCAGCGCACCATGTTTCGTGCGGGCGGTCAGATCGATGCCGAAGCGCTTGCACAGTTCATCAAGCGAATAGCGTGCGCCGGGAATCTTTCGCTTGGCGATCTCGATGGTGTCGATGGCGCGGGCGTACGGAATGGATGGCCGCGCGGCGCGCTGGAGTTCGTGGTTGAGGAATTTGATGTCGAAACCGGCGTTGTGAATCACCAGCGGCGCGTCGCCGAGGAACTCCAGCAGCTCGTCGGCGATATGGGCGAACAGGGGCTTGTCCGCCAGGTGCGCATCCTCGATGCCGTGGATGGTGACGGAGTCGCCGACGCTGCGCTCCGGATTGAGGTAGTATTGCCGCTCGATGCCAGTCGGGATCTGGTCGATCAGCTCGACGCAGCCGATCTCGATAATGCGGTGGCCATCCAGCGGATCGAGTCCGGTGGTTTCGGTGTCGAGGACAATCTCACGCAAGCTTCTGATCCTTCCGGCGGCGCGCGTGCAACGCGGCGATGATGTGCTTCACCTGTTCGCGAGCGTGATCGAGACCCTTGTCTGTCTCAATAACGAAATGGGCTTGTGCACGCTTTTCTGCATCCGGCATCTGGCGGGCAAGGATGTGGTCGAGCTTGTCGGGCGTCATTCCCTCCCGCGCCAGAACGCGCGTCCGCTGGACATCGCGCGGCGCGGAAACGACAACCACCGCGTCCATGCGGGCGTGACTGCCGGTCTCGAACAGCAGCGGGATGTCGAGCACCACCATCTCGGCAGCGTTGGCTTCGGCTTCGGCGAGAAACCGCATCTGTTCCTGCGCCACCAGCGGATGGACGATGGATTCCAGCCTGGCGAACGCGTCCTTGTCGCCGGCGAGCCGCGCCGAGAGACACGCGCGGTCGATGCGGCCACCTGTGACGCAATCCGGGAATTGCGCAGCAATCGCCGGCACCGCGGCCCCACCCGGCTCGTACAGAAGATGCACGGCAGCGTCCGCGTCATAGACGGGAATGCCTTGCTCGGCGAACAGGCGCGCCGTCTCGGTCTTGCCCATGCCGATGGAGCCGGTTAGTCCGACAATGGTCGGCCGGGTCATGCCGCAAGCGCCTGTTGGAGGCAGGCGCGCAGCTGCGGCGTGACCGTCGGTGTCACACCGTAGAACGCCGCGAAAGCCGGCACCGCCTGTTGGATGAGCATACCGAGACCACCCACAGACCGCAGCCCCCGTTCCCGCGCCTGCTTTGTTAAACTCGTTTCCAGCGGGTTGTAGACCAGATCGTACACCGCCGCGGTCGCCGGCAATGCCGCAAGAGACAAATCGAGCGGTGGATTGCCTTTCATCCCGGCGCTGGTGGCGTTCACGACAAGCGCGGTCTCGCTCGCGCTGACCGGCCAATCCTCGAAGCCGGCGGCCGTCAATCTGCAAGATACGTGCGGTTGCAGCTGCCGGGCGAGCGTTTCCCCCTTGCCATGACTACGATTGACGATGCGGATTTTCGCTGCACCCAAGCGCGCCAAGGCGAGAATTGCGGCGCGCGCAGCACCGCCGGCGCCAAGCAAGACAGCAGTTTTGCCGTGCGTGACATCGGGCCCGAATTCCTCGGCAACGCTGGCTGCCAGGCCCATCGCATCGGTATTGCGGCCTCCAATGGTGCCGTCACGATGGAACAACAACAGGTTCACGGCTCCGGTGATCCGTGCATCCTCGTCCAAGGTTTGGGCCATGGCGAACGCGGCTTCCTTGTGTGGCACGGTCACGTTCAATCCGGCGAAACCGGCACGGCGCAAACCATCCACGGCTACGGAAAAATCTTCACGCGCGATGGGGAGGGGCACGTAAACACCATCGATCCCATATTCTTGCAGCCAATATCCGTGCAGCCGCGGCGACAGCGAGTGCGCAATCGGCCAGCCGGCGACACCGGCGGGGACCGTCATCGCTGCGCCTCGCGCCGCTCGACCAACAGATTCATCACAGCGGCAGCCGTTTCTTCCACCGAACGCCGCGACACATCGATCGTCGGCCAGCCATGCGCTTCGAAAAGCCGCCGCGTCGCCATCACCTCCTGCCGTACCGATTCCAGATCGACGTAGGACGTATCTCGCACCTCGCCAAGCACAGCGAGCCGGTTGCGGCGAACCTGCACCAGGCGATCGGGCGACGCCCAAAGGCCAACAATGAGCGGCTTTGCGACGCTCAACAGCTGCGGTGGCAGCGCAATCCCCGGCACCACGGGCACGTTGGCAGCGCGAATGCCGCGGATGGCCAGATAGACGCTGGTTGGCGTTTTCGAGGTGCGGCTGGCACCCACCAGAATGACCTCGGCGTCCTCCAGCATCTGCTGTGACTGGCCGTCATCATGGGCGATTGCGAAGTTGAGCGCCTCGATGCGATCCAGATAACGCTGATCCAGTTCGTGCTGGCCGCCGGGCCGATGGGTTTCCGCAGCGCCGCCAAAAAACTGCTTCAGGGTCGCGATCGGCGCCTCGAGAACGCCTTGGCATGGCACGCCGAGCTGTTTGCATTTTGTGACGAGGATCTCGCGCAGATCCGGGTTCACCACGGTGAAAAATACCAGGCCCGGTTCCTCCCGGACATGTTCCATCACCCGCTCGAGCTGGCGCGGGCTGCGCACCAGCGCGTAGAAATGCTCCCTGACCTCGAATCCCTCGAATTGCGCGCTCGCCGCCTTGACGATGGCGTTCAGCGTCTCACCCGTCGCATCGGAGATCTGATGGATGTGGAAAACCTTGTTCAAACCTGTCTCTCCTGCCCACAGAAGCGGGCCCGTCATTCACAAGCTGCAGCCACCACAGGATAACCCGTATCGTTTTCCCGTGCCTCTTCCGGCGGAACCCACATGCTCGGGGGAACCGCCCGTCCGTATGCGGACGGCCAATCGCCTTGTAACAGAAGAGCTTGCCGCCTACACATCCCGCCGCCGCCGGTCGCTCCACAGATTCACAGGCCCAACATCATCTTCATCATCTTAGGAGTCTTACTTTCTTGAAGAAGGATGTTGGGAAATCTCTGATCTCGGTTCTGGACGGCAAGGCGGTATGGCCGCCGCCGATCTGGCTCATGCGCCAGGCTGGACGCTATCTGCCGGAGTACCGGGAGCTGCGCGCGAAGGCCGGTTCGTTCTGGACCATGTGCATGGATCCGGAGATGGCGGCCGAGATCACCTTGCAGCCGATCCGCCGGTTTGGATTCGATGCGGCAATCGTGTTCTCGGATATTCTGACGGTGCCGTACGTGCTCGGCCGCGAGGTGGTGTTCGAAGAAAAAATTGGGCCGCGCCTTGAACCTGTTTCATCCATTGCCGGTCTTGAAATGCGCAGCGAAGTTTGGCGCGAGAAACTTTCGCCTCTGTACGAAACGTTGCGGCGTGTTCGGGCGGATCTCGCGCCGGAAGTGGCACTGCTGGGATTTGCCGGTGCGCCGTGGACCTTGGCGACCTACATGGCGGCGGGTCGCGGCGGCGACGAGCAGCGCGCCGCGAAGCTGTGGGGCTATCGCGATCCGGATGGCTTTCGCCAGCTGCTGAACATTCTATCGGACTGTGTGGCGTCGCATTTGATCGCGCAGCTCGAGGCCGGCGCCGATGCCGTGCAGATCTTCGACAGTTGGGCTAGCGGCTTGCCGGAGCACCAGTTCGATGAGTGGGTCATCGCGCCTACGAAGCGGATTGTCGAAACGGTTCACACTGCGAAACCAGACGCGAAGATCATCGGTTTTCCGCGCGCGGCAACGCTCGCCGGTTATGAACACTATGCGCGCGAGACTGGCATCAACGCGATCTCGTTGGACGCCGGTGCACCGATGGATTGGGCGGCAAAAAACATCGCGCCGATGACCGCGGTTCAGGGCAATCTCGATCCGCTGGCGCTGGTTGCCGGCGGCGTTTCGCTGGGACGCGCTGCGGATGACATCCTTGCGCCCATGCGGGGCCGGCCGCTCATTTTCAACCTCGGGCATGGCGTCTCGCCGGAAACGCCGGTGGAGCATGTGGCCGAACTCGTGGCGCGCGTCCGGGCTGCAGCGTGAGGATCGGGATCGTCCTGTTCAATCTCGGTGGGCCGGACTCGCTGGACGCCGTCGAGCCGTTCCTGCGCAATTTGTTTTCCGATCCAGCAATCATTTCTCTGCCGGCGATTTTGCGGTTGCCCTTGGCGCGGCTGATCGCGAGGCGCCGGGGGCCATTGGCGCGCGACATCTACGCGAAGATCGGCGGCCGTTCGCCGATCGTGGAAGAAACGGAAAAGCAGGCTCGTGCGCTGGAAGCAGCCCTTGCTGCAAAAGGTCACGAATCCAAGGCGGTTATCGCCATGCGGGCCTGGAAGCCGTTTGCGCCGCAGGCGGCGGCCGGACTGCAGTCCTGGAAACCTGACCGCATCGTGCTGCTGCCGCTCTATCCGCAATTCTCTACCACCACCACGGCGTCCTCGCTGGCGGATTGGGCGAGGGCCGCGCGCGCCAGCCGCCTCACCGCGCCGCAAATGCGCGTGTGCTGCTACCCATGGGAGGAAGGCTTCATCGCGGCCGAAACAGAACTCGTTCAGCAAGCGTGGGCACAGCGGAAGCCAGGTGTGGATTATCGCTTGTTAATATCGGCGCATGGATTGCCCAAGCGGATGATTGCGCATGGCGATCCGTATCAGTGGCAGGTGGAGAAAACCGCACAAGCGATTGTGGAGAAGCTGGGGATAGCGGACCTCGACTGGAGCCTGTGCTACCAAAGCCGTGTGGGACCGCTGGAATGGATCGGGCCGGCAACCGATGCGGAAGTGCGGCGCGCTGGCACCGACGGCAAAGGAATTGTCATTGCCCCCATCGCATTCGTCTCGGAGCACTCCGAGACCCTGGTCGAGCTCGACATCGAATATGCGAAGCTCGCGCGCGAGGCAGGCGTGCCGGACTACATCCGGGTCCCGGCGGTGGGCACGCATCCGGGATTCATCGACGGGCTTGTGGACCTGGTGATCCGCGCTGTGGATGGTGAACCCGTCGTCACTTGCGCATCCGGCCGCATCTGTCCCAAACAGTTGCGCGCCTGCGGATTTGAAACGGCTTATGGCTGAGCTACGGAATTTCCTTTCCAACTACATCGACTGGATCAAGGCATTCCATGTCATCGCCGTGATTGCGTGGATGAGCGGACTGCTCTACCTGCCGCGGCTGTTTGTCTATCACACGGAAACCGCAGCGGGTTCGGCCGAGTCCCAGCGGTTCAAGGTGATGGAGCGCAAGCTCCTCCGCGGAATCATGAACCCGGCCATGATCGCCGTGTGGATTCTGGGACCGACACTTGCCTGGCTGACCGGCGCCTACGCGGATCACTGGCTGCAGGTGAAGTTCGTCCTCGTTGTGGGGCTGACCACATTGCACGGGTTTTTCGCGGCTTGGCGCAAGGCATTCGAGCGCGATGCCAACGCGCATTCGGCCCGGTTCTACCGCCTGTGGAACGAGGTGCCGGCCGTCCTGATGGTCTTCATCGTCATCCTCGTGATCGTGCAGCCGTTCTGAACCAGCATGAAGGTTGCGCGCATCATCCTCTTCACCAACCAGATCGACACGATGAGCCGCTTCTACGGAGAGGTTCTCGGGTTGAAGCAGGTGACCAACGAGAAAGGCTGGCGCGAATTTGCCGCCGGGGGGATTCGCATCGCGCTTCATTCGGGACCTCCATCGCCAGGGCGCAAGGGACCGAAAATCGTGTTCCACGCGAAGGATGTTGCGACGTTGCGCGAAACGCTGGTCGGCCGCGGCGCCAACTTCGGGAAGGTCCACGAAGGTGACTTTTGCCTGTGCGATGGCAAGGACCCCGACGGCAATCCGATCCAACTGTCTAATCGTTGATTTACGTTCACCTCTTGATACCGCTTTGCATCGGCACCAAATCGCGCTATAAGGCGTTAGTTTCCCAATCCAGCCGCGGGTCATTGAAGCGCTAGTCGCGCGCGAACCAAACGGCGTGGACACCTAACTCCATCGAGGCTCTGGCGGGCGGGCAGCCTTTCGCAACCGGCCGGATTCTCAGGGGCAATCTCCCAAACCTCAGTACCAGGTACCCCCAATGACCATCCAAGAAGGCCTTCAGGCGATGAAGCTGAAGGATTTGAAGTCGAAAACCTCCACTGATCTGCTGGCGTTCGCCGAGGAACTCGAGATCGAAAACGCATCCTCCATGCGCAAGCAGGACATGCTGTTTGCCATCCTGAAGGAACTTGCCGATCGGAATGTCGAGATCACCGGCGAGGGCGTGGTGGAGACCCTGCAGGACGGCTTCGGCTTCCTGCGCTCACCCGAGTCCAACTACCTGCCGGGCCCCGATGACATTTACGTCAGCCCGTCGCAGATCCGCCGCTTCGGCCTCAGGACCGGGGACACGGTGGAGGGCCCGATCCGCTCGCCCAAGGATGGCGAGCGCTATTTCGCCCTGCTCAAGGTCTCCTCGATCAATTTCGAGGACCCGGAGAAGATCAAGCACAAGGTGCATTTCGACAATCTGACGCCGCTTTACCCCACAAGGTGGCTGAAGATGGAAGTCGACGACCCGACCCTGAAGGACAAAACGGGCCGTGTGATCGACATCGTGTCGCCGCAAGGCATGGGACAGCGTGCACTCATCACCGCGCAGCCGCGCACCGGCAAAACCGTGATCCTGCAGAACATCGCCCGCGCCGTGGCCCACAACCACCCGGAGTGTTACCTGATCGTGCTGCTGATCGACGAGCGGCCGGAGGAAGTGACCGATATGCAGCGCTCGGTGAAGGGCGAGGTCATTTCCTCCACCTTTGACGAGCCCGCCAGCCGCCACGTACAGGTGGCCGAAATGGTGATCGAGAAGGCCAAGCGCCTGGTCGAGCACAAGCGCGACGTGGTGATCCTGCTCGATTCGATCACGCGCCTGGGACGCGCTTACAACACCGTTGTGCCCTCATCCGGCAAGGTGCTGACCGGCGGCGTGGATGCCAACGCCCTGCAGCGGCCGAAGCGGTTCTTCGGCGCGGCGCGCAACATCGAGGAAGGCGGATCGCTGACGATTATCTCCACGGCGCTGATCGACACCGGCAGCCGCATGGACGAAGTGATCTTCGAAGAGTTCAAGGGCACCGGCAATTCGGAAATCATCCTCGACCGCAAAGTGGCGGACAAGCGCGTGTTCCCGGCTATCGACATTCTCAAGTCCGGCACCCGCAAGGACGAGCTGCTGGTGGACAAGGCAACCCTTTCGAAGATGTACGTGCTGCGCCGCATCCTGGCGCCGATGGGCACGACCGACGCCATCGAGTTCCTGCTCGACAAGCTGCGCTCGACCAAGAGCAACAGCGAATTCTTCGACAGCATGAACGCCTGAGGACTACGCGAGCTTCAGCCCGCAATATTTCGCGAAAGACTCGAAGTCCCCGTCGTGCTGAATGAGAGCAACGTCATGGTCGATGCAGGACTGCGCAATCAGTGTGTTGGGCAGGCGTGCACGAAGCTTTCGCGCGAGAATGGAAGCCCTCGACTGGCCTGCGCGCAGCCAGTAGCCACCCAGAATTGTCAATAGTGGCAATTCCTGCAGAAGGGTGGCGTGCTGCGCCGGCAGGCGAGGATCGGACATCACTTCCGCAAGCACGACGGGCGGAAGCACGATTTGGCCTGCCAACAAATTTGCATCGAAAAGCTGGACGTCTGCACGAGTCTTGCCGGCGAAGAAATCGATAATTGTCGAGGAATCGACTGCAATCATTTTCGGTTGCGGCCGAGGGGACGATCCTCGCGCAACTCATCGAGGCTGATGCTGAACTTATGGGTGCCGCGGAGTTGGCGGAATTCTCGTTGCGCGCGTTCGGCATCGATCTTCTTGAGGCCGGTGCGAACGGTTTCCGTAACGCCCTCGCCGGTGAACGATTGCGCGCGCTCCAGAAGTTCGCTTGATACTTCGACCGTGATTTTGCGCGTTTCATCCATCGACCGGCTCTACCATATCCGTGACTGGTATGCAAGCTGGTGTAGATGCTGGTATTTGACCCCCGCCTACGGCTAGAGGAAAGTCGCGCAGTTGCTATTTCCGGAGTTGCTGCCGTGACCGACCATCCTGAAGACCGTGCCACGTTCCGGTCCATGACCGAAGGCACCCAAGCTGACTGGGCGAAGATCGTCACCGCCGCGGTGCCGTTCAACAAGGGGCTACCGGATCGCGTGCTGGCGCACTTGAAGCTACTCGAAGGCGATTGCGGCGGATTTCCTATCGATCGCATGGAGCATTCGCTGCAATCGGCTACCCTCGCCTATCGCGACGGCATGGATGAGGAATATGTCGTCTGCGCGTTGCTGCACGACATCGGCGACACCCTGGCGTCTTACAACCACGCCGATCTCGGCGCCACGATCCTGAAGCCCTTCGTGTCGGAAGAGAACCACTGGATGCTCGAGCACCACGGTATCTTCCAGGGCTACTATTTCTTCCACTATCTCGGGCTGGACAAGAACATGCGCGAGCAGTTCCGCGGCCATTCCGCGTTCGAGCGCACCGCTATGTTCTGCGCCCGCCACGACCAGAACGCCTTCGATCCGGCTTACGACACCATGCCGCTCGACGCGTTCATCCCCATGCTTCAACGCGTGCTGGAACGCCCCCGGCGCTCGATCTACATGCGCGCCGACCAGACGACACCGCTCGCCGCCGAGTAAGGCAATGGCGGTCGGGGCAGTCGAGCAAAACAAGCAGGCGATACGCCAGATCTTAGCGGCTTACGAGGAGGGCAAGCTCGAGCCGCTCTTAGGCATCCTGCACGAGGACATCGATTGGTTTTCAAACGCGCCGGAAAGCCACTACCGGTTCGGCGGCCATCATAAAGGTAAAGCGGCGTTACGCGAGGGACTGTCGTTTCTGGCGAACGAATACACGATCCACAGCTACACAGTTCGGGAGCTGATCGGCGAGGACAATGTTGTCTGGGCCACCTCTGACGTGGTCGCGACGCATCGCGCGACGGCAATGCGCGTCTCGGCCGTGCTGGTGAACCGCTGGCAATTCGACGGCGATAAGGTGGTTGCCTTCACGGAGTTCTTCGATACGGCCGGTGTCCTTGTTCAGGAAGGCCGCATCGCCGGCGATCTCTCACGCGCTATGGCATGAGGATTGTCGTGCCGGTGGTGGCGCGCGATTGCAGCGCTTCGTGGGCGGCGCGGGCATCGGCCAGCTTGAACCGCTGGTTGATCGCGATCTTCACCGCGCCTGACGTGAGGACGGCAAACAGATCGTCCGCCGTCTCCTGCAGCTCGTGCGGCGTGCGGGTGTAATGCATCAAGGTCGGCCGCGTCAGATAGAGCGAGCCCTTGGCGCTCAGCACGCCGGGCTCGAAGGCCGGCACCGCGCCGCTGGAATTGCCGAAGCTCACCATGAATCCGCGCACCGACAGGCAATCGAGCGAGCCGCTCCAGGTGTCCTTGCCGATGGAGTCGTACACCACCGGCACCCCT
Source organism: Rhizomicrobium sp. (assembly GCA_036500585.1). Lineage (GTDB taxonomy): Bacteria > Pseudomonadota > Alphaproteobacteria > Micropepsales > Micropepsaceae > Rhizomicrobium. Next base: position 13,415 of record DASYBT010000266.1, read on the forward strand.
TTGCCGTCCGTGAAGTCGCGCACGTGCTTCACCCAATCGTCCTTGCGCGTGTTGAGCACGTAGGTGCAGCCGTGCGACCTGGCGAGCTCGACCTTCGCGTCGGAGCCGACAGTGCCGATCACCTTGACGCCAAGGTGGTCGGCCCACTGGCAGGCGATGAGGCCAACGCCGCCAGCGGCGGCATGGAACAGGATCGTGTCGCCGCGCTTCACCGGAAAGGTGCGCTTCAGCAGATACTGCGCCGTCATGCCCTTGAGCAGCGAAGCTGCGGCAACCTCGTCGGACACGCCATCGGGCAGCTTCACCACGCGATCCGCCGGCACATTGTTCGCCTCGGCGTAGGCGCCGAGCGGGCCCGAGCAATAGCCGACGCGATCGCCTAGTTTCAGCGACGTCACGCCATCGCCCAGCGCATCGACCGTGCCAGCGGCCTCCAGTCCGATGCCGGACGGCAGCGGAAGGGGATAGAGGCCGGAGCGATGATAGATGTCGATGAAGTTCACGCCGATGGCCGTGTGCTTCACGCGCACCTGGCCCGCGGCCGGCGGCGGCAGGTCGATGTCCTGCAGCTCGAGGACTTCTGGTCCGCCGGTATTGTCGAAGCGAATCGCTCTCATGTCGGTTGGGCCAGTTTAGCGACAACGCGACGCCCGTTGTATCCGGCATAGTCCGCACTGTGCACAGCTTATTTCAGCGTGACGGGCACAAGCACCGGCGTGCCCGGTTCAACCACAAATCGTACCCGGCCGATGATGTGGCCGTCCGGCAAGGTCACGTCGACGCGCCAGTCGCCAGGCACGATATGGTGCGTGACCGAATAGGCGCGATAGCCGCCGTCGCGTCCGCCGGTGATGGTGAAGGCAAGGTTTGACACGGTGTGCCAGCGGCCGGATTTGGTATCGTAGTGCTGCCAGCGATGCACGATACGGGTGGATAGCGCGATGGGTGCAAACACAGCGCTGTACACCGACAGCGGTTCGCCCGGCTTCACATGCACGATTTCCGGCGCGCCGAATCGCGTCAGCCACGGCTGCGGCTCGCCCACGGCCTGGTACACCTCACCCACCCGTTTCACCGAGTGGTACACTTCGCCGGCAGCCATCGCGAGCGGCAACGGCGGCAGGATTCCGGTGAAATAGAACGCATTCAGCGTAGCGTACACGAGCAGGACGCCGCCGGCGATCTTGAGCTTGGCGCGGCCCCATTGCTCCGCACCAACCACGCTGAGGATTCCGCAGAAGAACCAGAACACCACCAGCGCCAGGAATCCGCCGAATAGAAATGTGAGAAGCCCGATCGTGTGGGTGAAGATCGGCAAGGTCACCGTCGTGTAGGAGAACGATGCGAAGAAAAAGAGAACCGCAGTGAACACCAGCCGCGCGTGGTAGCGCTTCAGGATCTCGTTGCCGAGCAGGATGGCGCCGAGCACCAGCAGGAATGGCCATGACGTGCCAAGCACCGCCGTGCGGGAATAGAAGACGAGGAATGCGCTCCACAGTCCGCCAAGCGCGAACTGCGTCGCCATCGGAAGGATGGTGCGCCACTTGGGCCATGGCTTGCCGGCGGCGGCACGCGCCGCCAACCGGTGCAGCACGATCATCGACAGCGCGGCGAGGCTGAGATAGCCGGCGAACACGGCTTGGGTATTCGGCAGGTCGATGCGGCGGAAGGCGTAATTGTCGAAGCCGAAGCCGCCGACCATCGCCAGCATCGAGAGGATGCGCTCGTGCCGGGTCAGCCAACCCGCAGCCGTGCGCCGTAACGCGACCGCCGATTGATGGAACTGCAGGACGCTGGTGTTGCGCGTGACGGCAATCGCGGCCGCGGCCTTGCCGGCGATCCGCCTGCCGCGCGGCGAATCCTCGATGGGCCTGCCCAGCATGTCCTCACGGCGCACGGCACCTTCGGGAATGGGCTCGAGCGAGACCTCGTCGGACTCAGTCGGCAGTGCGCTCTCGTCGTTCCGCGGCTCTTGGCGCGGATTGGAAAATCGTGGTTCGATGCGGTCGTCTCTTGTCAAGATCGCCTGCCGGTTTGCGGCAAGTGATACGGCCCCTCCTGGACCCGTCAAGCGACGATCCGACAGCGGAGATGTGATGTGATCAGACGTCCGGCGCCTGGGCGGGCGGATCGCGCCGCTTGGTGCGGGTGACGGCAGACATGATGCCGAGACCGATCACGATCAGCGCGCCGACGCCGATCCAGGTATGCGGCACATGCAGCAGATAGGCGCCGTAAGCCAGGCCGGCGAGCAGGACGATGAACCCCACGACATAAAGAACGAAGGCTGACATCGGCGCCGTCCAAGAAAACTCTCGAATGGCATAATTCCTTTGCCCGGCGGGAGGTTCCGCCCGACGGACCGATGGAGACGCAGCTTAGCTCAAATGTTGCTTGAAGAAGGTCGAGGTGCGGCCGTTGGCGAGATCGGCGCAGGCCTTGTCGTAATGTGCGCCGCCCTCGCGGGCAAAGGCGTGATCCATCTCCGGATAGACATGGATCGTGACCAGGGGATTCCTCGCCAGTGCGTCGATGATCTTCTTCTGCGCCTCGGGCTTGGTGAACTGATCCTTTGCCGCGATGTGCAGCATCAGCGGCTTCTTGATGTTCTTCGCCTCGTCCAGCTTCTGGTCGATGTTGACGCCGTAATAGCCCACGCTGGCATCGGCATCGGTTCGCGCCGCCGTCAGATAGGCAAGCAATCCACCGAGGCAATAGCCGACCGCGCCCACTTTTCCGCTTGCGCCGGATTGCCCGCGCAGATGCGCAATCGACGCCTGGATATCGGCGACGCCGGTGTCCGGATTGAATTTCTGCATCAGCCCGAAGGCGCGCTGCCATTCGGCATCGGTCTTGTCAGTCAGCTGCACACCGGGTTCGAGGCGCCAAAACAGATCCGGCGCCAGCGCAAAATAGCCGCGCGCCGCAAATCCATCGGCGATGTCGCGGATGACTTTGTTGACACCGAAGATTTCCTGGATGACGACGATGCCCGGGCCGCGTCCCGTGGACGGGCTTGCCAGATAGGCCCCGAAGCTGCCGTCCGGTCCGTTGACCGTGATGTCCTGTCCCGGCATCGCCTTTCCCTTTCCTGTTATGCGTTTCCGGCGGCGCGCTGCTGCGGCAGCTGCAGAATCTGGCTGAGCGCCACCGGATTGGTGATGGGTGCCGAGCAAGTCATCCGCTGGCACACATAGGCGGTCGGCTGCCCATTCTCCATCTTTTTGCCGAACGCCGGATGGCCCTCCGGCAGCACCGCATTCGGATCGACGATGAGGAACGTCAGGTTCGGCAGGCTGCGGCCCTGCACGGCAGCGGCCAGCTCGTGGGTCTTGGGATTGGTGAGCGGTCCCATGACGATGATCTGCAATCCGGTCATCACCATCTCGAGACTGGCGAGATAGGTCGGCATGGAGATGTACGCGCGCGTCGCCTCGCCGGAGAACGATTCGACGAGTGCGTTGGCGCGGTTGCGGAAATTGTTCTCCGCTGTTGCCAAATAGAGTTGGCCGAGCAGGCCGATCATCACGGCATTGCCGCTGGGGTTGGGCTGGTCGAAAACCATCCGTGAGCGGACGATCAGCATGTCGGACTCATCCGAGGTGAAGAAGTAGCCGCCGTTCTGCAGATCCCAGAAATGTTCGTTGAGCGTGTTGGTCCAGGCGATGGCGCGCTCGAGGTAGCGCTTGTCGGTCGTCGTCTGGAACAGCACGAACGCGGCGCGAGCCATGTGGGCGTAGTCATCGGCGAAACCGATGTGCTGACGTTTGCCGTTGCACCACGAATGATAAAGCCGGTCGCCATCGCCCAGCACACGCTCGACGAATTCGAAGGCGCGGATGGCGGCCGTCGTCCATTGTGTGTTGCGGAAGGCCGCACCGGCATTGGCCAGTGCTGCGATCATCATGCCGTTCCAGTCGGCGCAGATCTTGTCGTCGCGCAGCGGCGCCGTGCGGTTCTGCCGCGCCGCCAGCAGGAGATCGCGCTGACGCTTCAGCATCGCCTCGTCCGCTTCTTTCAGTGGATATCCGGATTGCGGGTTGAGGCGATGGAGAATGTTCTTGCCTTCCCAATTGCCCGCATTGCTGACGCCGTAGACGGTCTTGAAGCCTTGCGCGAAAGTGCCCATCAGCGCCGCGTCGATTTCCGCTTCGCTCCAGACGTAATACTTGCCCTCCTCGCCTTCGGAATCGGCATCGAGGCTGGAGGCGAACGCCTGCTCCACCATCATGTCGCGCAGAAGCCAGTCGATCGTCTCCTCGACGCGCACGCGATAGAGCGGCGAGCGGTTGCCCTGCCAGACAAGCGTGAGGATGTCGACCAGTTGCGCCTGATCGTACAGCATCTTCTCGAAATGCGGCACGAGCCAGCGCTCGTCGGTGGAGTAGCGGTGCAGTCCGCCGCCGACATGATCGTAGATGCCGCCCATGCAGAGGCGCTGCAAGGTCGCTTGCACGAGTTGGTTGAACTGATCGACTCCGGTGCGCTGATAGGCGCGCCACAACAGCTCGATCAGCGTGGTCTGCGGAAACTTCGGCGCGCCGGATAAGCCGCCGTAGAAAATGTCGAACCGACGGCCGATGGCGAGCGCGGCTTCGTCGAGAATGCTCGCGTTCAGCGGCGTGCGCAGGTCACGCGACCAGAGGGTCGCGTAGGTTTCCTGCACGCGGGCCGCGGTGTTGGCCACCGGCTCAGGCTGCTCGCGATAAATTCGCGCCGCTTCCGCCAGCACACGCTTGAACGCCGGCTGCCCGAAGCGGTCTTCCGGCGGATAGTAGGTGCCGGCGAGGTACGGTTCGCCCTGCGGCGTGAGGAACATGGTGAGCGGCCAGCCGCCCTGCACGCCCAGCGCCTGTGCCGCGGTCTGGTAGATCTGGTCGAGATCGGGCCGTTCTTCACGATCCACTTTGATGTTGACGAAATGCTCGTTCATCACTGCCGCCGTGTCGGCGTCGGCGAAGCTTTCCTGGTTCATCACGTGACACCAGTGGCATGCCGTGTAGCCGATCGACAGCAGGATGGGCTTGTTCTGCGCCGAGGCCTCGTCGAGCGAGTCCTGGTGCCAGGCGCGCCAATGAACCGGATTGTCCTTGTGCAGAAGCAAATACGGGCTGGTTTCGGCGGCGAGCTGATTGCTGCTCATCATGGATCCGTCAGGTGGAATTGGGAGGCAAAGCTGGTAGCTTCCTAGCGCGGCACAAGCAGCGGTCACAAGCGATGAAAATCCACATCGAAATGGACATTTCGCCCGAGGAAGCGCGCGCGATGATGGGCCTGCCGGACGTGGCGCCACTGCAGGCCGAAATGCTCGGCGAGATGAAGACGCGCATGAAGGCCGCGATGGATGCGTACGATCCTGTGGCGATGCTCAAGAGTTTCATGCCGATGGGGGCGCAGGGCTTCGAGCAATTCCAGAAGGCGATGTGGGACGCGGCTGCGCAAGCCACGGGCGGAAAGGGCGCGGGCAAATCCCGCTAGCGCGATTGGCTTTTCATCGAGATACGATCTTCGCCTTGTCGAGCGGTCACGGCCGTGCCGGTGTGGCGGTCGTCCGCGTGTCGGGATCGCAGGCTGCCGCTTGCGTGCGAGCATTGACGCAATCCGACTTGCCGGTGGCACGTGTGGCCAGCTTGCGGCAGCTGTCGGATGGTGACGGCAACCCAATCGATCAGGCGCTGGTGTTGTGGTTTCCGGCGCCGGGCAGTTTCACCGGAGAGGACTCGGCGGAATTCCAGGTTCATGGCGGCCGCGCGATTGTGGAGGCGGTGCTGGCGGCATTGGCGCGGGTCGACGGCTGTCGGCCGGCTGAGCCCGGCGAATTTACGCGCCGCGCCGTTGAGAACGGCAAACTCGATTTGACTGGGGCGGAAGCGCTGGCCGACCTGATCAATGCCGAGACGGAGGCGCAGCGGAAGCAGGCGTTGCGGCAGTATGGCGGTGCTCTGTTCGAGCTGTATGACGGCTGGCGATCGCGGCTGATCCGGGCTGCGGCGTGGGCTGAAGCCGCAATCGATTTCGCGGATGAGGACATACCGGCTGAAATTGTCGCGAATGCGTTGGCGCAAGCTACGGAAATCGCTGATGAAATCAGTTTGCACCTGAATGACGCGCGGCGCGGCGAGATTCTGCGGGGCGGCTTCTACCTAACAGTGATCGGTCCACCGAACAGCGGTAAGAGTTCGCTGATCAACGCGTTGGCGAAGCGAGATGTCGCCATCGTGTCCGACACACCCGGCACCACACGTGACGTGTTGGAAGTCCGCCTTGATCTGGGGGGCTATCCCGTGATCGTGGCGGATACGGCGGGGCTACGCGAGGCCGGAGACGCCATCGAAGCTGAAGGCGTTCGCCGGGCGAAGGCGCGGGCGGCCGACGCGGACGCCGTGCTGCTGCTGCTGGATGCAAGCGGAAAGCATTCACAATTCGCCCACAATCTGGATGTGGAACCGATGCTAATCGCTTGGAACAAATGCGATATCGCGCTGCCTCCGCATGGCACATCGGGCCTGCGCCTGAGCGTCCGCACCGGCGACGGCATAGATCAATTGGTCCACAGGATCCAGGCGCTGGTTGCGGAGCGGCTCCATTCCAAGGAGCCGCCGGTGACCCGACAGCGGCATCGTTTGCATTTGCAGAAGGCTGAGGCGGCGCTGCGACGCAGCGGCGTGCAACAGGAGCTGGAACTCGTTGCGGAGGAGCTTCGCGTCGCGCTGCGGGAACTCGGCCGGCTGACCGGAAGGGTGGACGTTGAGGAGCTGCTGGACGTCGTCTTTCGGGACTTTTGCATCGGCAAATAAGACAAGCTGCGCTGCTACTGTTTCACGTGAAACGTCCTTGCTGCGCCGGCCCGGCGCGCGTATGGGTCCGCCCATGAACCGATATGACGTCGTTGTGATTGGTGGAGGGCACGCTGGCTGCGAGGCCGCGGCAGCCTCGGCGCGCCTCGGCGCCGGGACGCTGCTCCTCACCCACCGTCGCGATACCATCGGCGAAATGTCGTGCAACCCGGCCATCGGCGGCCTCGGTAAGGGGCATCTGGTGCGGGAGATTGATGCGCTGGATGGCCTGATGGGCCGTGTGGCCGATGCCGCCGGCATCCAGTTCCGGCTGCTGAACCGGCGCAAGGGACCGGCTGTTCGTGGGCCGCGCGCGCAGGCGGATCGCAAACTCTACAGGCAGGCGATGCAAGCCGCCCTCGCCGTCCAGCCAAATCTGAATATCCTTGAAGCTGCGGCGGAAGATTTGGAAATTAGCAACGGGGGCATCATTGCGGTGCTGACCGGCGACGGCCGGCGCTTCGCCTGCGGAGCGGTGGTGCTGACCACCGGCACCTTCTTGCGAGGCCTGATTCATATCGGCGAGCGAAAGATCCCGGCCGGCCGGGTTGGCGAGCAGCCTGCCATCGGCCTATCGGACACGCTCTATAGTCTCGGCCTCCGCATGGGTCGCCTCAAGACCGGCACGCCACCGCGCCTCGATGGCAAGACCATCGATTGGGCTGCCCTCGAGGTCCAGCCGGGCGACGATCCGCCTACGCCCTTTTCATTCCTCACCACCAGGATCACCACGCCGCAGATCGTCTGCCACATCACGCGGACGACGCTTGCGACCCATGCGATCATCCGCGCCAATCTCGACCGCGCGCCGATGTATTCCGGCCAGATCGAATCCACCGGCCCGCGCTATTGCCCGTCGATCGAGGACAAGGTGGTCCGCTTCGACCAGCGCGACAGCCACCAGATCTTCCTCGAGCCCGAAGGCCTGGACGACGACACCGTCTATCCGAACGGGATCTCGACCTCGCTGCCCGAGGACGTTCAACTTGCCCTGCTGAAGACCATCCCGGGCCTCGAGGGCGCCGCGATGCGCCGGCCGGGTTATGCCATCGAATACGACTACGTCGATCCTCGCGAGCTGAAGCCGTCCCTCGAGACCAAGGCGGTCGGCGGCCTCTATCTGTCGGGCCAGATCAATGGCACCACGGGCTATGAAGAGGCGGCAGCGCAGGGCCTGATGGCCGGGCTGAATGCGGCACGCGCCGCCGGTCAGCAAGAGCCAGCGGTGCTCGACCGGGCATCGGCCTATATCGGCGTGATGATCGACGATCTGGTCACCAAGGGCGTCACCGAGCCGTATCGGATGTTCACGTCGCGGGCCGAATACCGGCTGACCTTGCGGGCGGACAACGCGGATCAGCGCCTCACGTCGCTGGGCGAGGGCTATGGCTGCGTCGGGCCCGAACGGGCCACCGCGTTCGCCAGCAAGCGACAGAATCTGGAAGCGGCGAGGGCGCAGATGTCCGCGCTGACGCTGACGCCGAACGAAGCCAAGCGGCACGGCATCGCGATGAACCGGGACGGCGTGCGCCGGACGGCAGCGCAGCTGCTGGCTTTCCCGCAGATCGATTTCGTGACCCTGCAGCGGGTGTGGCCGGAGCTTGGATCGCTGCGGCCGGATATTGTCGAGCAGCTTGAAATCGATGCCGCCTATGCTGGCTACCTCGACCGCCAGGAAGCAGACATTCTGGCGTTCCGGCGCGAGGAAGGTCTCGGTCTCCCCGCCGATCTCGATTACGGCGCCATCAAAGGGCTGGCGACCGAGGCGGCCCAGAAGCTCGGCCACATTCAGCCGGCGACCCTGGGCCAGGCGGCGCGGATTGATGGCGTGACGCCAGCGGCCCTCACGCTTGTTCTCGCCCACGTCCGCAATCGTGCTGCTGCGCGCGAACGCCTTGCCTCCTGATTTTGGGCCCGAAGCATTCGCGGAGGCCACCGGCGTTTCACGTGAAACGTTGATGCGCCTGAAGGCCTATGTCGGTCTGCTCCTCGAATGGAACGAGCGCTACAATCTCATCGCCGGCTCGACCGCCGTCGACATCTGGCGGCGCCATGTGTGGGACTCGGCTCAGCTTGTTCCCTACATTCCGGCTGATGCGCACAGCCTTGCCGATCTCGGCAGCGGTGCCGGGTTCCCGGGACTGGTGCTCGCCATCCTGCTACGCGACCGGCCCAACTTCCGCACGGTGCTGTTCGAATCGACCGGCAAGAAGGCCGCCTTTCTGCAAGCCGCAGCCACGGCCACCGGCGTTGCGGTCGAAGTCCGCAACAGCCGAATCGAGGAGGCGAGGCCGGAGCCCTTTGATGTCGTCACGGCCCGCGCCTGCGCCCCGCTGGCAAAGTCGCTTCACTATGCACAGCCTTTTCAGGGCAGGAGCACCGTGAACCTGTTTCTCAAGGGACAAAATGTTGAGGCTGAATTGACCGAGGCCCGCAAAATCTGGAAGATGGAGGTTCAGCGGCACCAAAGCCTCACCGATTCCTCAGGCACGATTTTGGAGATCCGCGAACTGGCCCATGTCCGATTCAAGCGCAAATCCTGATCGCCCGCGCGTCCTGGTTGTCGCCAACCAAAAAGGCGGCGTCGGCAAAACGACGACGGCGATCAACCTCGGTACCGCCTTGGCCGCGGTTGGGCAGCCCACCCTGGTGATCGACATCGATCCGCAGGGCAACGCCTCGACCGGCCTCGGCATTCCGCGCTCCGAACGCAAGCTGACGGTCTACGACGTGCTGACCGGCGCCGCGACCATCGCCGATGCCGTGATGCCGACGAAAATCCCGCGCCTGTCGCTGGTGCCGTCCACCGTCGATCTCTCCGGCGCCGAGCTCGAGCTGATCGATCTGCCGCGCCGCAATTATCGCCTCAAGGATGCGCTCGCCGAATACTCCGTACACGGATCATCGCAATTCTCCTACGTGCTGATCGATTGTCCGCCGTCGCTGAGCTTGCTCACGGTAAATTCGATGGCCGCGGCCGACGCCGTGGTGGTGCCGCTGCAATGTGAATTCTTCGCGCTGGAAGGGCTGAGCCAGCTGCTCAAGACCATCGATCTCGTGCGCGTCAATCTCAATCCCTCGCTCGAGATCCAGGGAATCGTCCTCACCATGTTCGACAAGCGCAATCGGCTGTCCGATCAGGTTGCCGCCGATGTGCGCGCCAACATGGGCGACAAGGTCTACAACACCGTCATCCCGCGCAACGTGCGCATTTCGGAGGCGCCGAGCCACGGATTGCCGGCACTCGTCTACGATCTGCGCTGCCCGGGCAGCCAAGCCTATATCAAACTCGCCGGCGAACTCATTCAACGCGAGCGTGCGAGGCTGGCAGCGTGAGCCCGGAGGCAAGCAAAATGGCCGAAGATGCACGACCTCGCGGTCTTGGCCGCGGCCTTTCCGCCCTCATCGGCGACGACGGCCCGGTGCCGCGAACGGAAGGCACGAAGGGTGCGCGCACCGTCCCCGTGGCGTTCCTCCGGCCGAACCGCTTTCAGCCGCGCAAGACCTTTGCGCAGGACGAATTGCACGACCTCGCCATCTCCATCGGCGAGAAGGGCGTGCTGCAGCCGATCCTGGTGCGGCCGATTGCGGGGGAGGCCAACACCTTCGAAATCGTCGCGGGTGAGCGGCGTTGGCGCGCGGCACAATTGGCCAAGCTGCACGACGTGCCGGTGGTCGTGCGCGAGATGTCGGATGCGGAATCGCTCGAGCTTGCCATCATCGAGAATGTCCAGCGCGCCGACCTCAATGCCATCGAAGAAGCGGCCGCTTACCACGAGCTGGCCGATCGCTTCGGCTACACCCAGGAGCGTCTGGCGCAGGAGGTCGGGAAAAGCCGCAGCCATATTGCCAACACGCTTCGGTTGCTGAGCCTGCCGGAGCCGGTGAAGGCGATGCTGCGCGACGGCCGCCTTACGGCGGGTCACGCGCGCACCCTTGTTGGCCGCCCGGACGCCGAAGCGCGGGCGAGGCAGATCGTCGAAGCGGGGCTGAATGTCCGCGAGGCGGAGGCCAAGGCCAAACCCACATCTGGTGGTGCGAAGAAGCGCGCCACGAAAGACGCCGACACCAAGGCCCTGGAATCCAGCCTGACAAATGCCTTGGGACTTCACGTTGAGATTCTGCACAAAGGAAACAGCGGCGAGCTGCGGATTGGCTACAAGACGCTGGAGCAGCTGGACGATCTCATCCGAAGACTCAGCAAGTCCGGGTAATCCGTTTTGTTTATGAAATATTAAGTATGTCTCTGCGCTAACAAAGAATCGCGCGCCAGCGTGAGGGCCGCGGCGGGATCGATGCGGCCATCATACAAGGCGCGACCGATGACGACCCCCAAGATATTGGGGTTACGCGTTGCCAGCAAAGCCTCGATGTCCGCGAGTTCCGAGACGCCGCCAGACGCAATCACCGGAATCGAAATCGCGTTGGCCATTGCATCGGTCGCCTCCACATTGACGCCCTGAAGCATGCCGTCGCGGGCGATGTCGGTGAAGATGATGGCCGCGACGCCCGCATCCTGAAAGCGAAGTCCGAGATCAACGGCCGTTGTCTCCGACGTCTCCGCCCAGCCATGCACGGCAACCTTGCCGTCGCGCGCGTCGATACCCACCGCAATGCGGCCCGGATGGTCGCGCGCGGCCTCCTTGACCAGCCCTGGATCGCGCAGCGCCGCGGTGCCCAGGATCACGCGGGTGATCCCGCGCTCAAGCCAGAACTCGATGCCGGCCCGATCGCGGATTCCACCGCCCAGATGGATCGGCAGATCAACCGCGGCGCGAATGGCCGTGATGGCCTCGGCATTGGCGGAGCGCCCCTGGAACGCGCCGTTCAGATCGACCACGTGCAGCCACGCAAACCCCGCCGCCGCGAAGGCGCGCGCCTGCGCCGCGGGGTCGGCATTGAAGACGGTGGCGGAGTCCATCTCGCCGCGCTTCAACCGCACGCAGGCGCCGTCCTTCAGATCGATCGCGGGGAAAAGGATCATAGTGCACTCGAGGCTCAGGGGAATCCGCACCCTCCCCTTGAGGGAGGGTCGAAAAATCCGAAGCGTGAGCGCAGGATTTTTCGGGGAGGGGTCCTTCTCAGACATCACCCCTCCCCGGAATTTGCTTCGCGATGCTCGCAAATTTCGACCCTCCCTCAAGGGGAGGGTGCAATCGGACTATCGGAATAACGTCATGGTTTCCAGCGCAGGAAATTGCCGAGCAAGGTCAGCCCCACGGCCTGGCTCTTCTCCGGATGGAATTGCGTGCCGGCGATGTTGCCGCGTGCGATCATCACCGTGACGGCGCCGCCATAATCCGTTGTGGCGACAATGTCTGCTGCCTCGCGCGCACGAAACTCATAGGAGTGCACGAAATAAGCATGCGGATGCTCACCGATGCCTTCGAGCAGCGGATGCGGCCGCACGATCGTCAGCTCATTCCAACCCATATGCGGAATCTTGAGCCCTCCCCCCTTCCGTCCGTTCTCACTTTCGCTCGAACGGCCACCTTCCCCCACGAGGGGGGA
>DASYBT010000267.1:0-5117 GCA_036500585.1 Rhizomicrobium sp.
CCACGCGCCCTCAATGTTCTTATCCTTCTCGCTGCAGGCGCCGCGAATAATCGGCGCCACCTCGGCAAGTTCGGCGTGTTTGCGCGCCGCGTACGCCACGGCGATGGATTTGCGGCGCGATGCGATAAAATTTTCCGCGAGGGTCACCATCTCGACCATGCGCTCGTAGGCTTCCTGCGCACTCGCGCCGAACGTGACGATGCCGTGCTTGCCAAGGATGAGCCCGTCGTTCGGCTTGGTCCGTTCGAAAACCTCGATGGCTTTTTTGGCGAGACCGAAACCCGGCATCACGTAAGGTATATACGCCAGGCGTCCGGCGAACGCTTCGGCGCATTTTTTCTCGCCGTCGGGCTGATCGATCACGCTGAGCACGGCGGTGGCGTGGGTATGATCGACGAACTTGTGCGGCAGGAAAGCGTGCAGCATGACTTCGACCGACGGATTGGCAGCCATTGGTTCGATCAGGCTTGCCCGCTCGACGCCGACCAGTTCATCGTCGTCGACTTCGCCAAGCGACCGAAGCTTGCGCAACGACGCGAGCCGCACCGCGGGCATTCCGGCAACGTCGATCGCCGCCATGTCAGCGCCGGTAGCCTTGATGCGCAGCACCTCGGCTTGCTCGCCGAAGTGGTCCTGGATGGTTTCTTTCAGTGAAGTGTTACCGCCGCCATGCAAGACGAGCTTGGGGTCGCGCCCAAGCAGCCGCGTCGTATAAATCCGCAACGCGAAGTCGCGGCTGATGCCGGCTTTCGCCGCCTGGGCCGCGATTGTTTCAGCGTCGCGTTCGACCCACCCGCTTTTCATGGCGCGCCTCTGGAGCACGATCCGGAAGAATGGACTTCCGGCTTCCCGCCTTCGCGAAGCCAGTCTTCAACGAAAGACTATTATTAAATCGGCTTCGGCGGGCGAAGGAAGGTCCAAAAAGATCATGCTCCAAGTGGAAATCTAGAACCCGGATCGCGTGCTCGATCAGCCGAACCGCTTGGACCACCATCCGGTCTTGCGCGGCTTGCCGGCTTCTTCGGGGGCAACCGCCTCCGCAGCCGGTTCCGGCGCAGGCGTTATGATAGGTGCGGTCGGAGCCGTCGGCGTAAAGCTCTCGCCGCTCGAGACTGGGGCGCGTTCGCGAACCGTCGAACGCCGGCGCGGTGGCGCTTCAGGCTCCGGCATGGATGGTTCCGGCGTTACTGGAGCAGGCATGGGTGCCGACGACGCGGCACCGAAGTCGGCAATGGCGTCGTGGCTTACCGGCTCGCTCGCGGCCGGCGATGAAAATTCTCCCTCCGGCGCAAAGTCATGGTGCGGTTGCTGCTGCTCGTCACGAGCGCCGCCGCCATTGCCATTGCGTTCCTGGCGGGTTTCTTGGCGGCTTTCCTGGCGACCCTCCTCGCGACTGCGCCGGCCGCCACGGCGTCCGCGCCGGCGCCGACGTCGAGCGCCGTCCTGATCTTGGCCTTCCGCGTCGTGGTCCTGGCGTCCGCCCTGATGTTCCGACCGCTCTTCGCGCTCGCCATGATCCGGCTGACCATGATCCGGCTGACCATGGTCCGACTCACCATGCGATTGCGCCGCGTCATCCGTTGCAGCGTCATCGTCGTGGGAGGCGACATGCTCGCCCGCTGGCTGCTCGCTGCCGTCCTCATTGATCGGAATCTGCTCATGACGGCGATGCTCGCCGTTTTCGCGGCCGTTGCGACCGCCGCGTCCGCGCCGCCGGCGGCGACGTCGGCGTGGCTCGCCGTCGCCGTCCTCGGCAGACGATGATGCTTCCGCTTCGCCTCCCGCTTCCGCGGTTTGTTCTTCCTCGATCTCGTCGACAATGCTTCCGTCTTCGAGGTCATCGTCTTCCTCGAGGGGAGCGGCTGCCGCTTCGGCCTGATGCTGTTCGGCAATGGCACGAGCCTGTTCGGGCGAATGTACCTGCTCACCGCGATCGACGATAAAGGCCTGCGGCGCTGCGACCGTCTCGTCGGCGATCACCATGATGGTGATGCCGAAGCGCTCCTCAAGCGCACGGAGATGGGCGCGCTTCTGGTTGAGCACATAGGCCGCGACATCGCGGCGGGTCCGGGCGATGAGGTTATGGGTCGCGCCCTTCATCAACTGCTCTTCAAGTGCGCGGAGCACCTGCAGCGCCAGCGACGACACCGAGCGGACGTGGCCGGAGCCGCCGCAATACGGGCACTTCTCGGTCGAGCTTTCCAGCACGCTGGTGCGGATGCGCTGACGCGACATTTCCAGAAGGCCGAAATGCGAGATGCGGCCGACCTGAATGCGGGCGCGGTCGTGCTTGAGACATTCCTTGAGGCGTCGCTCGACTGAGCGATTGTTGCGGTTCTCATCCATGTCGATGTAGTCGATCACGATGAGTCCCGCGAGGTCGCGCAGCCGGAGTTGCCGCGCGATTTCATCCGACGCTTCAAGATTGGTCTTGAGCGCGGTGTCTTCGATGTGATGCTCGCGGGTGGCGCGGCCGGAATTGACGTCGATCGCAACCAGCGCTTCGGCCTGGTTGATCACGATGTATCCACCGGAGCGCAGTTGTACGACCGGGGAGAACATCGCATCGAGCTGGTTCTCTACGCCGTAGTGCGACAACAGCGGCTGGGTGTCGCCGTAAAACTTCACGCTCTTGGCATGGCTCGGCATCAGCATACGCATGAAGTCTTTGGCTTCATGATAGGCGTCGTCACCGGCGACGATGACCTCGTCGATTTCCTTGCCGTAAAGGTCGCGGATCGAGCGCTTGATCAGCGAGCCTTCCTCGTAGACGAGCTTGGGCGCGGTGGACTTCAGCGTGAGGTCACGCACGGTTTCCCACATCCGCAGCAGGTATTCGAAGTCGCGCTTGATCTCGATTTTGGCTCGGCTGGCGCCGGCGGTGCGCAGGATGACGCCCATGCCCTCCGGCACTTCAAGATCGGCGGCTGCTTCTTTCAGTCGAGCGCGGTCTTCCGAATTGGTGATCTTGCGGCTGATGCCGCCGCCGCGCGCCGTGTTCGGCATCAGCACCGAGTAACGGCCGGCAAGCGACAGATAGGTCGTCAGGGCCGCACCTTTGGTGCCGCGTTCTTCCTTGACCACCTGCACCAGCATCACCTGCCGGCGCTTGATGACTTCCTGGATCTTGTACTGGCGGCGATAACGCGGCGCCCGGTCCGGAACTTCCTCCATGGCGTCGGCGCCGCCGACTGATTCAACGATTTCTTCTTCGTGGCCATTCTCATGACCGTTCTCTTGGCCATTTTCTTGGCCGTTGCCTGCGCCATTGATTTCTTCGACGGTGCCGTGGTCATCGGAGCTGCCGTGTTCACCAGCGGCGCCATCATCGTCTGCGTCGTGATGATCAGCTTCGCCGTGATCGTCAGCCGCGTTTTGGTTTGATTCGGCGTCAATCTCGACGCTCGGCTCGGATGCGGCTTCTACGTCAGCAACGGATGTTTGGATCGCAGTCAGTTCGATCGCGACAGATTCGGATTCGTCGTCTTCCACTTCCACCTCATGGGAAGTGTGATCATCTTCCGCGTCGTGCGGTTCGGCCGAAGTCTCCCGAGCAATATCGCCGTGCTGCGACTCGGGTGCCTCGACCGCAGTGATTTCCGTGGACTCGCTGGACGCCGCCTCGGCACCCTCCAGATTTTCGGCGACCTGATCGGGACCGGCGAATTCGCCCGTCGCTGTCTCGGCTGCGTCACCATGCACCGCTTGGTCGTTGCGGCGGGCAGGGCGGCCGCGATGCCGATGACGGCGGGACCGCTTATCGACCTCATCATCGGCGGCGCGTTGCGCGCGCTCGTCTTCTTCGATCAGCGCCTGCCGGTCAGCGACCGGAATTTGATAATAGTCCGGATGAATTTCGGAGAAGGCCAGGAAGCCGTGACGGTTGCCGCCGTAATCGACGAATGCCGCCTGCAGTGACGGCTCTACGCGCGTCACCTTGGCCAGATAGATGTTGCCTCGAAGTTGCTTACGCTGCGCGGACTCGAAGTCGAATTCCTCGACGCGATTGCCGCGCAATACGACCACCCGGGTCTCCTCGGGATGGGTCGCGTCGATGAGCATTTTGTTTGCCATTGGGTAATCTCACGAAGGGCGGCGTACCGTCCGCTCCGCGCCGTGTCGGCGACAGGGAACGGGCGCCAGCCCAATTGTCGGTGAAAGGGACGGATCGGATACTACGGGCGCGTCGGGCGGTGCGCGTCACAGCGCCGGCAAACATGCCGTGCCAAACCGACCAAACCTGGACTTCCTTTGCAAAGATTTGCGTTGGGAAGAGTTGCGCCTCGAACATAAACTCCAAACCGCGATGAAGGCGACAGCGCGTGGCGCCATCGCAATTTCTCTCAATTGCTCACGGTATCGCGGCAAAGCGTTTCCGGCAGTTTGTCCCTGCTGGCACACGCATCGCGCGCGAGGTTTCGGCTGTCCTTATCCTTAAGGGTATCGACTTCGCCTGCTTAAACCTTCGTCTGCGCATTTCGGCGCCGAAGGGGTCGAAAGCTCTACGTCCACCCTGGATCCCGTACCTTTTTTGGGAGCCAATTCGGCGGGCTGCTTTCAGCAAGCGTCTGCCGGATGCCCTAACGCGACACAACCGGAACCTGTCACCGTCAGTGCATTCTTCATAAGGCCCAGAACGGTGAATTGGCAAGCCGCATGTAAAATGGCCCTGTTTGGGGGCATTTTCCAGGTGTCGGCCCCCATTCCCAGCCTTAAGATTCGGTTAACCGGGTCTGCCTAAGGGAGTAAGAACGGGCGCCAATGGGGTCGAATCCGATGTCTGTCCGGGCTGCAGGCTGGGCTTTATTGGGGGTGGCGATGTTCGCCGGCGCCGTGGGTGCCGCGGAACGCCCCACGACAGTTCCCTCGGGCGATTCCTATCCAGTGGCGACCGATGTGCGGCTCGGGGGCGACGAGTCGCAGACGCGCTTCGTGATGGATTTGAGTCGCAAGATCGACGTGCATGCCTTTACGCTCGCGGATCCGTATCGCGTGGTCGTCGACATCCCCGAGGTGACGTTCCAGCTGCCGTCCAAGGCAGGCGATAGCGGGCGCGGCCTGATCAAAGCGTTTCGCTACGGCCTGATGATGCCTGGCGGCTCGCGTCTGGTCTTCGA
>DASYBT010000268.1:0-1805 GCA_036500585.1 Rhizomicrobium sp.
CCCGCCGCGCAAGGCGCTGGTCGTGCACGCAACTTACGACCTGACGTTTCTCAAGCGCTATTCGCTCGAAGTGCTGGAGAACTTCCGTCGCTACGGCGTCGACTTCGACTCGCGCGTGCTGCCCTGCGGCCACTACACCACGGGGGAAACTCCGTACAAATACCTGGACGGCTGGTTCCTCGGCTCGTTCGTCCATCGCGCCTTCAAGGAATGGAGGGCCTCCGGCAATCGAGCTGCCTCGGGAGAACATTCCCCCTCCTCATCACCGGAACGGGACCTCATCGCACGGTAAGAACAGGGCCGTAGGAAATCGCAGCGCAGCCAAACGCTGGAGGCTAGGAGCCAGCGGCTGGAAGCTCTAGAATTAGCCCATGCCCAGCCAGACCACGTCCGTCCCATCCGGCATCCAGTCCCGCACGCTTGCCCAGGCCGACCCCGCCGTCGCCCAGGCCATCGCTAACGAAGTCGCCCGTCAGCACGAGGGCCTGGAGATGATTGCGTCCGAAAACTTCGTCAGCCGCGCCGTGCTCGAGGCCGCAGGCTCGGTCTTCACCAACAAGTACGCGGAGGGCTATCCGGGCAAACGTTACTACGGTGGTTGCGAATTCGCCGACGTCATCGAAAACCTGGCCCGTGATCGCGCCAAGCAGATCTTCGGCGCCGAGCACGCCAACGTGCAGCCCCACTCCGGCTCGCAGGCCAACGCTGCGGCCTACATGTCGGTCCTGCAGCCCGGCGACACCATCCTTGGTCTCGACCTTGCCCACGGCGGCCATCTCACGCATGGGCACAAGCTCAATTTCTCCGGCAAGCTTTATCGCGTCGCCTCCTACGGCGTTCGCAAGGATACCGAGGTCATCGACTACGACGAGCTGGCCGAGATCGCGCGCCGCGAGAAACCCAAGCTCATCATCGGCGGCGGCAGCGCCTACCCACGCACCTTCGACTTCCCGCGCATGCGCGCCATTGCCGACGAAGTTGGCGCCCTTCTGCTCATTGACATGGCACACTTCGCCGGCCTGGTCGCGGGCGGCGTGCATCCCTCGCCTGTGCCCCACGCGCAATTCGTCACCACCACCACGCACAAAACGCTGCGCGGCCCCCGCGCCGGCATGATCCTGTGCCAGCAGCCATACGCCGCCGCGGTCGACAAGTGCGTTTTCCCCGGTCAGCAGGGCGGCCCGTTGGTCCACATCATCGCCGCGAAGGCCGTCGCCTTCGGCGAAGCCCTGGAGCCCGGCTTCCGCGACTACGCCGCGCAGATCGTCAGCAACGCAAAGGTGCTCGCAGAAGAACTTGCCGTCCATGGTTTCCGCGTCATCTCCGGGGGCACCGACACCCACCTGATGCTCATCGATGTCTTTGCCAAAGGCATGCTTGGCAGCGAAGCAGAGACCGCGCTGCACGCCGCCGGCATTACCGTGAACAAGAACGCCATCCCCTTTGACACCAACCCGCCCATGAAGCCAAGCGGCATCCGCATCGGCACCCCCGCACTCACCACCCGTGGCATGGGCAATCAGGAAATGCGTACCATCGCCCGTTGGATCACCGAAGCCCTCGACAGGCGCAGCGACGAAGCCGCCCTAGCCCGCATCCGCGGACAGGTCCGCGAGCTGGCCGACAGCTTCCCGCTGTACGACTGGCTGCGTGAGCCGCAACTGGCGGCGGCACGCTAATCCCCAAAATACCGTCATCCCCACCGAGGTGGCGAAATCGCCCAGGTCCGAAATCGCGCAGGTCCGAAATCGCGCAGGTCCGAGGGCTCTGCTCGTCCTCATTCGTTGCTACAATTCCTCACTGTT
>DASYBT010000269.1:0-10601 GCA_036500585.1 Rhizomicrobium sp.
CAACAAACCCCACTCCCAGCTTCTCGTCGAACTCCGTGCTATGGTCCGCCAACACCCAAGCCTGATGGTCTAGAGCCTTGCAAAAATGCCGAGGGGGGTACTCCCCCTGCTTACGCAACCGATTCATCGTCGCCGCCCGCCGCACCCGCGGCTTTTTCTTCCTCTTCCGCCTTGGCAATGTTCTCGGCCCAGTAGGGCTTCTTCCACCATTCGCTGCCGCGGGCGAGTTCGGAAAGCATGCTGGGGCCGCTGTTCGTTCGTGCATCCGCGCGCGCCCAGATTTCGCTGACCGTGGCGCGCTCTTCCGGCGTGAGCTTGCCGAACTCGACCTCCGCGTGGCGCTTCAGCTCGAGGTCGATAGCGCGGCTGGCGGCCTTGCGCGCCTCGTAGGAATTCGCCTGTGTCTTCTTGGTCTCGCGCGCCTTTTTCGCCGCCTTCTCGGCCTTGTAGTCGGGATGCATGACGTGGATGTGGTGGTGGAATTCGCCTTTGATCTGCGTCACGGCTCGAGCGGCCGCGGCGCTCGCCTGCACCAGCCGCGTTGCAAGCTTCAGCGCATCGATGCGAGCCGCGAACTCGTACTCCTCGTCATCCTCTGCCATCGCAAACCAGCGCGAGACCTGCGCATGGCAGGTGGTGAACTGCTCGGCCATCGCCACGGCGAGGGCGTCCTTCCCGTCGGGCTTTGTTTTCCGGCCGCTCAGGCGGGGCGGAGGGGCGGTTGGCCCAATGGGCTGATCCATCCTATTTCTCCTGTGATGTACTCTATATGTTCCAATAATATGACAGATTGGGGCAGTCAAGGAATATTTATCAGAACTGACTTGCGAAGGTTGCCGGTGTCGCGGCATGGTCCGACCCATGAACGAGATCGTGCCCCAGCCGCAGGCGGAGCAAATGCCGGCCGCTGCCTCGAACGCCGACGCGCGCTGGAAATTCCTGCGCGACGTGGCGGTTTTCGAGCTGAAGCTGGCGCTCAACAATTTCCACAATTTTTTCCAGATCCCGCTCACGCTTGGCGTTGCGGCCATCGATGTGGTGTTCAGGCGCAAGACGGAAGGCGAGCGGTTCTACAAGGTCGTGGAATACGGCCGCACCATCGACGACGCCATCGGCATCTACAGCATCATCGATCACCGCGAGCGCAGCATGAATTCCGATTACACGGTGGATGCGGTGCTGTCGCGGGTCGAGGGCGTCATCGTGCGGGAATTTGAAAAGGGCGGCACCGCCGCTAGTGTAAAATCCGCCGTGGATCGCGCCCTCGACGGGATGCAGGCGCACACAGCACCGGCCGGCGACAAAGTGGAAGAAGCGATCAAGCGCGCCGCCGAAAAAGTCCGCGAGACGGTGAAGGAGCGCGGCGGCTGATTTCTCTCCAGCCATAGGTGGCTCGCGCGCGTAACGCTGCTATTGGCTTGCCGCGCGCCCGCAGCACGCGTACGTTGTGCGGGGAGCGGGAGTCGCAGACAGGCGAATGAATCCGGCCCGCATCGCGGTTACCGAGGGCAACACGGCTCGCAGCGAGAAACGCTGGGCCGATGCCGCGGCCGCGTATCGCAAGGCGCTCGACGTCAATCCTGCAATGACCGGCGTGTGGATTCAGTATGGCCATGCGTTGAAGCGAAGCGGCAACCGTCCGGCCGCCGAGACCGCTTATCGCGCCGCGCTCGCCCGCGAGGAAGCCAACGAATCGGCGCGCCATCACCTCTGGCAACTGTTGTGCAAGAGCGGTCGCGTCCGCGACATGCTGGACGAACATCGCAAATTGGCCGCTTCCGAGCCGTTGCCGGCGCCGGTCGAGAAGATGGACGCATCGGATGTTGTTTTCGAGGAGCGCGAAGCTGAATCTTTGGCACCGGCCGCGAATGTCTGCGCAGCGCCGCCGGAACTCGGGCTTGATGAGTGGGATTCGAACGAGGAGATCGACAGGCTCGAAGTCTCTTCTCATTCGCTCGGCCATCTCCTCATGGAGGACTGCACCAACCAGGACGCCCGCGCTGAATTGCTCCAGATTCGCCGCAAGCTGAACGTGTGGAAGCGGCGGCACCTCGCCTCGCGGCTTGGCGTCAAGGCCGAGTCGCTGCCGGCCGAACTGGTCTTCGTCGGAATCGGAACGACCGGCCTGTGCAATGCCTCGTGCATTCACTGTCCGACCGGCAAGCTTTCGACCGAGAATTCCCCGCGCGTGCCGATGCCGATGCCGCTGTTCACCAAGCTGATCCGCGGCATCGCAGAATTGCACCTCGAGGTCATCCAGATGAATTTCGGGCTGTTCGGCGACGGGCTGGTCGATCCCTTGGTTGTGCAGCGCGCCCGGATGGTCCGCACGCTGATTCCGGAGACCAATCTCTCCGTGAACACCAATGCGGCGGCGTACAATCGCGCCAGGCACAAGGCGCTTTATCCGCTGATCAGCATGATCGCGCTGCATGTCGAGTCGCTGGAGCCTTCGGTTTACAACAGGCTGATGCAGCCGCTGCGGGCCGAGCGGGTGTTTCCGAAGATCGCGCAGATCCTGGAGGATTTTCCCGGCAAGGTCGATGTCAGCATCCCGGTCAGCCGGCTCAATCTGCAGGAGCTGCCGGCCATCCGCGACTATTTCCTCGAACGCGGCGCGCGCGGCGTGCATTTCGACACGCTGGCAAGCCGTTGCGCGGAAGACGCGAGCGTGTTCCGGTCGCTGGCGCTGGATCCGAAAAAGAAGAAATGTCCGCCGCGCAAGGCGAAAGACCTGATCGTCGATTGCGACGGCCGCGTGCTGATGTGCTGTCAGGATTTCAGCCGCGAAGAGCCGATCGGCAATCTCGCGGAAACCTCCCTGCTCGATACGCTTCTGTCGGCGGAGCGCAAGCTAATGATCCAGCAGTTTTCCGACAAGCGCGAGAACGAGCGCAAGACCTGCAGCCGCTGCTACGCCGATTTCCGCAAGCGCGGCCAATGGGGCGACATGGTTGCCGAGGCGCTGGGTGAGGCCGGTCCGGCACCTGCGGTACGTGCGGCTGACCACAGTGGATCGGCGCCGTGCTATGCGGCTTGAGCTGATTGGCCGGAACTGGATTCCGCACCGTCACGCAGCGCGGGCGTCATCGTGCGGGAGTTCGACAAGGGCGGCACGGCGGCAAGCGTAAGGCGGCGGTAGATCATGCCCTCGACGGCGTGCAGGCGCACACCGCACCGGCCGACGAGAAGGTGGAAGAGGCGGTGAAGGGCGCCGCCGATAAAGTCCGCGAGACGATAAAAGAGCGCGGCCGCTAGCCCGCGCTGAAAGTGGTTTCTGCTAAGGGCATATTCGGTGGCAAATCGCGAGCGCCGCTTGGTTCACCATTTGCTCGCAACCTTGCCCACCGTTTTGATCACAAGCTTGCTGCTGAGAGTCACGATGCGGTCCGTACGTATCCAACTCGGCGCGGGCAAAGTGCCGGCTATCATGCTTTGCTGTGTAAGCGGCACGACGTTGGCGCTGCGCGAGCGGGACGTAACCGGCAATCCGACGAAATCGCCATATGCGTCCGAGCTAGTCAGCGATAACACTGGACGACGCTTGCTCGCGGACAAATCCGTGAATGGATATGGCACGAGCACTAAGTCGCCACGCTCAGGCATTGTCCCAGACTTTGTCGCCGTCGTTGTTCCAAACCGTGTCGAGCGACGAAGCCTGCGCTGCCATCAGGTCGCGCCATTCGTCGTGCTCCTGACGCCGCCGCAGGAAACCGGCAAAATCGAGAACCTCGCGCGCCAGTTGTTCCGGCAACGCCTTTTCTTGCTCGTAGACAAGGTCCGCGATCGTCATGGCTGCTCCTGTTTCTGCGAAGAATATAGAGCCGTACGCGGGCGGCGAAAAGGCCGACCTTGCTCAGCTTTGAAATCCTTCCAGCACGTTCACGGTGATTTCGGCCAGCGCGTCGAGATTGTAGCCGCCTTCAAACACCAACAGGGTTGGCAGCTTCAGCGCGGCCAGGATTTCGCCCATGCGGAGGTAATCCTGCGCGTGCAATTTGAAACGCGAGATGGGATCGCCGTCGAAGGTGTCGAGGCCAAGCGAGACGAGCAGCACATCCGGGCCGAAGTCGCGAACGCGGCTGAGCGCGGCGGCGAGGGCTTCGGCGTAAGCTGGCCATTCCGTGCCGCGCGGCAGCGGCAGGTTGAGATTGAATCCCTCGCCGGCGCCTTCGCCATTTTCGTCGGCGAATCCGGTGAAATGCGGGAAGGCGAAATTGGGATCGGCGTGGATCGACACGAACAGCACGTCGGCGCGGCGGTGGAAAATCTCCTGCGTGCCGTTGCCGTGATGATAGTCGACATCGAGGATGGCCGGACGGATGCCGCGCCGCGCCAGCCACTCTGCCGCAATCGCCACATTGTTGAGATAGCAATAGCCGCCATAGAGATCGGCCGCCGCGTGGTGGCCCGGCGGCCGCGTCAGCGCGAACATCGAGCGCTCGCCGCCAGCGATTTCCTGCGCCGCGGTCAACGCGACATCGGCGCCGGCGCGTGCCGCCGCCCAGGTGCCGCGCGTGATCGGCGTTGCCGTGTCGAAGGTGTAGGAGCCGAGCCGGGCTTCAATGTGGCCGTCGCGGCTGGCGCGCATGCCGCGCACCGGCCACGCCGACGGAATGGCATCAGCGTCGTCCTTCCAGTAGGTGCGACGCCAATCGTCATAGGCACGCCCGAGGAAGGTGACGAACGCCGGATCGTGGATGGCGAGGATATGCTCATCCGCGAATGGCTGCGGCGGCAGGATGGGACCAAGCTTGCGCTCCTCGATGCGGGCTCGCACGCGCGTCGCGCGTTCGGGAATTTCCACGGCGGGCACGAGGCGGCCGGTTTCGAATTCGAGCTTTGGCGCGTGCCCCTGATGCGCTGGCGAGTAGATGGTTTTCATGGCGGCGCTTGTAGCACAATCGCGCCGACGACAATGACGCCGGCGGCAATCCACCGCCGTGCCGTCATGCGCTCACCCAGGAAATGCATGGCGAGCGCGGTGCCGAACAGGACGCTGGTTTCGCGCAAGGCAGCGAGCTGTGCCGTTGCGCCGAATCGATAGGCGAGCATCGCCGCGCCATAAGTGGTGATGGAGAGCAGCCCGAGGAGGATGCCGAGCTTCCATTGCCGCCGCGCTTCGATCACCACGGCGCGGCCGCGGATGCCGGCCGCGGTGAGCGACACCGCGAGGCCGTGCGCCACGAAGAACCACAGCACGTAGGTGAAGGGCTGCGGCGTGGCGCGCACGCCGGTTGCGTCGATCAGGGTGTAGCAGCCGATGGTGAACCCGGTGGCCAACGCGAAACCAAGTCCCTTTGCCGCGCCTTGGGTTGCGCGATGCGAGATGCCGATGGCGATCACGCCGCCACAGATCAGGGCGATGCCGAGCAGCTGCAGCGGCAGGATGGACTGGCGCAGGATAAGGACGGCGCCGAGCCCGGTGAACAGCGGGCCGGTTCCGCGCGCCACCGGATAAACCGCCGAAAACGCCGCGCTCTCGTACGACTTCACCAGGAACAGTTCGTAGAGTGCGTGCACGAACGCCGTGCCGACAAGGCATTTCAGCGCCAATCCGTGCGGCAATGGCACGAAGGCCAGCGCCGGAGCTACCGTCAGCGCCGAGAACACGCCGATGAGCAGCCGCATGGCGTATTTGTCGCCGGCACGCTTCGTCAGCAGGTTGACGACAGCGTGGACGATGGCGGAAAGAAGGATGAGCGAAACGGCCATGCGGAGCATGTTCCTCTCGATCGGCACGACCCATCGATCGGCTACCGATCTCGGTTACCTCCTGCACAAAACAACCCGTAGAATACTAGCAACGACACGCAAGAGGACTTCCGAATGTCACAGGTGCTAAGGGTTTTGGTGACGGGCGCGGCGGGCGCCATTGGAATGGCAACGGCGCAGGTACTTGCCAACCGGGGGCATTCCGTCGTCGCCACCGACGTATCCGCGTTGAGTGGATTGGAAGGCATCCAGGCCCATGTGCTCGATGTCACCAGCGATGCCTCCGTGGCGCGGTGCTTTGAAGAGGTTGGTCCGCTCGATGCGATCGTCAACAACGCCGCTATATCCGGCGGAGGGCCGGTGGAAGGCTATCCACTTGGTCGCATCAGGCAGATGTTCGAGACAAACACGCTCGGCGCGCTGCGCATGATCCAGGCGGTCCTGCCCGCCTGGCGAAAGCGGGGTTCCGGCGTCATCGTGAATGTGTCGAGTGTGAGCGGCCGTGTCGCCTCGCCGCTCGAAGCAGCGTACAGCGCCTCCAAGTTCGCGCTCGAAGCCTTGACGGAGTCGCTGCATCTGGAAATCCGTCACTTTGGAATACGCAGCGTGTTAATCGAGCCCGGAACCATCGCTCCCGGCATGAAAACGAGCGAGATTCACAAGGGACCGGCCGACTACGCCGGACTCTGGGAGCAGTGGACCGGAGCCCATACCAAAATGACGGGGCCATCTAGTCGAACCGGACCCGAGATTGTCGCATCAGCCGTCGCAAATGCAATCGAAGACCCCGCGACACCGCTGCGTGTACCCGTCGGCCAGGACGCTGAGATGATTTTGGGCCTGCGAAGAAGCCTCGACGATCAGGCATTCGAAGATGCAATGAGAAAGGCCGTTGGGCTTACGTGGTGAACTGCCAAGAACTGCATCGGATTGAGCAGCCCGCACAGGGAAAATCGGCTGAGATCGCATCTTAGGCTCATAAACCGGACGAGGAACGCTGCTGTGGGGAGTTGGACGAGGACTTCTGCCTGAATGCATCGCAATGGTGCCAATGATCGCGATGGAGCATCTCTGGTACGTTCCTTTCCGTGGCAAATCTGCTAGCCAAGAGAGTGGTGGAGCGCAATTCCGCAAGAGAATGTTGGATGGGGGATCATCTCCCTCCCACGTAGTCGGGGAGAGGGAATACGAATGCGTAAGATGAAAGAGGCTTTAATGGGTCTAAACGAGCAGCTGATTGGCGTTCCGGGCGGGCGGTGGAAAGTGGCGACCCCGGCGCTGGTCATCGATCTCGATGTGCTTGAGCGGAATATCGCCGCGATGGCGGAGCATGCTCAGCACGTCGGCGTATCGCTTCGGCCGCACGCCAAGACGCACAAATCGGTGGAGATTGCGAGGCGGCAGATCGAGGCGGGTGCGCTCGGCGTTTGCGCCGCCAAACTGGGCGAAGCGGAGGCGCTCGCGGACGGCGGCATCGAGTCCATCCTCATCACCTCGCCGATCGTGACCGAGCAGGGCATGGTGCGCGCGGTCGCGCTGAATGATCGCCTGCGCGAATTGATGGTCGTGTGCGACGATGCGCAGATCGCGTTGCGGCTGGCCGAAGCCGCAGAGCAAGCCGGCAAGCGGCTGCGCGTGATCGTCGACATCGATCCGGGAATGGGGCGAACCGGAATCCGCCCCGCCGATGACGCCATTGCACTGGTCGCGCAGGTCGCGAATTCCAAGGCGCTCGAATACGCGGGTCTGCAATGCTACGCCGGCAATCTGCAGCATCTGGAATCGCCGAATGAGCGGCGCGACAGCTCACTGAAAGTGATGCAGGAGCTCGCAGATTTTCGTGATGCGTTGAAGGCGAGGGGACTTGTCCCCGGCATTTTGACCGGCGGCGGCACCGGCACGTTCGACATCGATCCCGACGCCCGCACCTTGACCGAGCTGCAGGTCGGCTCATATGTCTTCATGGATCGTCAGTACAATGACGTTTGGACAAGGCCTGGCGATCGCGTGCCGTTCGCAACGTCGCTGTTCGTGCAGACGACGGTGATCAGCGTGCATCGCGACGGGCTGGCCACCACCGATGCCGGGTTCAAGGCGTTCGCAACCGATGCCGGCTCGCCGCAGATCGCGTCCGGCGCACCGGAGGGTGCTTCCTATTTTTTCTTCGGCGACGAGCAGGGCGGCGTTCTCTACGACGCAAGCACGCAGAAGCTGAAGCCGGGCGACGTCATCACTTGCATCGTCCCGCACTGCGATCCGACCGTGAATCTCTACGATTCCTACGCCTGCGTGCGCGGCGATACGGTCGAGGCAATCTGGCCCATCCAGGGGCGCGGGAAGTCGGCCTGAAGTGGTTAATCTCTGAAAATGCCGTTCATGTCAGGTTCAGCCCCAGGGCGCGAGATTCCAGCGCATGACCCGGAGGGGCCCTGAAGGAGGAATTAGAGCTATGACACGAATGAAGAAGCTATTGACGGGGGCGATAGCGGCGGCAGGCCTCGCCTCGGTTGCCATGATCGGCACCACGGCGCCGGCGGAAGCCCGCGTCGCCATCGGCATCGGCATCGGGGTGCCCGGGTACTATTACGGCCCCGGCTATTATCCGCCTGGCCCGTGCTATTCCTACGACTACTACTACGGCGGCAGTTGCGGCTATCCCGTGTATTCCGGCGGCGTCTTCCTCGGCGGCCGCTGGGTGTACGGACCGCACTACTATCGCTGGTGGGGCGGACGGCCGTACTTCTGGTATCGCGGCGGTTGGCACAATTGGGGCGGCTGGCGCGGCGTCCATTACAACTGGTCCCACAGCGGCGGCGCCTGGCGCGGCGGTCATTGGGGTGGCCGTGGATATGGCGGGCATTGGGGCGGCCGTGCATATGGCGGCCACTTTGGTGGGCGCGGCTACGGCGGTCACATGGGTGGACGCGTGTACGGCGGTCACATGGGTGGACGCGACGGCGGCCATTGGGGTGGTGGACACGAGGTCCGTGGACACTTTGCCGGTCACGCCGGACATGAGGGCGGTCACGCCGGACATGAGGGCGGTCACGACCGTCACCGCTAAAGCCCCCCGCTCTGCCTTGAGTTAGGCAGATACGAGGCTTGGTCATCGGCTCGGCGGCTTTGCTCGCCGGGCCGATGGCTTTTTAGGCACGCTTCCTTGCACTGATGCACTCATTGCACTATCGTGCAGCGATGGTGACGCTGCATCGCGCCCATCGCTGGAAGATTGCAGTCTACGGTCGAGAGCACGGAATTCCGCACTTCCATGTCGAAGGGCCGAACTACCGCTGCTCCGTTGCAATCGCCACCGGAGAACTGATCGTTGGCAATGCACCTTTGCAAGTGTTGGAATCCGCTCGGGCATGGGCGCGCGAACATCGGCATGTATTGATGACCACTTGGCGGGAGCTCAATCCATGAGTGTCACAGAGCGAATGCGAACCATCAAGGCCGTCAGGGCGGAGCCGCCGGCCACCCTTATGTTGAGATGGTCCGACGGAACGCAGGCCAGGATCGACCTGAGTGGCACGATGCGAAAGCGTCCGTTTCGCTCATTGCGTGACGAGGACAAGTTTGGCCAGGTCGATATCGGCGACTGGGGGCACAGCATCGAATGGCCAGGCGGTCCGGAATTTGGAGCCGATTCGCTGTGGCTGGAAACGTTGACCGTAACGGGACACGGCGACACGCGTGAATTCCTGGAATGGAGAATGCGCCACGGCCTGTCGCTGACAAAGGCTGCGGAGGCACTCGGGTTGTCGCGCCGGATGGTGGCATATTATTCGAGCGGCGAAAGGCCGGTTCCGCGCTCCGTTCTGCTCGCGTGCAAGGGATGGGAAGTCGAACAGGCTGCGTGAAGCCAATTCAGTTCGTTGTGACCAGCCGGGGCAGGATGTGGCGGGCCTGTTCGCTGTCCTTGGTCATTTGCGACTTCAGGGCCTCGACCGAGTCGAACGTCATCTCCGGCCGCAGATAGGCGATCAGTTCGACGGACAAATGCTTGCCGTAGAGGTCGCCGGAAAAATCGAATAGGTAGGTTTCGATCAGCGGACGCGGCGTTTCGAACATCGGCCGGATGCCGACATTGGCAACACCGAAATACCTGCGGCCAGGCTTCTCGCTTTCCGTGATGGTCGCGCGCACGGCATAGATGCCGAAGGCCGGACGCATGTAGCCATCGAGCGGCATGTTCGCGGTCGGAAAGCCGAGCTCGCGCCCGCGCGCATCGCCGTGCTCGACATGGCCCTCGATGGCCCACCAATGGCCCAGCAGTTGCGCTGCCACTTCGGGCTTTCCCGCCTTCAGCGCATCGCGGATTTCCGTCGAAGAAATTTTCTGCGCATCGTGCGCCAGGACGGGTTCGAACACCTCCAGCGCGAATCCGTAACGGCGCCCGAGCTCGGCAAGCATCGCGGTGTCGCCCGCGCGTCCCTTGCCGAAGCGGAAATCGCCGCCCACGATAACGGCGCGCGCCCCCAATCCCTGTACCAGCACGTCGCGCACGAATTCTTCCGCGGTGCGCTGCGCCATCGCCGCATCGAAGGCGACGGCGTACATCGCGTCGACGCCGCACTCGGCCAGCAGCCGCGCCTTGGTGCGGAACGGTGTCAGCCGGAACGGCTCGGCCTCGGGGCGGAAATACTCCTGCGGATGCGGCTCGAAGGCGAGCACCCCGGCCGGTGCAGAGTTCGCCCGCGCCAGCGCCTTCGTTCGGGCGAGCAGTGCCTGATGGCCCAGATGCACGCCGTCGAAATTGCCGATGGCCACGGCGGCACGTCGGTACGCTTCCGGAATGTCGTCATAGTGACGAAAGATTCTCATGAGATTCACTCACCCTCCCCTTGAGGGAGGGTCGAAAAATTCAAGCGCAGCGCAGAATTTTT
>DASYBT010000270.1:0-37002 GCA_036500585.1 Rhizomicrobium sp.
CTTTCGGAAAGCCAACGACTCCAGCGCATCTATCTCGATTATGTGGTCTACCCGAGAGGTCAGCCTGCCCCCTTCGGATTGACCGAATACCAGTTCCGTGACGACTCCGGTTACCGTGGCGAAGACCTCTTCGTCGGGCAGATCGGCAAGCACGTTGTCGTGCTCCGATGCGACCGTAAGTCAGCGCATGTGCCGAGCCCGAGCTGTCTCAGGGACGAACGGCTCCCGCAGCACCTCTCGCTCAGCTACCGGTTCAAACGGGCTCAATTGTCGCGCTGGAAGGAGATCGCGATAGGCGTCGACCGCCTGATGCACCGGTTCGCGCACCAGAGTTGATTGCGATTAGGAGCGCGAGGCCGGCGCCGGCGGGAGGTCCATTTCCAGGATCGCCATCTGAAACGCGTAGGAGATGTCGCCGTCTTCCTCGTCGCGGAAGATGATGCCGATGAACTCGCCGGCGACGTGCACCTCAACGGAATCCGACTGATTTGGCCGCTCCACCACGCTGATGGTGTCGAGCCGGAACAGGTTGCGCAGATATTTTTCGAGGCGCCAGATTTCGCTGCGGGTCAAAGGATCACTCGCCGATTGGGTCGGGCAATGAAGTGGCATGCGGGCAGCCCGGGGGTCAAGCGCAGGGGGCCCGGTCCGAAGCTTCCCGCGCAGCGTCTCGTGCAGCATGATCGTCCCATGAGCGGCGAATTCCCACAGGGTTACTATGCGGCAAGTGCGGCACCACGCCCGGACCGCGTGCCACTCTCCGGGGTCGTGCGGTCGGATTTCTGCGTGGTTGGCGCCGGCTTCACCGGCCTGAATGCGGCTTTGGCGCTGGCGGAGGCCGGCGCGCGACTTATTGTGGTCGAAGCGGAACAGGTGGGCTTCGCGGCGTCCGGCCGCAACGGCGGCCAAATCCACACGGGCTTGCGAAAGACGCAAGCGGAACTCGAGCGTTGGCTCGGCCCCCTGCACGCGCGCGACTTGTGGAATCTGAGCGACGAGTCCAAGTCCCTGCTCTGCGATCGCATCGCCGAACATGATATCGCCTGCGATCTCAAGCACGGGCTTGTGATCGCGGCACACGATCGCGCGGCGCTGCGCGAACTTTCGGAAGACACGGAGCATCTGTCCGCGGCCTACGGCTATCGCGCGCGCATGATGGACGCGACGAAGACCGCGGAGCAGTTGGGCACCGATGTGTATCCCGGTGCGCGGTGGGACGGCGGCGGAGGGCATTTGCATCCGCTGAAGTATGCACGCGGGCTCGCTGCGGCTGCCGAAACTGCGGGCGTGCAGATCTTCGAACATTCCCAAGTACAAACTCTCGACGAAGACAAAGACCGCGTGAACCTCCGCTGCGCGAACGGCACGATTGCAGCCGGCAAAGTGCTGCTCGCGACGGATGCATTTTCGGGTGCCATCGCGCCGGCGCTGGCGGCGTATATCGCCCACGTCGAAAGCTTCGTTGTGGCGACGGCGCCGCTTTCACCGGAACTGTCCGCGCGCGTATTGCCCTTAGACGCGGCAGTGGCCGATACCCGCCACGTGCTCGACTACTACCGCAAGAGCGCCGACCACCGCATGCTGTATGCCGGCCGCGAAGCCTATTGGTCGGCACCGAAGGACATCGCGCGCCTGGTGCGCCCGCGGATGGCGAAGGTGTACCCGATGCTGGCCGACGCAGCCATCGAGTTTGCCTGGTGCGGCACGGTCGGCATCACACGGACGCGCATGCCGCATCTGGGGCGCCTTTCAGAGCGTGTGCTGTACGCGCATGGCTATTCGGGTCAGGGCGTCGCGCTCGCCAACGTGGGAGGCGTCGTCATGGCGGAGGCTGCCTTGGGACAGCCTGAGCGATTCGACGTGTTTGCGCGCGTGCCGGCGCACAAATTTCCCGGCGGCGCACTGCTGCGAAAGCCGCTGGTGGCCGCGGCGCTTACCGGGTTCAAGATCCTGGACGCACTCTAAGCCGATGCGACATGCGTCGGCAGTTCAGATTTGGAAATCCGCACCCTCGAGGCACTGCTGCATGTCCTGAGACGGCCGCTCGGAACCGGCCTGGCCGATCACCTTTGCGGGAACCCCGGCAACCGTGGTGTGCGGAGGAACAGATTTCAGGACAACGCTGCCGGCACCGACACGCGAGAACTCGCCGATCTCGATGTTTCCGAGCACTTTTGCGCCGACCGAGAGCAGAACGCCGCGCCGCACTTTCGGGTGCCGATCACCCTTCTCCTTGCCCGTGCCGCCCAACGTCACGCCGTGGAGCATCGAGACATCGTCTTCCACCACAGCCGTCTCTCCGACCACAATACCGGTCGCATGATCCAGAAAAATGCCGCGGCCGATGCGCGCCGCAGGATGCGCGTCGACGCCAAACAACTCCGACACCCGGCTCTGAATGAAATAGGCGAGCCATTGCCGACCGGCGTTCCACAACCAATGGGCAACCCGGTAGGACTGCAGCGCGTGAAATCCCTTGAAGAAAAGAAACGCCTGCACGTATGAATGGCAGGCCGGATCGCGCTCGAAGATGGCGGAGAGATCGGCGCGGGCGGATTCGCCAATTTGCGCGTCCGCCGCAAGCGCCTCGTCGAAAATCTCACGCGCCAGCATGGGGCTGAGTTCATCGGTGCCGAGTTTGCTGGCAAGGTGATAGGAGAGAGCATTTTCGAGTTGTGTGTGCTTCAGCACCCTGGCATGCACGAAGCTGGCAAGCGAGGGCTCGGTCCTGGCGAGTTCCTCCGCCTGCACGCGGAGGGCAGCCCACACCGGATCGCAAAAATCGAACTTCTCGGCAATGACGGCCATTTCGCCCTCTAACATCAGCTTACAACAGGACTACCTGCCAAGTTCTCGTTACATAACTATCCACTCTGCATTGGCAATCCATGCTGGCTATTCGTATATACGGCCCCATCCATGTCGAACGATCAACCCTTGAACAGGGCTGCCCCGGCCTCCCTCGACCTCCTGCTTTCCCGCCGTTCCGGCTCCGCAAAGGCCATGACGGGACCAGGACCTTCGCCTGAGCAACTGCGAACCATCCTGGCGGCTGGCGCACGGGTCCCAGACCATGGCAAATTGGCACCGTGGCGTTTTATTCTCTTCGAAGGCGACGGCCGCTCCCGGATGGGTGAACTTCTGGAGCGAACGATTTGGGAGAGCGATCCAGACGCCTCGCCCGAACGGCTGACGATGGAGCGCAACCGTTTTCTCCGTGCACCGGTGGTCATCGGCGTGGTGAGCCGGGTGCGAGAGGGCATCCCCATCCCACCATGGGAGCAGCAATTGTCCGCCGGTGCCTGCTGCCAAAACATGCTGATCGCAGCACACGCGATGGGTTTTGTCGCCAGCTGGATTACGGAGTGGTGCGCCTTTGACTTGAACGTGCTCGAGGCCCTTGGCCTGGGCCCTGGCGAACGCATCGCCGGCTTCATTTACGTCGGCAAGCCTGCGGTGGAACCCGAAGAGCGATTGCGGCCCGATCTGGACTCGTTGATCAGCTATTTCTAACCCGCCCAGTTCGATTCGGGTACGGCAGTCCACGAGAGGCGCCGGAGCGGCGGCGCCCGGGTGCCAAATCAACGGGACTTTTGATCAGCAGTCGCAACTGCTTATCCGGCCAGTGCCTAGCTTTTGCTTGCCTTTGGCAGCGCTGTCGGCCAGCCTAGTCGTTTCGGGACGAAGGGCAGTTTCGTGGTCAGAATCGCGATCAGCGGCACCGGTTTGTACGTGCCGCCAGACACGATCAGCAATGCTGAGCTGGTCGAGGCTTACAACGAATACGTGCGCCGGTACAATACGGAGCACGCGCGCGAGATCGCGTCCGAAACGCTCCACCCCCTTCTGAAATCGAGCGACGAATTCATCATCAAGGCTTCCGGCATTCGAAGGCGCCATGTCATGGCGCGGAATGGCATGCTCGATCCGGAGATCATGTGTCCGCGAGTGCCAGAACGCGGGAACGAGGATATTTCCATTTCAGCCGAGATCGCGGTTGCGGCGGCGCGCCAAGCCCTCGATGCGGCGCACCGGACTGCGGGGGAAATCGATGGCGTCGTGGTTGCCGCTTCCATCATGCAGCGGCCGTATCCGCAAATCGCAATCGAGGTTCAGGAGGCCTTGGGCATTGCCGGATTCGGCTTCGACATGCTGGCCGGTTGTTCTTCCGCGACCTTCGGTATCCAGACTGCAGCGGGCCTGATCTGTCAGGGACAGGCAAAAGTCGTGCTTTGCGTAAACCCGGAAATCTGCACGAGTCATCTGAACCTGCGCGACCGCGAAACGCATTTCATTTTCGGGGACGCCGCCACCGCCTGCATCGTGGAACGAGCCCAGCATGCCGATGGCGAAAACGCCTGGGAGATCGTGGGCACCAGGCTGAAGTCGGTCTATTCAAACAACATCCGCAACAATTTCGGGCCGATGAACCGCTTCTCGCCGGAAACTGCGGGAGCGCCCGACAAGCTCATCACGCAAAAAGGGCGCAAGGTGTTCAAGGAAGTTGTGCCGATGGTTGCCGAGTTCATGCTTGAGCATCTGGCGGAACTCGACATCACGCCATCGGAGCTGAAGCGCCTGTGGCTACACCAGGCGAACATCAACATGAACGATCTGATCGCGCGCAAAGTCCTTGGCCGCGATCCGCGTCACGGAGAAGCGCCGAACGTTCTCGAGGAATACGGCAATACGAGTTCGGCCGGTTCCATCATCGCCTTCCACCAGTTCAGTTCCGATTTGAACGCCGGTGATTTGGGGCACCTCTGCTCGTTCGGTGCCGGCTATACGGCAGGCAGCGTCGTTCTGCGCAAGCTGAGCTGATTTCGGAATGGCAATGAAACAGCGCGATGGCCGTGCGTGGCAGCGTATGCTGAGCGGCCGTCGGCTTGATCTTCTGAATCCTTCCCCGCTCGACATCGAGATCGAAGACATTGCGCATGGCTTGGCACGGGTTTCGCGCTGGAACGGCCAAACCATCGGGGCTCACGCGTTCTCTGTCGCCCAGCATTGCTTGCTTGTAGAGCAAATCACCGCCGGACTCATGCCGCGGATCGCACGCGAAGGCCGGCTGATGGCGTTGCTGCATGATGCGCCTGAGTACGTAGTTGGCGACCTGATCAGTCCGTTCAAGGCGGCCGTGGGCATCGACTACAAGGATTTCGAACTCAGGCTGCTGGCTTCCATCCATCTGCGCTTTGGCCTGCCGGCTCGCGCCCCCCGCGAATTGTTGTCAGTGCTCAAACGTGCCGATCACATCTCCGCCTATTGGGAGGCGACCCAGCTCGCGGGATTCGACGAACCGGAAGCTCGCCGCTTCTTCGGAACGCCGCCGCAAAGCCTCAAACCCCCGATACTGATTCCCCTGCCGCCAAACGAAGCACAAGAAAGTTATCTGGACCGGTTCGGCCGCCTCAGCCCATAATCACGAATGCGGCCTTCATTCCGTCATCACTTTCCGCTAGGTGGACCAAGGGAGGATCTTAGCACGCATGATCCTGATAACGCCTCTATCCGCCGTCGACCAGTCTATTCACCGGTATCGCCCGTCACACATCGTCACGCTGTTGGCGCCAGATCATATGATCGCACCGAAACTCGGCTTCGCCCCGGATCGCCATCTGCGTCTGGCTCTCGAGGATGTATCGGACAGCTGGCTCAGCAATTGTCCGCCGTGCAGCAGCCAAGTCGAGAACCTGATCGAATTCGGCCGCGGCTGGAAGTGCGAAGCGCCTTTGTTGGTGCATTGTTGGGCCGGCGTAAGCCGTTCGACGGCGGCGGCGTACATCTTGCTGTGCGATAAAGTGGGGCCGGGGCGCGAGTTGGAACTCGCCCGTGCGCTCCGGAATCGCGCGCCACACGCATGCCCTAACCGGCTGATGATTCAACTCGCGGACGACGCGATGGGACGAAACGGCCGCATGGTCTCGGCCATCGAAGCCATCGGGCGGGGAACGATTGTTGCGGAAGGCTGTTGCGTCGAACTGCCGGTGTCGCTGGAAGCACTGGCGATCAGCGGGGACTGAAATTGGCGCGCGGGGGATCGCAGTCGGCAAGCGCAGTCGCGAAGACCTTTGCGCACACACAGCATCCCGTCGAAATCGGATTGTCCGCGGCCATCGTTTCGATTGCCGATAACAGGCCGCAAGTGCTTGTGGTCCGTCATCCTGGAGCCCGCGACGCCCTGCCCTTCGGCCCATTCGATCCGTTACGCCACCGAACGCTGGAAAGCGGCTTGCGCACCTGGGTCCAGGAGCAGACCTATCTTGCGTTCGACTATGCCGAACAGCTCTATACATTCGGTGACCGCGGGCGCCACGTGCGGGGACCGGACGAAGGACCGCGCGTGGTCTCTGTGGGTTATCTCGCTCTAACACTGGCGACCGGCGATCTGCAGGCACCGGACACGCAGTGGGGCGAATGGTATCGGTACTTCCCGTGGGAAGATTGGCGAGCAGAAAAACCTGCCATCATCGATCGGCTGATCGTCCCGTCGCTACGGGATTTCATTAAGAACGCAACCGATTCCACAATGGCCGAGCTGCGGCGTACGCGCGTGCGCGTATGCTTCGGGGTAGACGGCCTTCATTGGGACGAAGAACGGGTGCTCGAACGATATGAGTTGCTTTACGAAGCAGGTCTGGTGGAAGAGGCGAAATTCGACGGGAGAATAGATCGTCGTGACTCGCTTCCCACGCCGCCCTTGGGCGACAGCATGGCATTCGATCACCGCCGCATACTCGCGACAGCCATCGCGCGTTTGCGCGGCAAGATGAAGTATCGTCCCGTGGTCTTCGAGCTTGTGCCGCCGACATTCACCCTGCTGGATCTGCAAAGAAGCGTGGAGGCTATCTCCGGAATTCGTCTGCACAAGCAGAACTTTCGGAGATTGGTTGAGGAACAGGGTCTCGTTGAGCGTACGGGCAAGTTCGCACGCGCCGGACGCGGCAGGCCGGCGGAACTGTTCCGATTCCGTCGGGAAGTCTTGGGCGAGCGGCATGCACCAGGCGTACGCCTGGGCGCTCGCCGCACCGGTGTGTAAAGGGCAAAACATCGAAATTCTAGAATGTGAGCGCCTTGAGCGTATCCGGCGGACCGTCCCATGTGGCAATGCCATTGCGTTGCCGAGACCTCAGTGAACCATCCCGGCCGGCTCCGCCAAAGTAGATCTTCAGGCCGACAGACAAGATGTCGATATGGTCGCTGATCTGGCTGACCTTCTCGTAATCATAACCGAGCGTAAGACTCACCGGAATATCCGAAACCGGCAGAAATTCCGCCATGAACTTTCCGTCGCGCAAAGTCGGTCCACCATTGTGGATTTTCGCATAATTCACATCGGCGCTGAGTGCGATACTCTTGAAAGGATACGCGACGAACCCCGCATCGGCGTAATACGCATCTGTGTGTCCGCGCACGAGCCCGCCCTTCATCCTGAGC
Organism: Rhizomicrobium sp.; assembly: GCA_036500585.1. Lineage (GTDB taxonomy): Bacteria > Pseudomonadota > Alphaproteobacteria > Micropepsales > Micropepsaceae > Rhizomicrobium. The sequence goes on from DASYBT010000270.1 coordinate 7,438, forward strand.
GTCAGGCTTTGCATCACATAACCTTCGCCGAATCCGCCGAACGTCACCTCCGTCGAACCCGCGTGCGGAAATTGCACGGTCGAAACATTCGCGCCGAACACGCCGGCGTAATCCCGCCAGTAGACATCGCCGCCGTAACTCAACAGCGAGTCTCCGCCGGCGCTCTTGGGATAATTCAGGCGCTCGTCCTGGATGTTGGCCTGCACATTGAAACCTGGATCGGTGATCATCAGGTTCGCGGAGGCGCGCCCGTTCCAATCGGTTGTGTCGCCGCCGGGCGTTTTCAGGTTGGCGAAACCGCCTCCCACAAGGCCGGACAGCTGCAGCTCTTCACCCTGCGCATGACCGGCCACCCCAACGATCGCCCACAAACTCGCAGCTGCGGACAGACGCAGAAGTTTCGCTCTCATTCCGGACCCCTCGACTAGAGATTTGAATTTACACGATTTCCGGTCCCAGAAAATGCGGCGTGCGGACACCGCCACCCCACCCTTGACAGATTTATGCTCAGGGATAGCATAAGCGTCTCGGCCTTGAAGGCTGGTCTTTTTGGACCATATATATACTCAAATAGAGTATAATGGAGGCAAACGTGATCGAAGGAACAACCGGCCGAAGCGGCCAGGTCCTTCACTTTACGCCGGAGGTCTCGCGGGCCACCCGCGGTCTCTACGAGAAGGTCGCGCACGTCATCCCCGAGGTGGAGTGGCCGGTGCATGCGCCTTACGTCCAGGCGATCAACGAACTGAAGCGGGAGAAGAATGCGGTTATCCTCGGCCACAATTACATGACGCCTGAGATCTTCCACTGTGTGGCGGATTTTGTCGGCGACTCGCTTCAGCTCGCGCGCGAAGCAACGAAGACTAACGCATCCGTAATCGTTCAGGCCGGTGTTCACTTTATGGCCGAAACCTCGAAGGTGCTGTCGCCGGAGAAGACTGTGCTCATTCCTGACTTGCGCGCAGGCTGCTCGCTGGCGGCCTCAATCACCGGCGCAGATGTTCATCTGCTGAAGCAGAAATTTCCCGGTCTGCCGGTCGTGACCTACGTGAATACGTCGGCCGAGGTGAAGGCGGAGAGCGACGTCTGCTGCACGTCATCCAACGCGGTGGCGGTGGTGGAAGACATCGCGCGCGAACGCGGCGTCGACACGGTCATCATGATCCCCGATGAATATCTGGCACAGAACGTTGCCAAGCAAACGAAGGTGAAGATCATATCCTGGAAGGGCCGTTGCGAAGTGCATGAGCGGTTCACCGCGGCCGACATTCGCGGCTACCGCGAGGCCAGTCCCGGGGTTGTGGTTCTAGCGCATCCCGAATGCTCTCCCGAGGTGGTTGCCGAGGCGGATTATGCGGGTTCCACCTCTGGCATGATCAGCTTCGTCGGAAGCCGCAAGCCGGCGCGGGTCGTGCTGGTGACCGAATGCTCGATGAGCGACAACGTCGCGGTCGAATTTCCGCAAACTGAATTCGTGCGGCCGTGCAATCTCTGTCCGCACATGAAGCAGATCACCCTGCCGAAGATTCTTCACTCGCTGCAGACCATGACGCACGAGGTGACGGTCGATTCGGCTGTCGCGGCACGCGCCAGAGCCGCCGTGGAGCGGATGCTTGCGGTCGGCGCGCCTGCGGCGCGGCGTGCTGCGGCTTAAGCCATGCTCATCGACAACGTCATCGATTGCAAGGGTGCGCTGGTTGTCGGCGCTGGAATAGCCGGCCTCTTCACGGCTCTGAAGCTCTCACCGTTCCCTGCGCTTGTGCTTGCCGGGAGACGGCCGGGCGCGTCCGGCTCCAGCGCTTGGGCGCAAGGCGGGATCGCCGCCGCCATGGGCAGCGATGACGATTGGAAGCTGCATGCCGCCGATACGATGCGGGCTGGCGCAGGGACCTGCGATGGTGAAGTTGTTGCGTTCGTCACGCGCAAGGCGCCTGATCGGATCAATGACCTGATCGCCTTCGGAGTCCCATTCGATCGCAGCCCGGATGGATCGCTCTCGTTGGCCCAAGAAGCGGCACATTCCCGTGCACGCATCGTCCATGTCAGCGGCGATCGTGCCGGCGCCGAGATTTCGCGCGTGCTTGCGGAGCGGGCGTTCGCAACGCCGTCAATCCAATTTGCCGAAGGATTTCAGGCGATAGAGCTGGCCACGCAAGATGGCCGCATGGTTGGAGTCTTCGCACGCCACGGAATTGGCGCGCAGACGCGGCTGGCGCTGTTCCGCAGCCATGCCGTGATCCTCGCGACCGGCGGCATCGGGGCGCTGTATGCGGTGACCACGAATCCCGCCGAATCCACCGGCCAAGGCCTCGGCATGGCAGCGCGTGCCGGGGCTGCAATCGCCGATCCGGAGTTCGTGCAGTTTCATCCCACAGCCATTGCCGTCGGCCGCGACCCGGCGCCGCTGGCGACGGAAGCCTTGCGTGGCGAAGGGGCCATTCTCATCGACGAGAGCGGCCGGCGCTTCATGCCGGCGGTTCACCCGGATGCCGAGCTTGCGCCGCGCGACGTGGTTGCGCGTGCCATTCACCGCGAGATCGTGCGCGGGCATCGCGTCTTCCTCGATTGCCGCGATGCCATCAGCGGTCGGTTTGCGGAACATTTCCCAACCGTCTATGCCGCCTGCAAGTCAGCCGGCATCAATCCGACGCTCGATCCAATCCCGGTGGCACCGGCGGCGCACTATCACATGGGTGGCGTTGCAACCGACCATGCTGCCCGCTCGTCGCTCTCTGGACTTTGGGCCGTGGGCGAATGCGCCTCGACGGGATTACATGGCGCGAACCGTCTTGCGTCGAACTCGCTGCTGGAGGCGCTTGTTGTCGGTGCCCGCGCCGCTGAGGACATCAGAGGCAGAGTTATCATTGGCACTGGACACGATCTTCCGCCCGCACCGAGCGCCGCTCGCGAATTCGCTGTACCGCAGGTTCTACGCGATGCGATGAGCAGATATGTTGGGCTCGAACGCACAGAACAGGGGCTGCGGACGGCCGCTGAGATCGTTGCCGGCGCGGAGCGCGCGGCGAACGGCGAATCCGCGCTGCTCAACATGACAGCCACTGCGAAACTGGTGATTGCCGGTGCTTTGCGCCGACGGGAAAGCCGCGGCGCCCATTTCCGCACCGATTGCCCGCGTGCCGCGGCGGAAGCAACATGCACGCGCATGACGGCGGCGGAGGCCGACGCCGTTCTTTCCGGTAAGCCAAGCCGCACCGCCGCGGCATGCACCACGTGACGAGATGCAGATCGCCCTGCCCTTCCCCCGCCCACCGAACACGCTTCTCATCGAGCCGATTGTTCGCCAAGCGCTTGTCGAGGATATAGGGCGTGCGGGCGATCTCACCACCGATCTTATTGTGCCGGCGGACCAGCGCGCGACCGCACGATTGGTCGCCCGCAAACAAGGAACAATTGCCGGCCTGATCGCGGCCGACTGCGCATTTCGACTTATCGAGCCGTCCTTATCCTTTGTCGCCGTACAACCGGATGGATCACGCGCCGAAGCGGGATCGTTGCTCGCCACTATCGAAGGTCCAGCCCGGGCGATCCTGACCGCCGAGCGAGTAGCGCTGAATTTCGTCGGGCATCTGTCCGGAATTGCCACGGCGACGCGCGCGCTCGTCGACGCGGTCGGTGGAACAAAGGCGCGGATCGTCTGCACGCGCAAGACCACGCCAGGGCTTCGGGTCTTGGAGAAATATGCGGTCCGCTGCGGCGGTGGACTCAATCACCGCTTCGGGTTGGATGATGCCATTCTCATCAAGGACAATCACATCGCGGCGGCAGGCGGAATTCGCCCGGCAATCGAGCGCGTGCGCGAGGCAACGGCTCACATGGCGCGTATCGAGCTGGAGGTAGACACGCTGGCGCAGCTGGAAGAGGCGCTGACGCTCGGCATCGATTGCATCCTGCTCGATAACATGAGCTTGGCCGATCTTCAACGCGCGGTGGCGCTCAGCAAGGGACGCGCCGCGCTCGAAGCGTCCGGCAACGTCACTCAGGCGACGGTGCGCCAAATTGCGGAAACCGGGGTCGATTACATTTCTTCGGGGGCCATCACCCACAGCGCACCGAACCTGGATGTCGCGCTCGATTTTTGACGCCACTCAGATCGAGCGGGTGTGCCCCGGCCGGCGAAAAAACAGGTGATTGCCGATCCGCACGGTGGGCACCATGCCGGGCCAGTCCGGCTGGACTGCGGTCGCGTGGAAGGCAATCGCGCCCTCTGTGATGTTGTTCAGCGGAAGCGCGCCGGTGAGAATTTGCGTGGCTCGCCGAACGGCGCGCGACCAGTCGGCTGTATCCTTCGGCTGGTCCGCCGCCCCATTGCACAAGAATGAGAACTGGCATGCCTCGCCCTGACCCTGGTGCACGACGCCGCAAATGGAGTGCGGAAAGCCCCCACGCTGCGTTCGGTGCACGACGACCTCCGCGATCGCCTTCTCACCGGCCAGCCCTTCACCACGGGCTTCGTAATACATCGCCTCGGCCAGACAGGATGCCTCGGAAGCCAAATTCTCCAGCGCCACCTGAATGCGAATTCGGGCAATCGGATTGGGACGAGGAAGAGGTGCTATCTCGGGCGCCGCAAGCGGCAGTGGAGGAAGTTCCTCGGAGACTTTGTCTTCGGCGGGCAGAACTCGCAGGCGGGGCGCTGCGTTGTCAGATGGGGGCGCTAGGGCTGCGGCAGCGGCAACGGTGGACAGGGCGAGGAACACAGCTCCGGCCAAGGCGCAGTCGCTGCGGCGGAGCGCATCACCGATCTTTTGCGTCATTGGGCTCTGACTCTTCGTTTCGGATCGACGTTTTTGGCTTCGTTAGGTCCGACCGATAGGCCGCCTTCCCCCAAGCGGTGATCGTTTGATGCCCGCTGAGCTATGCTTCGTCAAATTAAAAGTGACACGAACGTGACGTATCGTCACGATCTTGGGGTTTTTCCAGCAAAATCAAGGGGTGTGCACTGCAGTTGCGCTAGTCAATTTCTATTTCATCGGGAACTTTGCTGCCACCATCCACAGCAGGCGCCGCAGATACTGCCTGGAAGACGCGATGACTTCGCGTAATCTGCCACGTTGCTTCTTTTACTTCACTAGACTTATAAAGTGAAGCAGAGGGAACCTCGCGCGAAGAGGCGTTATCGAAAGACAAAGATACCGGCTTCAGGTTTGGAGGCGCCGCACCGTCGGGCCGGTCAGAGGCTGTCGAGGACCTGCGCGATTTCGCGCGTGACATCGGAGATGGAGGCCATGCCATCTACCGTCCGCAACTTGCCCTGGTTGCGGTAGTAGGCGATCAGCGGCGCGGTATTCTTGTAGTAAACGTCAAGCCGGGTCCTCAGGGTCTCGGGCGTGTCGTCTGGCCGCGGCGTCTTGCCCGCAGCGGTCATCTCCGCCACCCGGTTCTTCGAGCGTTGGATCAAGATCTCGTCATTCACCCTCAACTCGATGGCCACATCTATCTGGCTGCCCCTTGACTGGAGCAGCCGGTCCAAGGCCTCGGCTTGGGCAATTGTGCGGGGAAACCCGTCGAAGACAGCGCCATTGGCGCAATCGGGCTGATCCAGCCGCTCGGCAATGATGCCGATCACGATCGCATCTGACACCAGGTCGCCACGATCCATGATCGCCTTGCATTCAAGGCCAAGAGCGGTGCCAGCCGCGATAGCAGCGCGCAGCATATCGCCGGTCGACAGCTGCTGCAGTCCGCGAGTTTCTGTGAGAATCTTCGCCTGAGTTCCCTTGCCTGCGCCCGGCGGCCCGAAGAGAACCAGATTCACCGGCGGGGCCCCCTGAGCCGCGACCGCTTGATCAGACCCTCATACTGCTGCGCGATCAGGTGACTTTGGATCTGGGCCACCGTGTCCATCATGACGCTGACAACGATCAGGATAGACGTCCCACCCAGCGCAAACGGCAGATTGTAGCGATAGATGATGTATTCCGGGATGAGGCAAACGATCGCGAGATAAATTCCCCCGACGACAGTGACGCGCGTCAGCACATAGTCGATGTATTCCGCCGTCTTCTTGCCTGGCCGGATACCCGGGATGAAGCCGCCATACTTCTTGAGGTTATCCGCCGTCTCCTCGGGGTTGAAGATGACCGAGGTGTAGAAGAAAGCGAAGAAGATGATCATCGAGGCGTAGAGTACGAGGTAAAGCACCGACCCGTGACTGATGTAGGCCACCATAGTGGCGAGCCAATCCGGAATGTTCTGTGAGTTGAAGTTCGCGACAGTCGTCGGCATCAGCAGGATTGAGGAGGCGAAAATCGGCGGGATGACGCCTGAGACGTTGATCTTGAGCGGCAGGTGCGAAGATTCCCCACCGAACATGCGCTGCCCTACCTGGCGCTTGGGGTACTGCACCAAAAGGCGTCGCTGCGCCCGCTCCATGAACACGATTCCGGTGATCAGCGCCACGATGCCGACCATGGCGAAGATCAGCACCAGCGGTGGCAGCGCGCCGGTGCGGCCGGCCTCAAACGCCTGCGCGATGTAGCTCGGAAAGCGCGCCACAATCCCGATGAAGATGATAAGCGAGATGCCGTTGCCGACGCCGCGCGCGGTGATCTGCTCGCCAAGCCACATCAGCAGGATTGTGCCGCCGGTCAGGGTGATGACGGTGGAGATACGGAAGAACCAGCCGGGATCGATGACGACATTGCCCCAATGTTCGAGACCGATAGCGATTCCGTAGGCTTGCAGTGCCGCCAATCCGACAGTGGCGTAGCGCGTGTATTGGTTGAGGGTCTTGCGGCCCGCCTCGCCTTCCTTCTTCAGTGCCTCCAGTTCCGGAATCACCGTCTGCATCAGCTGCATGATGATTGAGGCCGAGATGTAAGGCATGATCCCGAGGGCGAAGATCGCCATGCGCTGCACGGCACCCCCGGCGAGCACGTTGAACACGTTCAGGAGTCCGCCCTGCTGCTGACTGAACTGGCGAGCGAGCTCTCCGGGATCGATGCCGGGCATCGGGATGTAGGTGCCAAGGCGCGCGATGACGAGAACAACGACGGTAAAGAAGATGCGCTGGCGCAGCTCCGTCGCCTTGGCGAGAGAGCCGAAGTTGAAATTGGCGGCTAATTGTTCGGCTGCCGAAGGCATCGTTCACTCCTGACCCGCAACCCGCCCAATATGGGGGAGCGATGCGGTGATTGCGAGCGCTACGCGGTCGGCGCGGATTCGCTTGGCCGGGCGGCGCGTTTGTCCGCCGCCTTCTGGCGCCGTTGCACGCGCTTACCCGGCTCGCCCTTCTTGTTCATGTTGACCTTCTTGGTGAAGGTCGTCGTGAGCGTGCCGCCGGCCTTCTCGATGGCTTCGCGCGCGCTGGCGCTGGCGCCGGCGACTTCAATCTCGGTTTTGGCGGTGAACTCGCCATGACCGAGCACGCGGACGCCATCGCGGCTCCGGCTTGCAAGGCCCGCACTCCTGAGCGTTTCCTCCGTAATCTTGCTCGTGGCGTCGATCTTTTTCTCGTCGATCGCCTTCTGGATGCGGCCGAGATTCACTTCCGCGAAATCCCGGGCGAAGATATTGTTGAAGCCGCGCTTGGGCAGCCGCATGTAAAGCGGCATCTGCCCGCCCTCGAAGCCGTAGACCTTCGTGCCGGTGCGGGCCTTCGCGCCCTTCACGCCTCGGCCAGACGTCTTGCCAAGACCTGAGGATGAGCCGCGGCCGAGCTTCGCCTTGCGCTTGTGCGCGCCGGGATTGTTGCGGATTTCGTTGAGCTTCATGTCACTTCGCCTTCCCTGCCATGCTTCGGGGCTCGCTTCGCTCGCACCTCAGCATGACGAACACTCTATCGCCGTCACCCTGAGGTGCGCTCCAACGGAGCGCCCCGAAGGGCGAATTCATTCCTCAACCACTTCCACCAAGTGGCGCACGGCGAAAATCATACCGCGAACCGACGGCGTATCTTCCAGCGTCCGCGTGCGATGCAGCTTGCCGAGGCCGAGGCCTTTCAAGGTCGCCGTCTGGACTGCCGGCTTGCGGTTGGCGCTGCGGATCTGGCGCACGGTGACCGTGCCCTTCGCCGCAGCTTTCGCCTGTTTCTGCTCAGCCATGGTTCAATCCTAGCTCGCGCTCGCCTGCTCGGCCTTGTTGCCTTCGCGGCGCGCGATGATCTCGCTCACGCTGCGGCCGCGCCGCTGCGCCACCATACGCGGGCTTTGCTGCGACTTCAGCGCATCGAATGTGGCACGCACCATGTTGTACGGGTTCGACGTGCCGAGTGACTTGGACACGACGTCGCCGACGCCAAGCGCTTCGAACACCGCACGCATCGGCCCTCCGGCGATGATGCCGGTTCCGGCCGGAGCCGGGCGCACCAAAACCTTGCCGGCGCCGTGATGCCCACGCGTCTCATGATGCAGGGTACGGCCATCCTTCAGCGGGACGCGGATCAGCGATTTCTTCGCTTCGTCGGTCGCCTTGCGGATGGCTTCCGGCACTTCGCGCGCCTTGCCGTGGCCGAAGCCAACCCGGCCGCGCTGATCGCCGACAACCACAAGGGCCGCAAAGCCAAAGCGACGTCCGCCCTTCACCACCTTGGCAACGCGATTGATGTGCACGAGCTTGTCGATAAACTCGTTGTCACGCTCCTCGCGGTCCTCGCGGCGATCTCTGCGTCGCCGCTCACCGCCACCACCTTCTTCACGCGCCATATCCTCTTCCTTTGTCGCGCAGCCTGAGCCGAACCGGTTTCCAATTCGGCGGGCTGGCGCTCCTGACTAGAACTCCAAGCCACCGTCACGGGCGGCATCTGCGAGCGCCTTGACGCGCCCATGATAAATGTAGCCGCCGCGATCGAACACGACCTGCTTCACTCCTTTGTCCAATGCACGTTCGGCGATCTTCTGGCCGACGGATTTCGCCGCGTCCAGATTGTAAGTTTTCGCGCCCTTGCCGTCCTTCTCGTTGGTCGAAGCGGCGGCGAGGGTTGCGCCCTGCTCATCGTCGATCACCTGGGCATAGATGTGGCGACCCGAGCGGAACACGGACAGGCGCGGGCGCGACGCCGTCGAGGCGATGCGAAATCGCGCGCGGCTCTTTCTGCGGTCGAAGAGTTTGCTGCTCATGGCGATTACTTCTTCTTGCCTTCCTTGCGGCGGACCGTCTCCTCCGCATACTTCACGCCCTTGCCCTTATAGGGTTCCGGGGGACGGTAGCTGCGAATTTCGGCGGCGACCTGACCAACCAACTGCCTGTCGATACCGGAAACAGTCAGCGCCGTCGGCTTTTCAGCCACGATGTTGATGCCTGGGGGAATCGGATAGCTCACATCGTGACTGAAGCCGAGCTGCAGGTTCAGGTTCTTGCCCTGCACCGCCGCGCGATAGCCGACGCCGTTGATCTCCAGCTTCTGCTCAAATCCCTTGGTGACGCCAACAACAAGGTTGTTCACCAAGGTCCGTGACAGGCCCCACATCTGGCGGCCGCGCTCCATCTCGGCGCGCGGGGTCACAGTGACACCGTCCTCGCCAACCGCCGCGTCGACCTCGTCGACGAGCCGCAGCGACAGCTCGCCTTTCGGGCCCTTCACCTTCACCATCTTGCCGTCCACCGTGGCGGTGACGCCCTTGGGCAGAGGAACCGGCTTCTTGCCGATACGTGACATGTTTCCTTCGCTCCTAGCCCTAAAACACGCGACAGAGAACTTCGCCGCCGACATTCTTCTCGCGGGCGGAGACGTCCGTCATCAGGCCTTGCGGCGTCGACACGATCGAAAGGCCGAGCCCCTGGCGGTGCGGCTTCAACTCCTTTACGCCGGCATAAACCCGGCGGCCAGGTGTGGAGACGCGCTGGAGCTCGCGGATGACCGGGCGGCCCTCGTGGTACTTGAGCTCGATCTCAAGCTCCTTCTGGCCGTTCTTGAACTCAACCTCGGCATATCCGCGAATGAAACCTTCCGTCTGCAGCACATCCAGCAGGCGCGTGCGCAGCTTTGATGCCGGACTCTTGATCTTCGCGGTGCCGCGAAGCTGCCCGTTGCGGATGCGCGCCAAAAGATCGCCGATGGGATCCGTGATCGCCATATCCTCTGTTCCTTTCCTACCAGCTCGCCTTGGTCATGCCCGGGATCTGACCCCAGTTGGCAAGATCGCGCAGCATGATGCGCGACAGCTTGGTCTTGCGGTAATAACCCTTGGAACGGCCGGTCAATTCGCAGCGGTGGTGAATGCGCGTCTTCGACGAATTGCGCGGGAGCTTCGCAAGCTTCAGCTGCGCATCGAAGCGTTGTTCCGGCGGAAGTTTCATGTCTTCCGTCTTCGCCTTCAGCGCGGCGCGGCGGGCGGCATATTGCGCCACCATCTTCTCGCGCTTTGCATTCCGGTTGATCTGACTGGTCTTTGCCATGCGCTCGCTCTTCTAGTTCATGAAGGGGAACTGGAAGCCCTTGAGAAGCGCCTTGGCTTCGTCATCGGTCTTCGCAGACGTGTTGATGATGATATCCATGCCCCAAACGGTTTCCGTCTTGTCGTAATCGATCTCGACGAAAACCATGTGCTCCTTGAGGCCCATGGCGAAGTTGCCCCGGCCGTCGAAGCTCTTCCCGTTCAGACCGCGGAAATCGCGGATGCGCGGCATTGCCACCGTCACGAGGCGATCTAGGAATTCGTACATCCGGTCGCGGCGCAGCGTGACCTTGGTGCCGATCGCGTCGTTCTCACGGATCTTGAACGTTGCAATGGCCTTCTTGGAGCGCGTGACGACGGCCTTCTGTCCGGCAATTGCCGTCAGATCGTTCTGCGCCGCCTGCATGTATTTTTTGTCCTGCGTCGCCTTGCCCGCGCCGATGTTCAGCACGACCTTGTTGATGCGCGGCACCTGCATCGGATTCTTGTAGCCGAACTGCTTCATCAGATCCGGCTTGATCACTTCGTCATAACGCTTCCTAAAGCGGGGCACGTAGTTCGGATCGCGCTCCACCTCACCGACAGCAACCTGGGTGCCGGCCGGCTTCTGCTCGCGCTTGCCGGCCTTCTTTTCCGCCTTCGCCGCCTCACGCGGATCGCCCTTCGGGCCTTTGGCCTTTTGCCCTGCGTCAGACATCGATGACCTCACCGGAGTTCTTCGCAAAGCGAACCTTGCGGCCGTCGTTCAGAATCTTGAATCCCACGCGCGTCGCCTCGCCGCTCTTGGGATCGACATGCGCGATGTTGGACACGTGGATCGGCGCTTCCTTATTGACGATGCCGCCCTGGGTCTTCGCGCTCTGCTTGGTGTGGCGCTTGACCATGTTCACGCCGGAGACAAGCGCGCGATCGTCCTTGGGGAACATGCGCAGCACTTCGCCCTTGCGCCCCTTGTCGCGGCCCGAAACAACGATCACGCGATCGCCTTTCTTGAGGCGCGCGCCGATGCTCCGAATCCTGCGATCCGACGGCTGCTCGGCTTTCGCGGCGGCCTTCTTTGCTTTCGCCGCCATCACAACACCTCCGGCGCGAGCGAAATGATCTTCATATGATTCTTCGCTCTCAACTCACGCGTAACCGGCCCGAAGATGCGGGTGCCGATCGGCTCGTTCTGATTGTTGACCAGCACGGCTGCGTTGTTGTCGAAGCGGATCAGGCTGCCGTCCGGACGGCGCACGCCATGAGCCGTGCGCACGATCACCGCCTTCAGGACTTCGCCCTTTTTCACGCGGCCGCGCGGGATCGCTTCCTTCACGCTCACCACGATGGTGTCGCCGACATCGGCGTATTTGCGCTTCGAGCCGCCCAGCACCTTGATGCACATGACACGGCGTGCGCCGGAATTGTCGGCGACGTCCAGCTCTGTTGTCATCTGGATCATGACTTGGCTCCCGCTCCGCCGACGCGCTCAACCACTTCCCAGGTCTTGAGCTTCGAGAGCGGCCGGCACTCACGGATGCGCACAACATCGCCCGCCTTCATCTCGCCCTTCTCGTCATGGGCGTGATAGTTCTTCGATCGGCGCACGGTCTTGCCCAAAACGGGATGGATGAAGCGCCGCTCGACGTTCACCACCACGGTCTTTTTGTTCTTGTCGCTCACCACGACGCCTTGCAGCACGCGCTTGGGCATTGCTTCTCTCGTCCTTCTCAGCCGGCCTTCCGGCGTTGTTCGGTCAGCACCGTCTGGATGCGTGCCACGTTCTTGCGCACCTCACGGATGCGATTTGTCTTTTCGAGCTGCCCGTTGGCGCGCTGGAAGCGGAGGTTGAACTGCTCCTTCTTCAACTTCGCCAGGTCGTTGCTCAGCTCGTCCGCTGACTTGGCCCGGAAATCCTCGATATCGCCTTTGATCTTCTTTGCCATGGTCGTTGTCCCGATCAGCCGTGTGCGCGCGCCACGAATTTCGTCGCGACGGAAAGCTTGCCAGCGCCAAGCCGCATCGCTTCCTTTGCCGTGTCCACATCCACGCCGTCGATTTCGAACAGGATGCGGCCTGGCTTGATCTTCGCGACCCAGTATTCCGGCGCGCCCTTGCCCGAACCCATGCGGACTTCCGCCGGCTTCTTCGACACCGGCACATCCGGAAACACGCGGATCCAGACGCGACCGGCGCGCTTCATGTGGCGCGTGATGGCGCGGCGGGCCGCTTCGATCTCGCGCGCGGTGATGCGCTCCGGCTCGAGGGCCTTGAGGCCATATTCGCCGAAGTTGAGCATCGTGCCGCCCTTGGCTGCGCCATGGATGCGGCCCTTGTGCTGCTTGCGGAATTTGGTGCGTGATGGCTGAAGCATGGTTTCGCTCTCTTATCCCGCTGGCGCCGTTGCTGGCTGCTGGCGCTGAGACGGCCGGTGGTCGCCGCGGGTCTCCGCCTCGGCCTGCCGCTTCTCGACCGCCATGGGGTCGTGCTCCATGATGTCGCCCTTGAAGACCCAGACCTTCACTCCGCAAGTGCCGTAGGTCGTCTTCGCGGTGGCCACGCCGTAATCGATATCCGCGCGCAAGGTGTGCAACGGAACGCGGCCTTCGCGATACCACTCCACGCGCGCGATTTCCGCACCGCCCAGCCGGCCGCCGCAATTGATGCGGATGCCCTGCGCGCCAAGCCGCATGGCGGACTGCACGGCGCGCTTCATGGCGCGGCGGAAGGCGACGCGGCGCTCCAGCTGTTGGGCGATGTTCTCGGCCACCAGCTTGGCATCGATCTCGGGCTTGCGAATTTCGACGATGTTCAGATGCACTTCGTCGGTGGTGAACTTCTGAACTTCGTTCTTCAGCTTCTCGATATCGGCGCCCTTCTTGCCGATCACCACACCCGGACGCGCCGAATGAATGGTGATGCGGCATTTCTTGTGCGGGCGCTCGACGATGACGCGGCTGACGCCGGCCTGCTTCAGGCGCTCCGTCAGGTGATTGCGAATTTTGATGTCTTCCTGCAGCAGGCGGCCGTACTCCTTCTTCCCGGCATACCAGCGGGAATCCCAAGTTCGGTTGACGCCGAGGCGCAGGCCGTTCGGATTGACCTTCTGACCCATCAGGCATTCTCCTTCGCGGGCTTGCCCGCGGATTTCTTGGCGGACGATCCTTTCGCCGCAGGCTTCTTGCCCGATGGCTTCTTCGCCGATGCTTGTTTCTTGCCGCCGCCCTTGGTTTCAGCCGGCGCGGAACCCTTCTTCGGCGCCGACTTCTTCACAGGCGCCTCTTCGCGCTTCTCCTCGACGACGATGGTCACCTGCGCGAACGGCTTCTCGATGCGGGCGCCGCGACCCCGCGCGCGCGCGTGGAAGCGCTTCAGCACCATGTTCTTGCCGACGCTGGCTTCCTTCACGACTAGATCGTCGACGTCGAGATCGTGATTGTTCTCTGCGTTTGCGATGGCCGACTGCAGAACCTTCTTCACCTGTCCGGCGATGCGCTTGCGCGAGAACGTGAGTTCGTTGAGTGCTGTTTCCGCACTCTTGCCACGGATCGACTGCGCGACAAGGTTCAGCTTGCGCGGGCTGACACGAATCATCGTGCCGATTGCCTTGGCCTCGTTATCCGCAAGAACGCGGGCGCGTGCTTCCTTGCCCATTAGTCTCTCTTCGCTTTCTTGTCGCCGGTGTGGCCGTAGAAGGTCCGCGTCGGCGAGAACTCACCGAGCTTGTGACCAACCATGTCCTCGGTGACGAGCACGGGAATGTGCTTCTTGCCGTTGTAGACGCCGAAGGTGAGACCCACGAATTGCGGCAGGATGGTCGAGCGCCGCGACCAGGTCTTGATCACTTCCTTGCGGCCGCTGCCACGCGTCGCGTCTGCCTTCTTCAGCAGGAAGCTGTCGACGAACGGGCCTTTCCAGACTGAACGAGCCATCTCTTATCCCTGAATCAACTTGCCGTGCCGCGAGCGCACGATGAGCTTGGTGGTCCGCTTGTTGGTGCGGGTCTTGCCGCCCTTGGTCGGCTTGCCCCATGGCGTGACCGGATGACGGCCGCCTTTGGTGCGGCCTTCACCGCCCCCATGCGGATGGTCGATCGGGTTCATCGCCGTGCCGCGCACGTGCGGGCGCTTGCCCTTCCATACATTGCGGCCTGCCTTGCCGATCACTTCGTTCATGTGGTCCGGATTGGAAACCGCGCCGACGGTGGCCATGCAGGTCAGCGGCACGCGGCGCACTTCCGTCGAGTTCAGGCGCAAGGTGGCGTATCCCTGATCGCGGCCGAGATACTGCGCGTAGGTTCCCGCGGAGCGCGCGATCTGACCGCCCTTGCCGGGCTTCAGCTCGACATTGTGCACGATCGTGCCGACCGGCATGGCGGAGAGCGGCATCGCGTAGCCGGGTTTCACGTCGACCTTCTCGCCGGAGATCACCGTATCGCCGACGGCAAGGCGCTGCGGCGCCAGGATATAGGCGAGCTCACCATCCTTGTAGCGGATCAGCGCAATGAACGAAGTGCGGTTCGGGTCGTATTCAATGCGATCGACAACGGCCGGAACATCGAACTTGCGGCGCTTGAAATCGATGATGCGGTAACGCTGCTTGTGGCCGCCGCCCTGCCAACGCACGGTGACGCGGCCGGTGTTGTTGCGGCCGCCGTGCTTCGTCTGCCCTTCCGTGAGCGACTTGACCGGACGACCCTTGTGCAGGCCCGTGCGGTCGATCAGCACCAGCTGGCGCTGGCCGTTCGTCATCGGGCGATATTGTTTGAGCGCCATGACCTAGAGTCCCGTGGTGATATCGATCTGCTGGCCCTCTTGCAGGGTCACGATCGCTTTCTTGTAGTCGCTGCGCTTGAACGGCTGGCCGCGGAACGACTTGTTCTTGCCCTTTACGCGCACCGTGTTGACCGCCGTCACCTTGACCTTGAACAGGTCCTCGACCGCCTTGGCGATAGCGGGCTTCGTCGCATCCAGCTTCACGCGGAACACGACCTGGTTCGTTTCCGTCAGCTTCGTCGCCTTTTCGGTGATGACTGGAGAGAGGATCACGTCATAATTGCTCATGAGAGGCGCTCCTCGATGGCCTGAACGGCAGCCTTCGTCAGTACCAGCTTGTCGCTGCGCATGACGTCGTAGACGTTGAGGCCTACCGCCGGCAGCAGCGAAACGTGCGGGAGGTTGCGGGCGCTGAGTTCGAAATTCTTCTCGAACGCGCCGTCGACCACGAGCGCCTTGCCGGCACCGAGGTCGCCGAGCTGCTTCGCGAGCGCGCCGGTGCCGATTTCCTTCACCTTGGCTTCATCGATGACGACGATGCCGCCGTTCTTCGCCTTGGATGAGAGCGCATGACGTAAGCCAAGGGAGCGGACCTTCTTCGGCAGGTCGAATTCATGGCTATGGTTGACCGGACCCATGGCCTTGGCGCCGCCGACAAATAGCGGTGCAGAGCGCGCGCCGTGGCGGGCCACGCCACCGCCCTTTTGTTTGCCGAGCCTATGCTTGGTGCGATTCACTTCGCCGCGCGTGAGGATTTTGTGCGTTCCGGCGCGCCGCTTGGCGAGTTGCCATACGACCACGCGCTGGATGAGATCGGGACGCGGCTCAAGGCCGTAAATCTCGTCCTTGAGTTCGATATCGCCGGCCGACTTGTTGTCGAGGTTGAGGACATTCGCTTTCATCGGTCAGCCCTCCGCCTTTTCTTCAACCGGAGCAGCAGCAGCATCGCCGCCATTCGCCTTCTCCGATTTCTTCACAGAGCCGGGCTGCGCGGCCTCCTTCGGCAGCGGACGCTTCACGGCATCGCGCACCATCACCCAGCCGCCTTTGCTGCCGGGAACCGCGCCGCGCACCATGATGAGGCCGCGCTCGACATCCACCTTCGCCACTACGAGGTTCTGGGTGGTGACGCGCTCGTCGCCGTAATGGCCGTGCATCTTCTTGTTCTTGAAAGTCTTGCCCGGATCCTGGCGGCCGCCGGTTCCACCGAGCGAGCGATGCGAGATCGACACGCCGTGGGAGGCCTCGAGGCCGCGGAAATTCCACCGCTTCATCGCACCGGTGAAGCCGCGGCCGATGGTGATGCCGGTAACATCGACACGCTGGCCGGGCACGAAATGATCCGCCTGGATCACATCGCCCAGCTCGAGCATCTTGTCCGCCGGAACGCGGAATTCGCCGAGCTTGCGCTTCGGCTCAATCTCGACCTTGGCGAACCGCCCGCGGTCGGCTTTGGTGAGCCGCTTCGGCTTGATCGTTCCAGAACCGAGCTGAACGGCCGTGTAGCCGTCCCGCTCTTCTGTGCGCGTCCCGGTGACCTGACAGCCGTCAAGCTTCAGGACCGTGACAGGCACGTGCCGGCCGTCCTCCAGAAAGAGGCGCGTCATGCCGACTTTCTGCGTGATGACGCCTGTGCGCATCTCGCGATCCACTCCTTAAAGCTTGATCTCGACGTCGACACCGGCTGCAAGGTCGAGCTTCATCAAAGCGTCGACGGTCTGCGGCGTGGGATCGATGATGTCGAGCAGACGCTTGTGCGTCCGGATTTCGAATTGCTCGCGGCTTTTCTTGTCCACGTGCGGAGAGCGGTTGACGGTGAAGCGCTCGATGCCGGTCGGCAGCGGAATGGGGCCGCGAACCTGGGCGCCTGTGCGTTTCGCCGTGTTGACGATCTCGCGCGTGGAATTGTCGAGGATGCGGTGATCGAAGGCCTTGAGCCTGATCCGGATGTTCTGACCTTGCATCTTATTCTTCCTTCGATACCGCTTCTTCGACTTACCGTTCGCTGCGATGCTTACTTAATGATCTTCGCGACAACCCCCGAGCCAACCGTGCGGCCACCTTCGCGGATGGCGAAGCGCAGCTTCTCTTCCATCGCGATCGGCACGATCAGCTCGACTTCGATCGACACGTTGTCGCCTGGCATCACCATCTCCGTGCCTTCCGGGAGCTTCACGATGCCGGTCACGTCGGTTGTGCGGAAATAGAACTGCGGACGATAGTTGGTGAAGAACGGTGTATGGCGGCCGCCTTCTTCCTTCGTCAGCACGTACACTTCCGCCGCAAAGTTGGTGTGCGGCGTGATCGAGCCAGGCTTCGCCAGCACCTGACCGCGCTCGACACCTTCGCGCTCGATGCCGCGCAGCAGACAGCCGACGTTGTCGCCGGCTTGGCCCTGATCAAGCAGCTTGCGGAACATCTCGACACCGGTAACCGTCGTCGAAACGGTGGGACGGATGCCGACGATTTCCACCGTCTCACCAACCTTGACGACGCCGCGGTCGATACGGCCCGTCACCACGGTGCCGCGACCGGAGATAGAGAACACGTCTTCAATGGCCATCATGAATGGCTGATCAATCGGGCGCTCCGGCTGCGGGATGTTTTCATCGACGGCCTTCATCAGTTCGAAGATCGAGTCACGGCCGATTTCCGGCTTGCTGTCTTCCAGCGCCATCAACGCGGAGCCGCGCACGATCGGAATCTTGTCGCCCGGAAAATCGTAGGACGACAACAGCTCGCGCACCTCGAGCTCGACGAGGTCGAGCAGCTCGGGATCGTCCACCATGTCGACCTTGTTCATGTAGACGACCAGCGCCGGCACGCCGACCTGGCGGGCAAGCAGGATGTGCTCGCGGGTCTGCGGCATCGGACCGTCGGCTGCGGACACGACCAGGATTGCGCCATCCATCTGGGCGGCGCCGGTGATCATGTTCTTCACGTAGTCGGCATGGCCTGGGCAGTCGACATGCGCATAGTGGCGCTTGTCGGTCTCGTACTCGACATGCGCCGTCGAAATGGTGATGCCGCGCGCCTTCTCTTCCGGCGCCTTGTCGATCTGGTCATAGGCCGTGTAGTTCGCTTTGCCACTTTCAGCCAACACCTTGGTGATCGCCGCGGTCAGCGATGTCTTGCCGTGGTCGACGTGACCGATCGTTCCGATGTTGCAGTGCGGCTTGTTCCGCTCAAATTTTGCCTTGGCCATCTCGATATCTCCGTAGGCTGATTAGCTGTTCTTCTTCACGATCTCGTCCGCGATCGCTTGCGGGACCTGCTCATAATGGTCGAATTGCATGGTGTACTGGGCGCGGCCCTGCGACATCGACCTGAGCGTGTTGATGTAGCCGAACATGTTGGCGAGCGGGACCATCGCGGTCACGATCTGCGCGTTGCCGCGGCTGTCGGTGCTGTGCACCTGTCCGCGACGGGAGTTCAGATCGCCGATGACGCCGCCGAAATACTCCTCCGGCGTCACCACTTCGACCTTCATGATCGGCTCGAGCAGCTTGGCCGCGCGCTTCTCCGCCAGCTCGCGAAACGCGGCGCGCGCCGCGATGTCGAAGGTGAGCGCGTTCGAGTCCACCTCGTGGTATTTTCCGTCCGTCAGGGTGGCCTGGAAGTCGATCACCGGGAAGCCGGCGATGAGCCCGCTCTCCTTCTGATTCTTGATGCCCTTCTCGACCGAGGGAATGAACTCCTTCGGGATCGCGCCGCCGACGACATCGTTCTCGAACACAAAGCCGGAGCCTGGCGGCAACGGCTTGAAGTCGATGGTCACTTCGGCGAACTGGCCGGAACCGCCGGTCTGCTTCTTGTGCGTGTATTTGATCGTAACAGGCTTCGCCAACGTCTCGCGATAGGCGACCTGCGGCGCACCGACGTTGGCATCCACCTTATAGGTGCGCCTCAGGATATCGACCTTGATCTCAAGATGGAGCTCGCCCATCCCCTTGAGGATGGTCTGGCCGGATTCCTGATCGGTCGACACGCGGAACGACGGATCTTCCTGCGCAAGACGATTGAGCGCCACGCCCATCTTTTCCTGATCAGCCTTTGTCTTCGGCTCGATAGCGACCTCGATCACAGGATCGGGGAATTCCATGCGCTCCAGAATGACGGGATTGTTCGGATCGCACAGAGTCTCGCCGGTGGTGGAAATCTTCAGGCTCGCCAGTGCGACGATGTCGCCGGCGTAAGCCTCCTTGATGTCCTCGCGCGAATTCGCATGCATTAGCAGCATGCGGCCGACACGCTCGGTCTTATCCTTCACGGAGTTCAGGACGCCCGTTCCGGACTGAAGGGTGCCGGAATAGATGCGCACGAAGGTGATGGAGCCGACGAATGGGTCGTCCATGATCTTGAAGGCAAGGCCAGCGAACGGCGCCTTGTCGTCAGCCGGACGCTCGACCTCGTTGCCCTTCGGATCGATGCCCTTCACCGGCGGGATGTCGAGCGGCGACGGCAGATAGTCGATGACGGCATCCAGCAACGGCTGCACGCCCTTGTTCTTGAACGCCGAGCCGCAGATCACCGGCACAAAACTGAAGCTTGTCGTACCCTTGCGGATGCAACGCTTCAGATCCTCAACGCTCGGGGATTTTCCATCGAGATAGCCTTCGAGCAGCGCTTCGTCCTGCTCGACGGCCATTTCGACGAGCTTCGTGTGATACTCACCGGCCTGGTCGCGCAGGTCCGCTGGAATTTCGGTTTCGTCGAAGCGCGCGCCAAGCTGCTCCTCGCGCCAGATCAGCGCCTTCATGCTGACCAGATCGACGATGCCCTTGAACTCGGCCTCGGCACCGACCGGAAGCTGCAGCACCATTGGCTTTGCGCCAAGACGATCGATCATCATGTCGACGCAGCGCATGAAGTTCGCGCCCATCCGGTCCATCTTGTTGACGAAGCAGATGCGCGGCACCTCGTACTTGTCGGCCTGGCGCCAAACGGTTTCGGACTGCGGCTCGACGCCGGCAACGGCATCGAAGACGGCGACCGCGCCATCGAGCACGCGCATCGAGCGCTCCACCTCGATGGTGAAATCGACATGGCCCGGGGTGTCGATGATGTTGATGCGGTGGTCTTTCCAGAAGCACGTGGTGGCGGCGGACGTGATCGTGATGCCCCGCTCCTGCTCCTGCTC
Source organism: Rhizomicrobium sp. (assembly GCA_036500585.1). Lineage (GTDB taxonomy): Bacteria > Pseudomonadota > Alphaproteobacteria > Micropepsales > Micropepsaceae > Rhizomicrobium. Next base: position 27,687 of record DASYBT010000270.1, read on the forward strand.
CATGAAATCCATGGTGGCGGCGCCGTCGTGCACTTCGCCGATCTTATGGCTCTTGCCGGTGTAGTAGAGGATACGCTCGGTCGTCGTCGTCTTGCCGGCATCTATATGCGCGGCAATGCCGATATTGCGGTACTGATCGAGCGGTGTGGTACGGGCCATCTTCTAACTCAAAACTCTGATTACCAACGGTAGTGTGAGAACGCGCGGTTGGCGTCCGCCATCTTGTGCGTGTCTTCACGCTTCTTCACGGCGCTGCCACGGTTGTTGGCGGCGTCCAAAAGCTCGCCGGAAAGCCGGCCAGTCATCGTCGGCTCATTGCGGGCGCGGGCCGCGTTGATTATCCAGCGGATGGCGAGCGCGCGGCTTCTGTCCTGGCGCACTTCCACAGGCACCTGATATGTGGCGCCACCAACGCGGCGGGAGCGCACTTCAAGCGCCGGCGCCACATTGCGCAGCGCTTCATGGAACATCTGCAGCGGATCCTGCTTCGACTTCTGCTGGATCATGTCGAACGCGCCGTACACGATGCCTTCGGCGACGGACTTCTTGCCCTCATACATGAGGCAATTCATGAACTTCGCAACGATGAGATCGCCATACTTGGCGTCCGGGTTGATCTCGCGGTGTTCTGCGCGGCGGCGGCGGGCCATTCAAAATCTCCTTACTTCGGACGCTTGGCGCCGTAGAGCGAGCGGCGCTTCTTGCGATCCTTCACGCCCTGCGTGTCAAGCACGCCGCGGATGATGTGGTAACGGACGCCGGGAAGATCCTTCACGCGGCCACCGCGGATCAGCACCACCGAGTGTTCCTGCAGATTGTGGCCCTCGCCCGGGATGTAGCTCACAACCTCGTAGCCGCCCTTGCCGGTGAGGCGCACCTTGGCGACCTTGCGCAACGCCGAGTTCGGCTTCTTCGGCGTCGTCGTGTAGACGCGCGTGCAGACGCCGCGCTTTTGCGGGCTGCCCTGCAGGGCTGGAACCTTGTTCCGCTTCGGCTTGAACCCGCGCGGCTTGCGGATCAGCTGATTGATCGTCGGCATTCGGCACTCTTCCTCTAGGGCCTTTCGGCCAAACAACATGTCGAGGGGCTCTTGGCCTTTCGGCCTGCCCCAGGATGCGGAGGACCAAGGAACCCGCCCCAGGTCACGCACGCTGACTCGCTAAAACTGGCTTCCCGACAGCGTTTCCCGGCCAAAAAAGCCAAGACGGGCCTGCCTGCGGAGTGCGGCTATATAGAAGTGCGACTCCGGTGGGTCAAGCGGTTTTCGGAAAGGATATTTCGACCCTTTCGAGCGGCCAAAGCCTGGTTTGAGGGGGTCTACCAGTCCCCGGGTTCGACTTCCCAACGGTGGCCTTCGTCAAACAACGTGCAAGGCTAGAGGGTCGCTACGGCCGTTTCCACTGTATGTGGTATTCGTTTTGACGTTTGCGCCACGCAATTAAGGGAATTCTGAGCGGTCGACGCCTGCGGGCCAGAGATTGCGATTAAGTCTTATTGACGAAAGGCGCCGCGTTCCCGCACAAGCGATTTGCGAGTTATTCTCATTAGCGCGAGCGGGACATGCAACGGCTTCTTACCTGGGCGGCGGCCGCTTTGGCCGGGATGACAATTGTGGCGCAGGCGGACGACCAGCCCTTCATCACCCTCTACACCACCGACATCGACAGCCAGTACGAAAAGGAGGTCGAGCAATCGATCTACTGGTCGCACCAGAAGCCGCACCAGGCATTCAACGGGTGGCTGTCGCGCACCGAATTCGAGTACGGCGTGACGGATGATTTCCAGGTTTCCGCCTATTTCAATCACGAGTGGGAGAACAGCCAGCCGCATCGGGGCGGCGACGAGGAACACTGGCAGGCCACCAGCGTCTCCGGCGAGGCGATCTACCGCTTCCTCAATCCCTATTTCGATCCCATCGGGCTCGCGGTCTATTTCGAGCCCACCTACGGCGACAACACCCGCGAGCTGGAAGCCAAGCTTCTGCTGCAGAAGAACTTTTTCAATTCCAACCTGCGCGTGGCAGCGAACATCAATTTCGAGAACACCTGGGAACGCGAAGACGGACGCTGGAACAAGGGCAGCGCGGCCGAATTCTACGCCGGCGCCGCCTACAACATCACGCCCGAATGGTCGATCGGAGTCGAGTTCAACAACGAAAACGATTTCGACGGACTGTTCGGCAATTCGCACAACGGCACGAACGCCTACTATTTCGGCCCGATGATTTCCTACGTCGGATTGCCGTTCGTGGTGCGGCTCGGCACGCAATTCCAATTGCCTTGGGCCAGCGCCCACGATCACGCGCCAGGGATTATCTCCGGCGGCTATCTGACGGACGACGAACGCCTGCGCCTAGGCTTCCGCATCAGCATGGATTTGCCGTAGCGCGTTGGGTCAACGAGACACGCTGAAGGCCGGAATTGTGCTTCTTTCGGCCGACTACGTGCGTTTCGTTTGCGATGCCTGCTCATCCCCGCGGACGAAAACGGTCGACCCCTGCGAAGTCTGCTTCTGGCAGCCGCGGCGGCCTGGCCGCCCTCCTCGGCTTTCTGGATTCATGGGAGGGCGTGCTCGCCACATTCGGCGCAGTCGCCCTGCTCACGATTTTGGTTGCGCTGTTCCTGCCCTTCGGAAATGGGCCGCACTGGATACGCCCCGTCGCCCCGGTGCCCGCGGCCGGTTCGCCCCAATTCCTGCCGTTGGTTTCGAACACTCTGACGGCGCCCATCGAGTCAGGTTCGGAACCTCAGATTCTGAACAACGGCGATGCGTTCCTGAAAGCGCTGCTGGCTGATGTCGATGGCGCAAAGCAGTCGATCAACTTCATGGCGTATATCTGGGAAGACGGAAAATTCAGCGACGTCTTGCTGGCCCATCTCACGCGAAAGGCAAAAGCCGGCATCGCTGTGCGGATCGCGCTGGATGGGTATGGCAGCATCCACGCGCCATGGTCGAAGTTGAAGGATTTTGAACGCGCTGGCGGTCGCACCACGATCTTCCACACCTTGATGCCACTTCCGTGGGCGATGGCGCGCGACCACAAGCGGAACCATCGCAGAGCCATCATTATCGATGGCCGCACTGGCTATACCGGCGGAATCGCGGTGGCGGACACATGGTTGGGCAACGCCAGGAATCCCAATGAGTGGCGCGACATGATGTTCAGGGTCGATGGCTCTATGGCCGCTCACCTGCAAGCAGCCTTCGCGCAAGTATGGGAACTGGGTACCGGAGAAATTTTGGCCGGCGAGAAATTTTATCCGGCCGGTGTCTCGGACGTCACCGGGCAGCAGCTTCGCTACATCCCGTTCGTCAGTTCGCCTTCAGCCGATACCTTTGGGATGGAAAACCTGTTCCTTCTATCGCTTGGCGCGGCGCACAGAACGATTCACATCGTGTCGCCATATTTCCTGCCAGACGAAAGCTTGAGGCTGATGCTTTGCGGCAAAGCGCGGGCGGGCGTGCAGGTGCGCGTGCTGCTGCCCAATCATTTTAACGACAGCCGCTGGGTGCGGTACGCAAGCCAGCACTATTACGATGAGTTGCTTCGCTGCGGCGTGCGGATTTCAGAATATCAACCGACCTTCATTCACACCAAACTCATGGTGATAGACGGACGCTGGTCTGTGATCGGCTCGGCCAACATGGACAATCGCAGCCGCAAGCTAAACGACGAAATCGTGCTTGGCATATCGGACGATGCATTCGCGGGCACGCTGGAAAAAATCATCGACGCGGATCAGTCGCGTGCCGCACCCGTGGTTCTTCAACAATGGGAGCAGCGCGGCACCTGGCAGCGGGCGCTCGAATGGATCGCCCTAGCCTCCGTGCAGCAGTATTGAGCGCGCGTAGGCTTCCGCATCATTCTGGATTCGGCTTAGGCGCTGCAGCATCCCTTAAGACTCCCCTCCCCCTTTGAGGGAAGGGGTTGGGGTGGGGGTCTCAAAGAAGGATCTGCGAATCGACTCCATGTTGGGTCGAGCGTGCGCGAGTTGGCGCCAATCAGCACGAAATTGACATAGCCGCCCACCCCTGCCCCTCCCCTCGTTGGGGGAGAGGAAACTGTGTGAGACGCATAACCACGGACTTGCCTAGTCTAGCGGTCGTGGCCGATCTCGTTAAGTGCGGCGCGCAGATTTCCGTGATGCCGCTGCAGAGCCTCGGCGGCTTCGTTGGCCGCCAATCCAAAGCCCAGAAGAATGGCGGTCTTCACATCGCCCCCGGCATCTTGCAGGTGGCGCGCCGCGTCTTCCGTTGAACAGGCGACGATCTTCTCGACGATCCCCTCGCCGCGGCGCCTGAGCTTTTCGTTACGCACGCGCATATGCACCATCAGCCCGCGATACACGCGGCCCAACCGGATCATGAGTGCGGTCGACAGAAGATTGAGCACCACCTTTTGCGCGGTTCCCGCTTTCATGCGAGTCGAGCCGGCGATGACCTCCGCGCCGGTCTGCACGAGAATGGGATAACGCGCGGTCTCCAGCAGTGGCGAGCCGGGACTGTTGGCGATTGCGATGGTCACCGCGCCGGCGGTGTTTGCCGCGCGAAGTGCGGCGACGGTGTATGGCGTTGTTCCGGTCGCGGCGATGCAAATGACGACATCGTTCGCGGTCAGCCTGGCATCGTCAACGGCTTGCACGGCGTCGAGCGCTTTGTCCTCGGCGCCCTCGACACTTTGCGTCAGCGCGATCATTCCACCCGCGATCAGGAAGACGAGGCGTTCGGTGGGCCAGTCAAATGTCGGCGTCAATTCCGCCCCGTCTTGGACGCCAATCCGCCCGGAGGTGCCTGCCCCGACATAGACGATGCGGCCACCGCGCTGTAATCCCGGTACGGCCGCCTCGACAGCGGCTGCGATTGCTTGCTGCGCCGCGCCGACGGCTGCTACTGCCGCAAGCTGGCCTTCGAACATCGCCGCGACCATGTCGGCCACCGGCCAGGAATCGAGATCTGTATAGCGCGCGCTGACTCGCTCGGTGGTCACCGCTGGAGTAGCGGCTGGCTTCCCATCCGGACTCATCCTGGCGCGCTCACCATGGCCGCGCGATCGGGAAGCACGCCGCGCGCCAGAAGAAGGGCTCCGTCGGTGGCATCCCCCATGCTGGGCATAAGCTGCGCCCGCACATCCGGTGCGAGAAAGGGTTGCATCCGCGGCGCCAATCCACCGAGCAAAGCCAGGCGCGGGGTTCCGCAAGCGATCAGCCGGAAGGCGATTTCATCGATGGCTTGCGCCGCTAGTCTGACGATCTGTTCAGCCGCCGCATCGCCCTGTTCGGCAAGATCGAGAACCAGCGGCGCAAAGGTGGCGTAATCGGTGGCCGTGGCTTCATCCATCCACGCGATCACCTCGAAGGGATCGTTGTGAAAGCCGTCTAGAAGTTCGCTCGCTAGGCGAGTTTTCGGTGTGCGTCCGTCATACGCTCTGAGCGCGATCCGCAGGGCAGCAAGGCCGAGAGCCGCGCCGCTGCCTTCATCGCCAATTGGAAAGCCGTAACCGCCGACTCTGATTTCGCGGCCGTCAATGATGGCGAGGCCTACGCTTCCCGTGCCGACGATCACAACACCGCCGTCACATCCGCGATATGTCCCCAGGCACGCGATAGTTGCGTCATTGACGTAGCGAACGGATCGGAACGGATACGGCCGCGCAATCAGTGCTTCGAGCAACCCCTTGCGGCCAAGACCGGCCAATCCGACCACCGCATCCATCTGGCGAAGTGCACCGAGCGGAAGCCCTGCGTCGGCTGCAGCCAATTCGCAGGCACTTTCGACCGCTGCCAACGAGCGGTCGATGCCAAGACGCAACGCGGCTGGTGAGGCGCGGCCTTCGCCAAGGATGTTCCCGTCCGTGTCCGCGATCTTCGCGCGGCAGCCGCTGCCTCCCCCGTCAACGCCAACGAACCATCGCCTGCCGGGCGACGCGTTGTCGCGATCGAGCGGCACCCGCTGGTCGAGGCGGTTTACGCTTTCGGGCCGGTTCGGTTGAGCCATTCTCGGGGGCGGGTCTCGGGTTCCTCCTCGAATAACGTCCGAAAGGCCATTCCAGCCCACGCGAGAGCGGTCGGAGAAGAATGTCAGTTTACGCAAACAAGTCGAACGGCTTACCCACCACGCGCGCTTCGTGTTCCAGCAGCGCGCGCTTCAGCGGCAGGCCGCCGCCATAGCCGGTGAGGCTGCCGTCCGAGCCGATGACGCGATGGCACGGCACGACAAGCGCAATCGGATTTGCGCCGTTGGCCACACCGACCGCGCGCGCTGCGCCGGGCGCGCCGACGCGCCTGGCAATGACGCCATAGCTCGTCGTCTCACCGAACGGGATTTCCAGCAATGCGTCCCACACCTGCTTGTGGAATTCAGGACCTTCCGCCGCCAGCTCGAACGCAAATTCGCGCCGCTTGCCGTTGTCGTACTCCGCCACCTGCTTTTGCACGGGCGCAAGGTTCTTCTCGTTCATCTCGGCATCGCGATCGACCCTCTCCGCGCCTTTCGCGCGCAGGGAGAAGCGGACCAACCTGCCTTCCTCATCCACCCAGGCTGCGAAGCTGCCGAATCTGGACTTGATCGGCGCCCAGTACCGTTTTCCATTTGTCATCAGGCTGCGTCCCTGTAGCTCGCCCAGAAGTGCATCGTTGCAAGACTGCGATGCGGGGCGAAGGTTTTCATCAAAAGTTCGCTGTGATCGGCATCCGGCCGTTCCTCGAGCTTGTGCACGCGCTGGAGCACCGTGGCGAGCGCGCTGTCGCCGACGGGTGCACAATCGGCAAAGCCGCCGCGCAGCATGGCGTAACGTGCTGTCCAGCGGCCCACGCCACGAATGCCCATCAGCTTCTTCTCGGCGGCGACGGCGGATACATCGGTGAGGTTCTCGATATCGAGGCGGCCTTCCGCCACTTCCCGCGCCGCACTCATCAGATACTGCGCCTTCGAGCGCGAATAGCGCAGCTTGGCGAGCCGCGCCGCGCCGAGGTCGAGCACTTTCTCCGGTGTCGGATGGGTGCGCATGTCGCCGATCTTCTCGCCGGCGCCATGCAGGATTTCTCGGCGCAAGGCACCGGCGAACTTCACGTTGATCTGCTGCCCGATGATGGCCCAGCACAGCCCGTCGAAGCCGGTCGGGATGGTCGGCACGCGCAAGCCCCGGCGCTTGGCGAACAGCGGCGCGAGTTCCGCATCCTTCGCCATGCGCGTTTCGAAGGTCGTGACCTCGTTGTTGAGGCCGAGCATCTTCAGCGCGGAATTGTGGAGTTGCGCCGCGGTCTCGCGGCTCATGCGCTCGATGCCGTGCACGCGGCCCCACACACCTTCGCTTTCGAACGACAGCTCCAGCGCCGCCGGTCCTTGCGGCGTCAGTAGCGCCTTGAAGAACTTGTTGCCCTCGGTGCGCTCCGTCGGGCTTTCCGGATCACGGGCGTGATAGGCGAGGATTTCCTGCTGGCGATAGCCAATCGGCAAATGCAACAGAAAGACCGACGCGCCGTTCATCGCGCGATACGCACCCGGCGTCATCCGCGTCAGCGCCAGGAACTGACGGTGGAACACGGACTCGCTTTCGAAGCCCGCGCCATAGCCGATGTCCATTACGCGATCTGCGGTCTCGAGCAGATCGCGCGACGCGGCGCGCACCCGCTCGCGCCGCAACCACGCCGCCGGCGCCAGATGGGCGTGCTCACGGAAGAGATCGCCGAGTTTGGTGAGACTGACACCGGCGCCTTTGGCAAGCGCCGGCGCATCGGGAAAGTCTGACGGTGCGCAACGCACGCGCGTCGCCAATCCTTCGAACAGCGAAATATCTTCATCCTCGCCGCGATAGAAAAGATCGGGGCGGCAGCGCTTGCAGGCCCGCAGGCCCACGGCCTGTGCCTCCGCTTCGCTGCGATAGATCGAGACGTTCTGCGGCTTCGGCTGCCGCGCCGTGCAGCTCGGCAAACAATAGATGCCGGTCGTGTGCACGCCGATCAGGAACTTCCCGTCGAACTTGCCGGCGCGAGCTTCCGCGCGATCCCAGGAGAAAGGCTCAGGTAGTTTGCTCATGATTGGAATATAGGACGCGCCGCGGGCATCCGCCTCCCATTTCCGCCGTTGGATATTTGCGCCGGACGCAGGGCTTCCGGCAACTATTTCTGCGGCGGCGGCTTGTTCCGCATCTGCTTGACAGCGGCCGACAGAAAATCCTGGCCGATCTCTGCAAGCCGATCGACGTCGATAACCACCTCCAGCGTGAGCCGGACCTCCGTCTTGCTGATCGCTTCGTGAGACAGGACGCGGACCCGACTGGGTGGGATTTCTCTCATGCACCCCTCCTCCGCTTGCGATGCAATTCTACTCCCGGCGACATGCCACACCAACAGCGCGGGGGCGCAACTTTGTGTTACATCTGTACGCGGAAGAAGGACGGCTGACGATGGCGCATGCGACCGCACAAATCGAAACCGCTCATTACGCCGTTCGCATCGAAGCGGGTGGACATGAGATCATGTCCGACGAACCCGCTGCGCGCGGCGGCGCGAATGCCGGCCCGGCGCCCTACGATCTGCTTCTCGCAAGTCTTGCCGCCTGCACCGCGATCACGTTGCGGATGTATGCTCATCGCAAGCAGTGGGACCTGAATCCGCGCAAGTGAGCCTGCAATATTTCCGCGATGCCGAAAGCGAACGCATCGAACGCAGGCTGAGACTCGATGGTGATCTGACGGATGAACAACGCATGCGCATGGCAGACATCGCCGAGCGAACGCCCGTGACACTCACCTTGAAACGAGGGCTAACAATTGCGACGGAGCTGTTGCCGATCACATGAATGCCTGGCACCGCGCCATTTGTCGCCGAGCGCCCCTTGCTCAGGACTCTTTTCGAGGTCTCTGGGCCGGGGGCTCTTCTTCGGGGCGAAGTGTCTCCTGCACCGCATCGTTGCGCGTCGGCACCGGCGGTTCAATGGGCGCCTCGATCGCCTTCGGCTTATAGCCGAGGGCGGCAAAGGCGGCCTCGCCTTCCCGGGTGAAGACACTGCGGATGTGCAAATCCCGCTGCGGAAACGGAACTTCGATCCCTGCCGCCCGCAGCGCGTCGTCGATTGCCCAAGTGTAGGCGGCCTGCATGGCAGCGGGGCGCTTGGCCGCTTCCACGGTCGGCCAGACCACCAGTTCGAAATTCAGCGCCGAGTCGCCAAAGCTCGTCATCCACACCTGGGTACGGCGGTTGTCGTTATCCGGCATGGTGAACGGAAGCCCCTTTGCCGCCGAGATCACCACTTCCCGCACCTTTGCCTTGTCTGCGCCGTAGGCCACCGAAAAGGGCACATGGATGCGCCGCGTCTG
>DASYBT010000271.1:0-61793 GCA_036500585.1 Rhizomicrobium sp.
CGCCGAAAAGCAGGCGGCGCTCGCCGCTTATGCCGCACATCTCGGACTGAAGGCGCCGCGCGGCAACGCAGCGGCGCCGAATTGCTCCGAGCAGGCGAGCGTTGCTGCAGCGCCAGCCGCTTCACCGGCCAAGGCGGCTGCATCTTCTCAGCCCGCGCATGCCAAGCATCGCAATCGCAGGCACAACACCGAGACGGCCACTGTGGAACAGCCGGTGGCTGCCGCTGGACCGATAGCAGTGGCAAGCCTCGACACCGTGGTGCCGATCCAGGTGCGCTCGTCGTCCGTACATTCAATCGATGCGCTGGCCCCCCCGCCGACCGCGGGCAGCGATGCGGATGCCGCGTCGCGCTGTCTCTCCGTCGACACCGATGGTGCGCGCTGGGGAATGCGCAACACCTGCAGCTATCCGGTCCAGTTCGCCTGGTGCGTCATGGGCGGCAGCGACGAGCGCGATGCCTGCGACGGCGGCGGTGTGCCAGGCGGCGTTTCCGCCAACAGCTTCGACGCACTGTTCGCCGATTCGAATCTGCGCGCCGAGCACGATCTGCGCTGGATCGCGTGCGGGGGCAGTGCCGGCGAAGTCGTCCCGCGGCTGGTGAAAACCGATCCGCCCGCGGGGCGTTGCGTGCGCACGCATGCGTCGTAACGGGGCAACAACGAAGGGGCCGACAATGAGGAAGAGCGTGCGGGCAGGAGGGGTGGCGGTCGCGCTGCTCGCGATGACGGCGCAGGCATTTGCCGGCTGTACCAAGGCCGACGATGGAATGGCAATGCGGGTGGCGGCGCTGCAGCAGGAGTTGATGGTGGCGGCACTCACCTGCCGCGCGATCCCCCGCTACAACGAATTCGTCACGTCGTACCGGCGTGAGTTGCGCGCGTCGGACGACGCACTGAAGGCGCATTTCGAGCATGCCCGCGCCGGCGGCATCGCCGATTACCACGCCTTCAAGACGCGGCTGGCCAATCAGGATTCCATCCGCAGCATCCACGATGCGAATTATTGCTACGAAGCCGACGCGGCGTTCCAGACCGCGCAAGGTTCACGCTCCCTCGCGACAGTGGTGACCAGCACGCCGGTGATGATGGCGGATGACGTCTCTGCCGGTTGCGCATCCTCCGGCGAACAGGCGTTCAGCATGCCTTCGCGACAGGACCGCATCGCCGTTCAAGACAGCGGCCGCGATGGGGACGCGCCGCGCGATCATGTCTTCGCGCCGGACACTGCGGATCGCTGAGAACCCCTTGCGCCGCGGCCTTGCGGTTGAACGGGGGCGGGCGTCCGGCTAAGTCAGCGGCATGTCCGCTGATGCCGAGCCGCGAGCGACTGCCCGCAACGATGTGCCCGATCCTGCCGTTGACTGGCGGCGCGTTGCTTATCTCGTGCAAGTGTCGCGCGCGCTGGACGAGCTGGAGGAAACGGCGCTCGTTCCGGCGAAGAAGATGTTCTACCAGTTCTCCGCCCGCGGCCACGACATGGCGCAGGTGCTGCTGGGGCTGCAACTGACCGATAAGCACGACGCGATCTGCGGCTACTACCGCTCGCGCCCGATTCTGCTGGCGCTTGGCGTTCCCCTTGCCGACGCGCTCGGTTCGGCGCTGATGCGCGACGGCGGCTATTCCGGCGGCCGCGACATCGGCACGGTGTTCAACTATCCCAATCCCGATGGTGCGAGCGCGCTGCCCATGTGCGGCGGCGTCGGCGCGCAGTTCACGCCGCCGGCGGGATGGGCGCAGGCGCTCGAATATCGCGCAAAGGTGCTGAACGAGCCGGAATATGCGAACGGCATCGGCGTGGCGCTGGGCGGCGATGCCTCCGTGGCCACGAACGGATTCTGGTCGGCGCTGACGATGGCGACGACCTTGAAGCTGCCGATGCTGTTTTATATCGAGGACAACGGCTACGGCATTTCGGTGCCGGGGCAATTCCAGACGCCCGGCAGCGACATTGCCGCGAACCTTGCGAGCTTTCGCGGACTCAATATTCTCTCCGGCGACGGCACCAATCCCGCGGAAGCCGCTGCCCTCATCAAGGATGCGGTCGGGCTCGTTCGCGAGCAGCGCGCGCCGGCGTTGTTGCGCCTCACCGTGCCGCGGCTGGAAGGCCATTCGTTTCAGGACACGCAGACCTACAAGAGCGCGGCGGTCGTCAAAGCAGAATGGGCGCGCGATCCGCTGCCGAAGCTGCAGTCGCATTTGTCTGACTTGCTCGGCGCCGATTGGGACCGCGTTGCCGACGAAGCGCGTCACGATGTGGCAGCGGCATTGGAAGAAGCCGAGGCGCGTTCGATTGCCGACCTGTCGCGCACCACGCGCCATGTGTTCTTCGACGGCGAGATGCAGGCGCGTGGCGGGCAATGGCCCGAGGGTTACGAACTCCCATCGTCCACGGATGCGGCGCATTCCGAAGGCCAGCGCATCAACATGGTGACCGCCATCCGCCGCACCCTGGAACACGAGCTTGCGGTCAATCCCCGCGTGCTGGTGTTCGGCGAAGATGTCGGCCCCAAGGGCGGCGTGCATGCCGTCACCTTGGGCCTGCAGGAAAAGTTCGGCGAGGCGCGCGTGTTCGATACTTCGCTGTCGGAAGAAGGCATCATCGGCCGCGCCGTTGGCATGGCGCTCGCGGGCCTCGTTCCCGTGCCGGAAATCCAGTTCCGCAAATATGCCGATCCCGCCACCGAGCAGCTCAACGATTGCGGCACCATGCGCTGGCGCACCAACAACCGGTTCGCCGCGCCGATCGTGGTGCGCATGCCGATCGGGTTTTTCAAATGCGGCGATCCCTGGCACAGCCAGACGAACGAAGTGCAGTTCGTGCATGCGCCGGGGTGGAAGGTTGCCGTGCCGTCGAACGCAGAAGATGCGGTGGGCCTGTTGCGCGGCGCCTTGCGCGGCAACGATCCGGTGATCTTCTTCGAGCATCGCAACATGCTGGACGCGACGAGCGCGCGGCGGCCCTATCCGGGCGACGATTTCGTGCTGCCGTTCGGCAAGGCACGCAGTGTTCGCGACGGCGACGGCCTCACCATCGTCACCTGGGGCGCGATGGTAGAGCGGTGCCTGGAGGCGGCAGCCGCGCATTCGGTGCACGTTCTCGATCTGCGCACCTTGATGCCGTGGGACCGCGACGCGGTGATCGCTTCGGTGAAGCGGACACGGCGTTGCCTCATCGTGCATGAGGACACGATGACGGGCGGCTTCGGCGCCGAGGTCGCGGCGAGCGTCGCGCAGGAATGCTTCTTCGATCTCGACGCACCGGTGTCGCGGCTGGCGATGCCCGACATTCCTTCGCCGCACAATCCGGCGCTGATGGAATGGGCCCTGCCGTCGGTCGAGGACATCGCGGCGAAGATCGAAGAGCTGATTGGGGCCTGACGATGGCAACGGAGATCCGCGCACCGGAAGAGCAGGAAGGCACCAAGGCCGTTCTCAAGACGTGGCTGAAGAAGGTTGGCGATACGGTTCGCATCAACGATCCGATTGTCGAGCTGGAAACCGACAAGGTGGCCGTGGAGATCGCCGCCGAAGCCGACGGTGTTCTATCCGAGATCGTTGTCGAAGAGGGTGCTGAGGTCGAACCCGGTACGGTCCTCGGCCGCATCGCCGATTCCGCTGCGCCGTCGGTCGAGAAGGCGATGAAATCCGGCGCTGGCATCGCGGCGAAGGCCGCGCCTGCGCCATCGGCGAGACCGTCCGAACAGCTTCCGCCCGGCATTCGCCGCATGCTGGAAGAGCACGGACTGTCGGCGAGCGATGTTCCCATGTCCGGCGCGCGGCTGACGCGCGAGGACATCACGGCTGAGGTCGAGCGGCGCATGAAGGCGCCATCCGCCGGCGTCACCCGCGTGCCACACGACACGATGCGCAAGCGCATTGCCGAGCATCTGTCGCGGTCTGTTCAGGTTGCTCCCCATGTCACCGCTTTCTTCGAGGCGGACTTCAGTGCCATCGCGGCGCACCGCGCCGCGAACAAAAATGCGTTCGCGGAACAAGGCGTCAACCTGACCTATACGCCGTATTTCGTGGCGGCCTCAGTTGCCGCGATGACGGCGGCGCCGGCGGTGAACGGCCGCTGGTTCGATGACCGCATCGACATCTACGACGACGTGAACATCGGCATCGGCACAGCGCTGGGCGAGAAGGGCCTGATCGTGCCGGTCATCCACCGCGCGCAGACCCTGTCGCTTCTGGAGATTGCGAAGCAGCTGACCGATCTCACCGAACGCGCACGCAACAACAAGCTCGAGCAGGAAGATGTGCGCGGCGGCACATTCTCCATCTCCAATCATGGCGTCTCGGGATCGCTGATAGCCGCGCCGATCATCATCAACCAGCCGCAATCGGCGATCCTCGGAGTCGGCAAGCTGGAGAAGCGCGCCGTGGCGCGCGGCGACGAGATCGTCATCCGGCCGATGGCGTATGTGTCGCTCACCATCGATCACCGCGTGATCGATGCCTTCCAGACCAACGCGTGGCTGACGAAGTTCGTCGAGACCCTGGAAAACTGGCCCGCGAATCTCTAGCGCGGCTTGCAAAATCTGGCTAAGTATGCTAGCCAGATTGCATGAAAGTCAATGTTCTCGAAGCCAAGAACCGTCTTTCCGAACTAATCCGTTCGGCGCAAGCGGGCGAGGAAGTCATCATCGCCAATCGCGGCGAGCCCGTCGTGCGCCTGGTGCCCATATCGAAGGAGGACAGCGTCGGACCGCTCGGCAGCCCGCAGCGCATTCTTGCGTGGCTAAAGCAAAATCCGCTTCCCGAAAGCTCGCGGCGCTCGGCCGAAGAAATCGACGCCGATATTCAGGCGGAACGCGACGCGTGGGACTGATCTACCTCGATTCCTGCCTGCTCATCTACGCTGTCGAACGAAAGCCTCTGTTTGGCGAGCGCATCATGGCGCGGATGGCGGCCGCCGAAAATCAGTTCGCGATTTCGCCTCTGGTGAAATGCGAATGTCTGGTCGTTCCGCTGAAGGCGGGAGATCGCGTTCTTGACAGGCTTTATCGCGAAACGTTCGCGCGATTTGTATCGCTCGACATGCCGGAGGCGGTTTACCTCAACGCAGCGGAGTTGCGGGCGCGCGCGGGGCTGAAAACGCCGGATGCGCTGCATCTCGCCTGTGCGCGACACCACCGCTGCGACGAATTGTGGACGAACGACGATCGCCTCAGCAAGGTGTCGCGAGGGCTGGCACGCAACGTGGTGGGATGAATTCGGCAGTCGCGCGGACTACACCGCGTTCATGGTCAGCAGTTCGTAGGTGGCGACGGTTTCGTCAGCCTGGTTGTTGAGCGTAACCGCCCAGCGCACTTCGCCGTACTGCTCGTTGCGCTGCGACTTGGATTTCGCCGTCAGTTGCACCTTGATCGAGTCGCCCGGCTTCACCGGTTTGGTGAATCGCAGATTGTCGAGCCCGTAGTTCGCCAGCACCGGGCCGGGCGCCGGATCGACGAACAATCCCGCCGCGAACGACAGCAGCAGATAGCCGTGCGCCACGCGGCCGCCGAAGAACGGATTGGCCGCGGCGGCTTCCTCGTCCATGTGGGCATAGAAGGTGTCGCCGGTGAAGTGCGCGAACTGCTCGATATCGTCCAAGGTGATGGTGCGCGGTTGCGTGATGAGCGTCTTGCCGATTTCGAGTTCACCGAATTTGAGGCGGAACGGATGCGGCAGCTCGCGGTTCTCCGGCGCGCCGTTGATCCAGCTTCGCGTGACATCGGCGAGCATGCGTGGACTGCCCTGCAACGCCGTGCGCTGCATGTAATGCATCATGCCGCGCAGGCCGCCGAGCTCTTCGCCGCCGCCGGCGCGCCCCGGCCCGCCATGCACTAGCATCGGCAGCGGCGAACCATGGCCGGTGGATTCGCGTGCGCAATCGCGATCGACGATCAGCAACCGGCCATGGAAGGCGCCTGCGCCGGTCAACACCGCGCGGGTCACTTTCGGATCGTAAGTGAAGAGCGACATCACCAGCGAGCCGTTACCCTTGTTCACCAACCGCACGGCATCGGCGATATCGGTGTACGGCATCAACGTAGCGACCGGCCCGAACGCCTCCACTTCGTGCACAGCAGTGGCCCGCTCCGGCGAGTCACAGCGCAGCAGAATGGGTTCGAGAAACGCGCCCTTGCCGTTGCTCCGGTTGGGATCGCCGCAAACGATGCGCGCCTCGCTGCTGAGCTTCTCGATTTGGGCGCGGACATCGTCGCGTTGCGCGGCGCTCACCAGCGCGCCCATTTGGGTCTTCTCGTCGCGCGGATTTCCGACGACGATCTTCGCCAGCCGCTCCTTCAACGCGGCTTCCGCCGCGTCAATGAGGGTGGCCGGAACTAGGGCGCGGCGGATGGCGGTGCATTTCTGGCCGGCCTTGGCCGTCATCTCGCGCACGACCTCCCTGATGAACAGATCGAATTCCGGCTGCTCCGGTGTGGCGTCCGGTCCCAGTACTGCGGCGTTGAGCGAATCGCGTTCGGCGATGAAGCGAACGCTTTCCCGCGCGATCGCCGGATGGCGCTGCAGCTTCATCGCCGTGTTTGCCGAGCCGGTGAAGGAAACGATGTCCTGCCCGGTCAGGTGATCGAACAGATCGCCGGTGGGGCCGACGATCAGCTGCAACGCGCCATCCGGCAGCACCTTGGCTTCGATCAGAATGCGGAACGCGGCTTCCGCCACATAGGCCGAAGCGGTCGCAGGCTTCACGACGACCGGCACACCGGCGAGCAAAGTGGGCGCCAGCTTCTCCAGCATTCCCCAGACCGGGAAATTGAACGCGTTGATGTGCACCGCGCAACCTTGCAGCGGCGTCAGCACATGCTGGCCGACAAAGGTGCCGCGCTTCGACAGGCCTTCCACCGGTCCATCGATCAGGATGGTATCGTTCGGCAGTTCGCGGCGGCCTTTCGAGGCATAGGCGAACAGGGTGCCTGCGCCGCCTTCGATGTCGATCCAGCCGTCGGCGCGCGTGGCGCCGGTGTCAAAGGAGAGTTCGTACAGCTCCTCCTTGCGCGACATGATGGCTTCGGCCAGCGCCTTCAGCATCTTGGCGCGCTGGTGGAAGGTGAGCGCGCGCAATGCCGGCCCGCCGATAGTACGCGCATAGTTCAGCATGCCCGCGAAATCGCGCGCGCCTTGGCCCACCTGCGCCACCGGCTCTTCGGTGATGGCAGACACGATGTCGTTCAGCGCGCCCGACGGTTCGCGCCATTGCCCTTCCGCATAGCTCATCAATTGAATTGGTTTCATACGTAGCTCCTGCGGGTCTGCGTACCCTCCCCTTGAGGGAGGGTCGAAATTTGCGAAGTGCAGCGTAGCAAATTTCGGGGAGGGGTGAGTCTGAGTCGCGCATCGACCCCTCCCCGAAAATTCGTCGCGACGCTCCGAATTTTCGACCCTCCCTCAAGGGGAGGGTGTGATAGGCCGCTACTTCCCCGCGAAGTTCGGTTTGCGTTTTTCGGTGAAGGCGGCGACGCCTTCGCGATAGTCGGCGGAGCGGCCGAGTTCGCGCTGGTTGTCGCGTTCGTGATCCAGCTGCTCGTCAAGCGAGGCAGACCAGCTTCGCCGGATCGCGCGCTTGATAGCCGCGTACCCTTTGGTGGGGCCGCGGGCGAATTGGTCCACCAGGGCGTTGGCTTCGTCCATCAGATTGGCGTCCTCCACCGCGCGCCAGATGAGGCCCCAGCTCTCCGCCTGCTCGGCCGTGATCGGCGCACCGGTGAGCGCCAGCCCCATGGCGCGCGCCTGCCCCACGAGCCGCGGCAGAATCCAGGTGCCGCCGGAATCCGGAACGAGGCCAATGTTGGCGAAGGACTGGATGAACTTGGCGCTCTTCGCGGCGAACACGATGTCGGCGGCGAACGCGATGTTGGCGCCGGCGCCGGCCGCCACGCCGTTCACGGCGCACACCACGGGCTTGGGCAGATTCACGAGGCGCCGGATCAGCGGGTTGTAGCGGTTCTCCAACGATTCGCCGAGGTCGACGCCCTCTCCGCCCGGCGCCACGGCGCGATCGGACAGATCCTGTCCTGCGCAGAAGCCGCGTCCGGCGCCGGTGATCAGCAGCGCGCGCACGCCGTCATCCTGCTCCACCTGCGACAGCGCTTCGGCCACCTCGCCGTGCATCTGCACCGTGAAGCTGTTGAGGCGGTCCGGCCGGTTCAAGGTCAGCCGTGCTGCGCCATTAGCGATCTCGAACAGTATCGTCTCGTAGCCCATCGCTGCCTCTTATGCGTCCGATCGCGGTCCAACGCGTCGAACATCTTGGTGCCCTTCGTGTCCTTGGTGGTAACTCACCACAAAGGCCACCAAGAACACAAAGGCGCCGCACGGCAAAATCCCGCTCCGCGGTTCAGCCGAACTTTACGTCCATTCAAAGAATACGCGTAATATGGCCGACTAACGAGGCGCAAATGGCTAAACCGATGAACGACGCCGATGCACTGGCTCGGAGGGTGGCGGAACATTTGCGGTCGCGGGAAGGCACCGGGCCCGCGTGGGGCATCGACATCGAGGAAGCGCGCGAGGGCTATGCCCGCATCGCCATGGTGGTGCGCGCCGACATGCTCAACGGCCACGCCATCGCCCATGGCGGCATGATCTTCGCGCTGGCCGACACCGCCTTCGCCTATGCTTGCAATTCGCGCAATGTGAGCACGGTGGCGAACCAGGCCTCCATCGTCTTTCTCGCACCCGCGAAAGACGGCGAGCGGCTGGTGGCCGAGGCGCGGGAGGAGGCGCTGGCCGGCCGCTCCGGAGTCTATCAGGTGACGGTCAGAAATCCCGTGGGGGCGAAAATCGCCGTTTTCCAGGGGCTTTGCCGCAGCCTGAACGAGCCGGTGCTGGACCCGCCTTAACGCCGTATCCGTTCCCATATAGAAGAGCGAATAGTGAGTAGCGAGTAGCGAATAGGAGGTGCGCGGATAGGATCGAAAGCAGCGAAACCAGCGAGAACCGGTTCCCTATTCGCTATTCGCCATTCGCTATTCGCTATTCGCCAAGCCGATGTACACGACCGAACTCAAGGACAAGAACCAGCAATCGGCCACGATTTCGCTGGCCGATGAGGACCCGGAGAAACTCGCCGCCTTCGAGGCGCGCGTGGCGGCGGACGACTTCATCGAGCCCAAGGACTGGATGCCGGAGGCGTACCGCAAGACCCTGGTGCGCCAGATCTCGCAGCACGCCCATTCTGAAATTGTGGGCATGCTGCCCGAGGGCAACTGGATCACGCGCGCGCCGAACCTGCGCCGCAAGGCCATCCTGCTTGCCAAGGTGCAGGACGAAGGCGGCCACGGACTATACCTCTATGCCGCCGCCGAAACGCTCGGCACCTCGCGCGAGGAGATGATTGAGGCACTGCATTCCGGTCGCGCGAAATACTCGACCATCTTCAATTACCCTACCTTGACCTGGGCCGATATCGGCGCCATCGGCTGGCTGGTGGATGGTGCCGCGATCATGAATCAGGTGCCACTGCAGCGCACGTCTTACGGGCCGTATGCGCGTGCCATGGTGCGCATCTGCAAGGAAGAGAGCTTCCACCAGCGCCAGGGCTACGAGATCATGTGTGTGCTGGCCGCCGGCGCACCAGAGCAGAAGCGCATGGCGCAGGATGCGCTGGATCGCTGGTGGTGGCCGTCGCTGATGATGTTCGGGCCGCCGGACGACCAATCGCCCAACACCGCGCAATCGGTGCGCTGGCGCATCAAGCGCGAAACCAACGATGAGCTGCGGCAGAAATTCGTCGACGTGACGGTGCCGCAAGCCGAAGCCATCGGATTGCGCGTGCCCGATCCGGCGCGCACGTGGAACGAAGAGCGCGGTTCGTACGATTTCGGCGCCATCGACTGGGAAGAATTCTACGCCGTCGTGCGCGGCGAAGGCCCGACCGCGAAGGAACGCACGCAGGCGCGGGTGAAGGCGTGGGACGACGGCGCCTGGGTGCGCGAGGCAGCCTCGGCCCACGCCAGCAAACGCGCGATGAAAGTGGCGGCGGAATGATGGACAGTTCTGTCAATCGAAAACACCATTCCAAACCTCCCCTTGAGGGAGGGTCGAAAAATTCAAGCGTCGGCGCAGAATTTTTCGGGGAGGGGTGATGGCGATCGGATTTACCCCTCCCCGAAATTCGCTCGCGCCATTGCGCTCGCAAATTTCGACCCTCCCTCAAGGGGAGGGTAATTTTGGGTGCCGCGTGAGATGACCAATTCAAACTGGCCGCTGTGGGAAGTGTTCGTGCGGGCGAAGAACGGCCTTTCCCACAAGCATGCCGGCAGCGTGCACGCCGCCGACGCGCGTATGGCGATCGAAGCGGCACGCGATGTTTACACGCGCCGCATGGAAGGGGTGAGCTTGTGGGTGGTGCCGTCGAGCGCCATCGTCGCCTCCGATCCGAAGGAGACAACGGACCTGTTCGAGCCCGCGGCGGACAAGGTGTACCGCCACCCGACCTTCTACACGATCCCCGAAGGCGTGAAGAACATCTGATGCAAGGATTTACGGCACTGGAAGAAGCCGCGCTTAGAGATATCTGCAGGATGTTTCCCGCGGAACACGAGCTGCTTGAGGAACAACTCGCGACAGCCACCGTCAGCAAGCGCGAAAACACTGGCGCGGGTTTCTACACTTATTTTGACTTGCAACCCGACGTACAGAAGGTTTCCGGCGAACGGATGCGCTCCGGAGGATGGGCGCACGTCGACGGATTTAAGAATCCGATTGGCTTTATCCTTTGGCTCGGCGACGGTCGTGCCAAGTGTCTTGAAGGCTTCACCGTCGACGACAGCACAGTCGATGTGGATTTCTCGAGGCTAGATTTCCGCTTGGTTGAGGCGAAGAGCGAGTGTGATGTCTGACTCCGCTCTGTTCCACCACGCGCTGCGGTTGGGCGACGATGCGCTGATCCTCGGCCAGCGGCTTTCCGAATGGTGCGGCCATGCGCCGATGCTGGAGATCGATCTGGCGCTCGCCAATATCGGACTCGATCTGCTCGGACAGGCGACACACTTCCTCAACCTGGCCGGCGAAATCGAAGCCCGGGGCCGCGATGCCGACGCGCTCGCCTTCCATCGCGATGTGCTCGACTTTCGCAACTGCCTGCTGGTCGAGCAGCCGAACGGCGATTTCGCGCAGACCATCGCGCGGCAATTCCTGTTCTCCAATTGGCAGGAATTGTTGATGCGCGAGATTGCGGCGGCATCCGAACCGCGGTTGTCGGCGATTGCCGCCAAGGCGGTGAAGGAGATCGCCTATCACGCGAAGTTTGCCAGCGAATGGGTGGTGCGGCTCGGCGACGGCACCGACGAAAGCCGCGCGCGCATGACCGCAGGCCTCGACTGGATGTGGCGTTTCGTCGACGAACTGTTCGATCCCAAGGATGGCGCGCCGTCGCATCGCGCCGAATGGGATTCGCGGATCGCGCGCACGCTTTCCGAAGCCGGCCTCGAGCTGCCGAAGCCGCGGCGCGGCGTCATGGGTGGCCGTAAGGGGCATCATTCCGAACACCTCGGCCATCTGTTGACAGAGATGCAGTTCCTGCAGCGCGCCTATCCGGGAGCCGTGTGGTGAGCGCGACGGCTGAGCTCTCGCTAAAGGATCGGGTTCTCGAAATTCTTTCGCATGTTCCCGATCCGGAAATTCCGTGCGTGTCCGTGGTCGATCTCGGCATCGTGCGCGATGTTCGAGAAAACGCGGTCGTCATCACCCCGACCTACACCGGCTGCCCGGCGACCATCGCCATCGAGCAGGATATTCGCGCCGCGCTGGATGGCGCCGGTCTTTCGCACGTGAAGATCGAGACCACCCTGACGCCGCCCTGGACGACCGACTGGATCAGCGACGACGGCCGCGCCAAACTTCGCGCGTATGGCATCGCGCCGCCGCCGAAAGGTGCCGACAAGCATTCCTTGCGCGAAACGGCCGCCGAGTGCCCGCGATGCGGCTCACTGGACACCGAAGAGATCAGCCGCTTCGGGTCGACGCCGTGCAAATCCCTCAACCGGTGTCTGGATTGTCAGGAGCCGTTCGATCGCTTTAAGTGCCACTGAATGTCGATCAACGCCGGATTTCATCGCCTGAAGATTGCCGAAGTGCGCCACGAGACCGCGGACGCGATATCCATTCGCTTCGAGATTCCGCCGGCGTTGAGCGAAGCCTTCGCGTTCAAGGCGGGGCAGCATCTCACCTTGCGCACCACGCTCGGCGGCGAGGATGTGCGGCGCAATTATTCCGTCTGCGTTGCTCCATCGGAAAACGAGATGCGCATCGCCATCAAGCAGATGCCGGCAGGGCATTTCTCGGTATGGGCGAATGCGAATTTGCGCGAGGGCGAGAGCATCGACGTGCTGCCGCCGATGGGCCGCTTCGTCGTGCCGGAAGGCTCGCGCGATCATCCGTACTATGTCGCCATTGCCGGCGGATCCGGCATTACGCCGGTGCTTTCTATCGTGAAAACGGTGCTGGAAACGCAAAACCACGCGCGGTTCGTGCTGCTGTACGGCAACCGCAACACCGCGTCGGTGATGTTTCTGGAAGAGCTGGCGGGACTGAAGAACCGCACCATGGACCGGCTTGAGCTGTACCATTTCCTGGAAGACGAAGCGGAGGAGATCGAGCTGTTCAACGGCCGCCTCGATCGCGCCAAGATCGAGGAGGTGCTCGACGCGCTGATCCATGTGCCGTCGGTCGATGCCTTCTTCATTTGCGGCCCGGGGCCGATGATGGACGGCGCCGAAGCCGCACTTCTCGCTCGCGGCGTGCCGCCAAACCGCATCCTCATCGAGCGCTTCACCACCAGTCAGCTCTCCGCCGAGCAGCTGGCCGAACAGGAAGCCCGGCAGCAGAAAGCGGCGGGCACGCAGCTGGTCGTCACCCTTGATGGCAGGCGCGCCAAGATCAGCTTCGATCCGGCAAAGGGGAACATCCTCGATTGCGTCCAGGCCGCCGGCATGCCTGCGCCCTACGCCTGCAAGGGCGGGGTATGCACAACCTGCCGGGCGAAAATCTTGGCTGGACGCGTGACCATGGCGAAGAATTATGGTCTGACGGAGCGCGAGGTTGCCGACGGCTACGTGCTGACCTGCCAGTCCGTGCCGGCAACCGACGAGGTGGTGCTGAGCTACGACGAGTAGCTCGCGTCCAGAGGGACGAGAACATGTTCGAAGACCTGCGCGCGCGGCCGATCGATCCGCTGCTCGATATCATCCGCCAGTTCCGCGAGGACAGCCGCGCGGCCAAGCTCGATCTCGGCGTGGGCGTTTTCCAGGACGAAAGCGGCCGCACACCGATCCTCAACACGGTGAAGAAGGCGGAAGCGCATCTGCTCGAGACGCAGGAGACCAAGACCTATCTCGGCGCCGATGGCGATCGCGAGTTCGCCGAAGCGGTGGCCGAGCTGGTGCTGGGCGATCTGGCGCAGCGCGTAAACCGCGTCACCTTGCAGGCGCCGGGCGGCACCGGCGCGCTCCGGCTCGGCGCCGAACTGATCCGCCTGGCAAAGCCGGATGCGCAAGTGTGGCTGGGACGGCCGACCTGGCCGAACCACGAGCCGATCTTCAAGGCCGCCGGCCCGGCGATCCGCGACTACCGCCATTTCGATGTCGCCACGCAAACTCTGTGCTTCGACGAGCTGATCTCGGCAATGGAGAGCGCGAAGCGCGGCGATGTATTCGTGCTGCACGCCAGCTGCCACAACCCGACCGGCGCCGACTTCAGCGCCGATCAGTGGCAGGAGATCGCCAACCTCTGCGCCAGCCTCGGCCTCGTGCCGTTCCTCGACTTCGCCTATCAGGGGCTGGGCAACGGACTCGATGAAGACGCGGCCGGCGCGCGCCTCCTCATCGCGCAGGTGCCGGAAGCGCTGATGGCGACGTCGTGCTCGAAGAATTTTGGGCTCTATCGCGAGCGCACCGGCGCGCTGTTCGTGTTCGCGCCGAACGCGGAGCGCATCGACGCCATCCGCTCCAATTTGTTCGGCATCGCCCGCGCCAACTATTCGATGCCGCCGGATCACGGCGCGGCCATCGTGCGCACCATCCTGCACGATGCTGCCTTGCGCGCGGAATGGATGCGCGAAGTGGCCGAGATGCAGCGGCAATTGCGCGCCGTGCGCACCAACCTCGCCAACATGCGGATCAACAGCCTCGATCTGTCGGCGCTGGCCGGGCAGAACGGCATGTTCGCCACCCTGCCGCTGACGCCGGCGCAGATCGGCCGGCTGAAGCAGGAACACGCGATCTACATGGTGCCGTCGGGGCGCCTCAACATCGCGGGGCTTCTGGCGACCGATCTCGACTCCTTCGGTCAGGCGCTGCGCGACGTGCTGACCGACGCCGCGGCGTGAATTCCACACCGTCTATTCGTTTTTATTTTGCCACCAGCAATTCGCCGGGTGAGGTTGTTTTCAAATTTTCGCACCGCGGATCACCACATGTTGTGATTGGAAATCTCCGGAACAGTTGAAGTCAGGATGTGCCGCGTCTTTGGGTCCTGCATCATCCGCCAGCCGCGTTGCTGACTGACCGGTCAGTTAGTTACACCAAAAAAATCTGACGCCGATTCGGACGCAAATCGGGCGTCGATCGAGTCGCCGCTTTTTTGAAGAGCCTCTCCAACTTGCGCCAAACCACAGGCATACGCGCTCAAGCGGCCATCACAGCCGCTCCGTCGGTCAAGCGCAATTCGGGAGAATGACGATATTGTACTGAAGCAGCGGTGCGCTGCCAAGCGCCGCAAGGGAAATCCGGTTCGCAATTCGGCTTGTGCACATCGAAGAGCGCGGCACACTTCGATTCGGTGCGCTATTTTCTCCGATGGCTCATCTCCGTGCACTCCGCGCCTCCACGTGAACGAATTTTTGCACGCGGAGACGCGGAGATATTGGAGCGGATGGTTGGCGCTGCTCTGGCCGCGAAAGGAGCGCGGCCACGCTATCCAAGCCGCAGGGCTATTCTGCCGGTGCTGGATTGGGCGGCGATGCTCGCAACCGCCACGGATCGGGCCGCCCTCTGAAAAAGTAGCGCCACGGGATGATCGGAATCAGGATCACCACGCCGATCGATTCATAGAACATCCGGTGCGTGTCGGCGTCGACCTCGTTGGCGAGCCAGAGCGGCAGCGCGATCCCGAGCAGCCAGAAGGATTTCCACGCAAGCTCGTAGACCAGCACCGGCAGCATGCGCAGCGGATAGAAAATGCCGACGAGCGAAAGCGCGGCGAGCGCTGCCAGAAAACAGTGCACCGCGCCGTTCGCCAGCGCCCAATGCGGATGATGGAAGAAGAGCGGGAATTGCTGATAACCCACCGCGAGGCCCATCACCGCGTACATCGCGCGCAGGATATAGAGGCGAAGGATCGAGACTTCGTTCACGGCAATCTCCCCCGCGCTAATGCACCGCGGCGCGGGCCGGAGCGGCGGCGATTGCTGCTCCGAATGACTCGGCGACTTCGCGGGCGGCGCGGTTGCCGCTCTGCACGGCGGAATTGAGGAAGCCGTTCTGGCTTTCCGTGTGCTCGCCGGCGAAGTAGCAATTGCCCTCCGGCACCTTCTCGATGCCGACCAACGTCGTCTGGTAGCCCGGCTGATACGAACTGTAGCTGCCGTAAGACCACGGATTGAACTGCCACGCATCCTTGATCATCAGCCCGTTCCACAGATCGGCGAGGCCGGGGATCAGCGGCGAGGCTTCCTGCATCAGCTGCAGCGCGAGCTGGGTGTTGTCCATCTCGCCCGCCTGCAGCGCCTGGGTGCCGCCGGCGAAGAAATTGAAGATGCCGCTTTTGCCGGGCTGGCCGCGCGTTACGTCCCACGTCGTGTCGAAGCCGAACGCCGGCAGGCGAATCTCGCTGTTGCAGCCGACCTCGTACCATTGGCGGTGTGTGAACTGCAGCTGCGTCTTGCATGAGACGCCCATCGGCAAGGTGTCGATCGATTGCACCTTGAGCGGGCTGAATCCCGCCTTGCTGAAATCGACCGTGGCGCGCATCACCGAGAACGGCAGCGCCAGGATCACGCGATCGTAGGTGCGGTCGAACGTGTTGGCGTCCTGCACGAAGGTGAGGCGGATGCGGCCGTCGCTCAAGGTGCGGATGGCGCTGAGCGCCGTTGCGCTGATCAGCCTGGCGCCGAGACTGGCACCGATGATGGTGGCGATCTGATCGTTGCCGCCTTCGATGTGATAGTGCTGGTCGCTGTCCTGATAGTAGAGATTGAAATTGTTGTAGTGGTCTTCCGCCAAGGTGGGGATGGCGCAGAGCGCGCTCTGCTTGTCGGCATCGAGCGCGTTCTCTTCGGTGAACGCATTCTCGATGAGCTGGCCGAGCTGGCTCTTGCTGCCGCCGGGAATGGTCCTGTTCACCCATTGGGTGATCGACATCGAATCCCAGTGCCGCGCGGCATCGCTCGCATGGCGGTAGCTGAAATTGCCGATGGCCTTGCTCTGCCGGCGCACGCGGTGGAAGACCTGCTGCCAGTCGAGCGTGGCTTGCGCCAGATTGTAAGGCTGGTTGTTGAACAGATAGAGCGCCTGGGTGTGATGCGGCACGGCGGCGAGCACATTGGTGAGATTGAGGTGCAGCTCCCGCGCAAGGTTCTGGATGGCGTAATGGTCGCTGTCGATCAGCTCGCCGCCATGCTCGGCGATCTGGTTGTCGGCGAAGATCCCGCGCGCGCTGAAGCAGCGGCCGCCGACGCGCGTGTTGCCTTCATAGACGTCCGCATCAATGCCGTGCCGTTGCCGCAGCCGGTAAGCGGCGGTGAGGCCGGCAAGCCCGGCCCCGACAATGGCGACGCGAGCCTCGGAGGCGGCAAGCGGCAGCGGGAAGAACAGGCTCGTCGCCGCGGCGGCACCGGCGCCCATCAGGAGGTCGCGGCGCGTGGCGTGGCGGGGATGCCGCTCGCGCGATTCGGCGTCTGCTTCGATGGCGGCCGCGCGCGTGGCGCGCCGCAGGAATTGCATCAGCGGTGTTCTGGCCATGGGTCCCCTCCCCGGAAAGCGATGGCGGCGCGAAGCAGAATCATACCATATCTGCGCGCGCATTTGTCGGGTTCCGCGACCACGCGGCGGAATGATTTTCGCTTCCGGCGGGGATAAGCTGCTGCGCGACCACCGCAACAAGGGCCAAGGCAACATTTCATGCACGATGTGATCATCCGCGACGTTTCCATCTACGACGGCTTGGGGAACGCGCCCATTCACGGCGACATCGCGATCGACGGCGACACCATCGCGTCTGTAGGTTTGGTGACAGGTTCTGCGAAAGAGAGCGTCGACGGCAGCGGTCTCGCGATCGCGCCGGGCTTCATCGACGTGCACACGCATGACGATTTCGCCGCCGTGCTCTATCGCGACATGTCGTTCAAGATCGCCGGCGGCGTCACCACCTGCGTGGTCGGCAATTGCGGCATGGGCGCGGCACCGTGGGCTGTCGCGCAGGCGATGGCGCGCAGCATGCATCCAGAACCGCTGCCGGAATGGCAGGGCTATCGCGGCTACCTGGCGCAAATCGAATCGCAGCCGCCGGCGGTGAATGTCACCGCGTTGATCGGACACGGCACGGCGCGATTGTCCGCCATGGGGATGGAGGCGCGCGAACCGTCGGGCGCCGAGCTGGCGGCGATGAAGGACATCGTCGCCGAAGGTCTTGAGGCCGGCGCGGTCGGGCTTTCCTCCGGCCTCATCTATGACCCCGGCCGACATGCGCGCACGCAGGAGCTGGTCGAGCTGGCCGCGCTGATGCGCGGCATCGGCGCGCTCTACGCCACCCATATGCGCGACGAAGGCACGGGCCTCCTGGAATCCGTCGCGGAAGCCATTGCCATCGGCGAGCAGGCCGGCGTGCCGGTGCAGATTTCCCATCACAAGGCATCGGGCCGCGCCGCGTGGGGCCTGGTGACGCAATCCCTGGCGTTGATCGAGAATGCGCAGGGCCGCGGCCTCGACGTGCATGCCGATCAATATCCCTACACCGCCGGCAGCACCATCCTGTCGGCGGTGTTCCGCGAAGGCAGCTTCTGGTTCACGCCGCCGGAAAACATCGTCATTGCCTCGGCGCGCAGCCATCCCGAATGGGAGGGAAGTTCGGTGGCGGCGCTGGCGCAACAGATGGGTTGCGATGCCCCGCAAGCGGCCATGCGCATTCTGGCAGAAGAGCCCGGCGCCACCGTTGTCGTTCACACCATGTGCGAAGAGGATGTGCGCACGGTGATGCGCCATCCGAGCACCATGATAGGCTCGGACGGATTGCCGACCCTGGCCGGCAAACCGCATCCGCGGCTCTACGGCACGTTTGCGCGTGTGCTTGGCCATTACGCGCGCGACGAGCACCTGTTTCCACTGGCCGAAGCCATCCGGCGCATGACGAGCTTTCCGGCGGCGAAGTTCGGCTTTACGGACCGCGGCGTGTTGCGCGCCGGCGCCAAGGCCGACGTGGTGTCGTTCGATGCTAACACGATCATCGACTGCGGCACCTTCGAGAACCCGAAGCAGCCGCCGAAAGGCATCGCGGCGGTTTACGTCAATGGCGCACTGACGGTGCGGGACGGAAAGCCGACTGGCGCGCTCTCCGGCCGCGCACTGAGGCGAAGCAACTAGCGCAACACCGCGGACTTGCAGGCGCGCGCCGTGATTTCGCGCCAGTTCTTTGCATCTACGAGATCGCTGGACGCCATCCAGACGCCACCGGTGCATACGACATTGTCGAGCGCGAGATAGGACGTTGCGTTCTCTTCGGTGATGCCGCCGGTCGGACAGAAGCGGCACTGCGGCAGGGGACCGGCGAACGCTTTCAACGCGGCAGGCCCGCCAAGCTGCTCGGCGGGAAAAAACTTGAAGTGCGTGAGTCCTAAATCGAGTCCGCGCAGCATTTCGGTCGCCGTCGCCACGCCGGGCAAATACGCCGCGCCGCGGTCGATTGCGGCGCGCGTCAGCGAATCGCCCAATCCCGGACTGACGAAGAATTCCGCGCCGGCCTCTTGAGCGCGGTCGAGATCGCGCACGTTCAGCAGCGTGCCGGCGCCGATCACGGCACCGTCCACCTCTGCCTTCATACGGCGGATCGCTTCGCACGCAACATCGGTACGCAAGGTGATTTCCAGCACCGTCAAACCGCCTTCGACCAGCGCGCGGCCGAGCGGCACGGCGTCCTCGGCGCGCTCGATGGTGAGCACCGGAATAACGACGGCGCGGCGAAGAATGTCCGCGATGCTCGCGCTGTGCATCGGGCGATCATACATCGGACTCTGCAACTTGACAGTGTGCCCCGTCTTATCGCATCAAGATACCAAGGGCGGAGATCGATCGATTTCTGGGGGTGTCCGGGTGACTGAGCTAGAGACTCAATTGTACGACGCTCTACGCGCCCTGGATGCTCAGTTGAAAGCCGACGGCTACGGCGCCGTCGAACATCTCGAGCGGCAGGCGCGCCGCGCTTTGGCCGCGTTCCGATCCAAGCGCCGCGCGGAGCAGGCGCCGCGTCCCCGGTTGGCGCAGACGTTGCGCCACGACGCCACGATCCGGTCCTTGGCTGGTGCGGGCGTTCGAGGCACTCAAATCACACAGCTGGTACGCAAGTAGGCGGGGTATGTCTCCGACGCACGGAACGTGATCCGGCAGCGCGCTTACGCCGGCGGCTGGGCGGTCGCCGCCGCGGCAATGATATGAGCGGCGGGAATTCCGTCGGCACGGAAGTTCGCCTGCCACGGCGTCTGCGGCGACGCCTGCAGATAGTCGGGACGGAATCCGGCCGCCTTGGCGAGTTCAACCGAGTTCAGGATCTCAAGCGACTCCTCGCCGATATGGATGAGGCCCTCGCCGCGCATCTGCTGCAGTACGCGATTGACGTATGGCGTGGTGAGGCCTGTGCAGTCGGCGATATCCTGCTGGCGCAGCGGGAACGGAATCGAGCCTTCCGTCGCCAGACCGCTGTTGCGCGAGCGGCGCTCGAGCTCGAGCAGCAGGTGTGCAATGCGGGGAAACGCCGGACGCCGACCGAGATTAACGGCTCGCTCCTGCAGGATGGCGCCGTCGCGCAGACTGGAGAGCAGGAACGCGGAGGCCAGGCGCGGGTACAGCCGCTGCGTCTCCTCGAATTGTTCGCGCGACACCGACGCCACCATGGAGGTGGTCAGCGCGGCGCAGGAATGCAGGGCGGATTTGTAGATCAGGCATTCGATGCCGGTGATCTCGCCGGGCAGGCGGAAATTTAGGATTTGCCGTCCGCCGTCCTTCAGCTGGCGGTACTCGATGAGCCAGCCCGACAGGACGATGAAAAAGTCGTCACACGGCCGACTCTCGTCAATCAGCTTGCGCCGCGGCTTCAGCGCCACCGCATTTTGCGTGAGCGCCAGCAGATGCCGCCTGCCGGAGTCACTCAATGCAATCAAACGCCCGAGACTTCGGGCAACCGGCGACTCCCACTCCTCAGCCACTGGCGCCTCAGATCCTAAGAACGGTCCCACCACGCGAACGCAGCAGGCGCCAAACAGTTGCAGCAAATTAGTCGCAATTGGCAGGATTCAGGGCGAGGCGCCCGGTTTCTGCCCGTTGGAGAACGGCTCCGTGTAGGTCCAGGGGGTGGCCGTCTGCATCTTTTCCGGCGGCACCTGCTCGATGTCCGGGGATTGCGGCGAGGCGGAAATGGTATGGCCGAACTTGCCCGTCGGCGGATGGGTGATGCTGCGGATGTAAGCGACCAGCTCCCATACGGTGGTATCCGGCAGCATGGCGCCCCAGGCCGGCATGCCCTTGGCGCGGCCCTGCACGATGTCGAGGTAGATGTTCGCGTCGCTGGCGCGATAAATCCACTGATCGTCGCTGAGGGACGGCCCCATGCCGCCGGCGCCGTTCGCGGCATGGCAGCCGGAGCAGTTGAACGCGTCGAAATCGCGCATGCCGCGCTGGGCGGCATTGGGATCGTTGGCGAGCGGATTCCTGATCACCGGCATCGGATTGATGTCACCTGGATAGACACCGGTCACCGGCACCCGCAGCAGTGCACCGGCGGGAACGGAACCGCTGTACTGGTCATGCAGCACCTGCGGGGTGTGCGACAGGCTGGAGCCCGCGCCGCCAACGCCGATGGCGAGGAGCACAACCCCCGCCCCGATTGCCGCAATCCGTAACATGGCCTGCATGTCAGCCTCCCGTCGTCAATGATCCTGACGGCTGTGTCTTTGCCAGAGGTATGCCGTAGCGAATGAGAAGGTTCCGGATATCCGCCTTGTGCCGCACGAGCGCAGCGTCGAGCTTGGCGCGCAGCGCGTCGTCGCCTTTGCGCACGCCAACGGAAATCGCGTAGCGGAATACCACCGGGCCGAATCCGGCCGTGTCGGTGATGGGGGCGACGGTGAGCGGCACGGCGGAATGCTTCGCGTAATAGCCGCCCAGCGGTCCCCACACGGCGGCGACATCGAGCTTTCCGTCTGCCACCGCATCGATGAGATGGGAATGCGCTTTGCCGTAACTGCTGTCGCGGTAGATCATGAAGCCGTGGACGTTGCCGAGGATGCCCTGGCGGCTCAGCGCTTCCTGCGGCGGCGTGTTGTCATCGCCCAGCACATGCAGGCCGATGGCGAGCCTCTTCAGTCGCGGATCGCGCATTGAGGAGAGATTCAGGTTGCGATCCGTGCGCGACACGAAGACATAGCCGGAGGCGTAGTAGGGCTGGGTCGTCTCCGCTTCATCGAAGCCGGCCGGCACGCCCATCACCGCATCGCATTTGCCCTTGTCGAGCGTCTTCTTGACGAAGTCCTCGTGCTCGGCGATCCAGGTGTAGCGGACGGTCTCGTGAAGATTGCCCGCCAGCATATCGGCGAGCTTGTTCTCGAATCCGGCGCCATGGGCATTGGAGAACGGCATGTTGTTCGGCTCGGCGCAGACCCGGAGTGCGCCGGCAGCGTGAGCGTGTGGCGCGATCTGTCCAGAGAAGAGTGCCAAAGCAAATGCCCAAAGAAGATACCCCCTCCCCTTGCGGGAGGGGGCAATCCGAACATGCAAAGCATGTGAGGATTGGGGGAGGGGTACGGCGCAACACGAATGCCCCCTCCCCCGAATTGCTGCGCAATTCGCCCCCTCCCGCGAGGGGAGGGGGTTGATCGAGCCAAGATCAGTGCGGGTTGGCATGGCCGCCTCCGCCATTGTTGTTCGCGTGAGCAGGCGGCTTGCCGAGCGAGAAGACGAGCAGCGAGCTGCCGCCGGCCGTGACCGTGGGCAGATCCTGCGTCGCGCCGTTGTAGCCAAGCGCACCGGCGCGGACCCGCGGATCGATCTCGGCATTGGCGATGGCACCCGCCCAACCGCCGACGCCCGACATGATCGCGATGTACTGATTGCCGTCGCTGCCTTGGTAGGTGATGGGCTGGCCGATGAATCCGGAGTCGGCATGGAATTGCCACAGCGGCTTGCCGCTCCTCGCATCGACAACCTTGAACCAGCGGTCCATGGTTCCGTAGACGGCGACGTTGCCGGCCGTGACGAGCGTGCCGCTCCACACCGGGAATTTCTCCTTGATCGCCCACACCTTCTTGCGCTTGACCGGATCCCAGGCCGCGTATTCGCCGCGATAGCCGCCGGGGCCGGCATACATGTCCACGACGGCCCCGACATACGGCGTGCCGGCGATGTAGCCCACTTCGGCCGTCTTGTAGTCCATGCACAGATTCTGGTGCGGGATGTAGAGCAGGTGCGTCTGGGGCGAATAGGCGGTCGGCTGCCAGTCCTTGACGCCGGGCGAAGCGGGGCAGACGCCTTGCACATCCTTGCCCAGCACCGGCGTGAGCGCCTGCACTTCGTGCGGGCGCCCGGTCTTGAGATCGACCCCCGTGGTTGAGGTGACGTAGCCGTACTGGTCGGCCGACAGGATTTGTCCGTTGGTGCGGTCGATCACATACATGTAGCCGTTGCGGCCGGGATGAATGAGGACGTGCCGCATTTTGCCGCCGACGTTCAGGTCAGTGAGGACATTCTCGTTGATCTCGTCATAGTCCCACAGATCGTGCGGATTGAGCGGATCGGCCCACACCGCCTCGCCGGTATCGGCATCGCGGGCGAAGATCGTGGTGGTCCACAAATTGTCGCCCGGCCGCTGGTTGGAATTCCATGGGCCGGGATTGCCGGTGCCATAGTAGATGAGGTTCAGTTTCGGATCGTAACTGATCCAGCCCCACACCGGTCCGCCGCCGATCTTCCAGCGATCCGGCGGCCAGGTCTTCACGCCGAGGTCCTTGCCCTTGAGCCAGCTGTAGTAGGGATGGAATTTCGGGCCGATCAGAACATCCCTGTCCGGACCGGTGGAATAGGCGCGCCAGACGATCTTGCCGGTGTTCTCGTCAAGCGCGGTGACCCAGCCGCGCACGCCCATCTCGCCGCCGCTGTTGCCGACGAGGACTTTCCCCTTCGCCACGATCGGCGCCATGGTCAGCGTCATGCCCTTGCTGATGTCGCCGAGCTTCGTCGCCCACACTTCCTGACCGGTCTTGGCGTCCACCGCCACCGTGTGATCGTCGAGCGTGTTGTAAAAGATTTTGCCGTTATCGTAAGCCTCGCCGCGATTGACGACATCGCAACATGCCTCACCCTGCGACGAGGGATCGGTGTTCGGCTTGTACTCCCATTTGAGGTCGCCGGTCGTGGCATCGAGCGCGAACAGATTGTTGGGATAAGGGCCGACGACGTACAGAATTCCGTTGACGACGAGCGGCACCGCTTCCTGCCCGTGCGCGTCGCCGAGCGAAAACGCCCAGGCGACCTTGAGCTGGTTGGCGTTGCCCGCGTTGATCTGGTTCAGCATGCTGAAGCGGGTGTTGGCGTAATTCTTCGCCGGCATGACCCACTGCTTGGGATCGCGCGACAGGGAATCGAGATCGTCGGCACGGGCAAAGCTCGCCGCGACATTCACGGTGCCTGCAGCGAACAACAGGCCAAAGATCCAGGTCTTGATGCTCATGGCATTTCTCTCATCGTGTGTTCATTGAATGGTGTAGAGATAGGCGGCGATATCGCGCGCGTCCGGCGCATCGATGCCCATCTGCGGCATGGCGTTGCCCGGCACGACGGTCTGCGGCTTCCGGATCCACAGCACGAGATTGTCCGGCGTGTTGCGCAGGACGCCGGCGATGTAGATTCGATTGGCGAAATGATCGAGCGGCGGCCCGACCATCGCGTCGGCGCCGGCGATACCGGGAATCTCATGGCATGCGCCGCAGCCGAAATACTGGATCAGCTGGGCGCCGCGCTCCGGATTGCCGACATTCTTCGCCACCGGGTTGCTTTCCGGCGGCCGGTTGCAGGCGCTGAGCGCCGCAAGGGCCGAGAACGCGGCGATCGCGTGCAGCCGTGTCAGCTTGCGCATATCGGCACCGTCAGCGAGATGATGGTGGCGTAGACGATTGCGACGAAGAACAGGCCGCTCGATACGAGGCCCCAGAGGGACAGGAAACAAATACGGTTGTCGACGAGCATGACCGCGGCGTTGTCGCTGCGCACCTGGCGGGCCGTCTGCCAGGTGAAGAAGGCCATCACCAGCGCGACCGCGGCGACGATCAACGCCACGGCGTTGAACACGATCAGCGCCGTTCCCATCCACGTCCAGTACGGAGCCGGGCGCGGCGCGATGGACGGGAAGCAGGACCACGAGGCGAAGCCGTAGCCCAGCATCTCCTGGCCGATCCAGAAGATCGGCGCCGCAATCATCACGAACATCAGCCGCCAGAAGCTGATCCGCGGGATCAGATCGCGAGCGACGAAGGGTGCGGCTTCGCTCGGCACACTCATGTGAGCCTCGGCGTGATGTAGAAGGTGAAGAAGATGAACAGCCACACCACATCGACGAAATGCCAGTAGAGGGCGCCGATATGGATGTGCGCGTAGCGCACGCGGTTGAAGTAGCCGCGCCACGACCAGATGAACAGCCAGATCAGGATCAGCACGCCGACGAACACGTGCGCCATGTGAAATCCGGTGATGGTGAAGTAGAGCGAACCGTAGGCGTGCGAAGAGATGTTGAACGTCTTCTCGCTCCATTCGAAATACTGCACCACGAGGAAGATGATTCCGAGAATGGCGCCGAGGCCGAGGCCGAATAGCAGGCGGCGGTTGTGGCTGTGCTTGATGTTGAACTGGCCCCAGCTCACCGCCACGCTGGAGAGCAGCAGGATCACGGTATCCGGCGCGGCGAGTGTGATGGAGGGCGGTCCCCCGGGCGGGAAATCGCCGATCGTCTGCGCCTGCGAGGCGAAATAGTAGTAGCTGAACAGGAGGTAGGCGAAGAGCGAGGCTTCCGTGAAGACCAGGAACCACATCGCCCACCAGCCGACCGCGCGCGTGTCGATGGCGCCGACGGCAATCGGGCGTGTCATGGCAGCATCAGACATCGGCGGGCTCCGCGGTTTCGCCCAGTTCAGGACGCGGCCACAGCCAGACCACGACGCTGCCGCCGATCACGAGCAGGCTCACGATCATCACTGCCCAGGAATGCACCAGCATGCCGAAGAAGAACGCCATCATGGCGAGCGACAGGACGAGCGGCGTGGGTGTGTCCTCCGGCATCTTGAGGATCACGTTCGGCGTGGCGTCGAGCGGATCGGTGCCGATGGTCTCCTTGCCATGATCGAGGAGGAGACCCTTGTTCTCGAACGTGCGGCCGGGTTCGCCAAGCCGGTCTTCCCATAGCGGATGGCGGCTCGCCACGGTGGGGATGACGGCGAAATTGTAGGGCGGCGGCGGCGACGGCGTGGACCATTCGAGGGTGCCGGCGTCCCACGGATTGGGACCGGCCAGCCTGCCGCGGCGGCGGCTGATGAAGATGTTGATCAGCAGAAGCAGAATGCCGAACGCGAAGATGTAGGACCCGATGGTGGTGATCATGTTGAGGGCGGTCCAGCCCTCGTTCGCCGAATAGGTGTAAACGCGGCGCGGCATGCCGAGCAGTCCGGAGATGTGCATCGGGAAGAAGCCGAGATTGAACCCGATGAACATGATCCAGAAATTCCACTTGCCAAGGCGCTCGTTCATCAGCCGGCCGGTCATCTTCGGGAACCAGAAATAGATGCCGCCGACCACCGGGAAGACATTGATGCCGATCAGCACGTAGTGGATGTGCGCCACCACGAAGTAGGTATCGGTGAACTGCCAGTCGGCGGGCACGGAAGCGGTCATGAAACCGGAAACGCCGCCGATCACGAAAAGAAGAACGAAGCCGGCGAAGAAATAGAAGGCCGTGGTGGTGACCGGCCGCCCGGTCCAGATCGTCGCCAGCCATGCGAACACCGAAATGGCGCTGGGGATTGCGATGATCAGCGAGGCGGCGCTGAAATAGGCCAGCGCGGCCGGCGCCAGTCCCGTGGCGAACATGTGGTGCACCCACACGCCGAAGCCGAGCACCATCGTCGCTACGGTCGCGAGCGCCACAGCCGCATAGCCCACTAGCGGCCGCCGGCAGAACACGGGCAGCGCGTCCGAGACGATGCCCATGGCTGGTAGCACGATCACGTAAACCCAGGGGTGGGCGAACATCCAAAACAGGTGCTGCCACAGAAGCGGCTGACCGCTGGAATCGACGTTGAAGAAATGGGTGCCGTAATTGCGGTCGAGCCACAGCAGGAAGAAGGCGAGGCTGACGGACGGCACCGCCAGGATGTTGGCGGCCGAGGAGGTCAACGTGCCCCAGATCATGATCGGCACGCGGTTGATCGACATGCCCGGAGCGCGCAGGCGCAGGAACGTCACGACGAAATTGATCGAGGCTCCCGTCGTCGAGATGCCGAGAAAGATCATCCCAAGCGCGTAGTAGTCGATGTTGGGACCGCCGTTGAACTGACGCTCGGCATAAGGGACGTAATTGAACCAGCCGTCGTTGGCGCCGGCGCCTTGCGCCAGGCCGACATACATGAAGATGCCGGCCAGCAGAAACACCCAGTAAGTGAAGGCGTTGAGGCGCGGCAGCGCGAGATCGCGCGCGCCAAGAAGCAGCGGCCAGATGTACACGCTGAATCCGGTGAGCACCGGCAGCGCGTAAAGGAAGATCATCGTGATGCCGTGCTCCGAGAACAGCTGGTCGTATTGCTCGGGCGTCAGGATGTGCGCGTTCGGCACGCTGAGCTGCAGGCGGAAGATCAGCGCTTCGATGCCGCCGATGATGAGGAAGACGAAGGCGGTGACGAGATAGCGGATGCCAAGCTTCTTGTGATCGACGGTGGAGATCCAGCCGTAGAGGCCGGGCTCGCCTTCCCAGATTTTCTTGAGTTTGTCCGCCCAGGATGACTCATAGTCCTCGGCGGCAAATCTCGGCGCGCGCTCATAGATGTCCGCCACGGCCGCGCTCCTACTTCAACGTTTCGAGATAGGTCCGGATGTTCGCAAGTTCCGGACCGGTGAGTTCGAGCTTTGGCATCAGATTGCCGGGCTTCATCGCTTGCGGATCGGCGATCCAGCCCGACAAATACGCTGGGGTGTTGGGGATCGTTCCGGCCGCGATCATCTTGCGCGAGGCGAGATGGCTGAGATCGGGGCCGAGAACGCCCATCGCGTCCGTGCCGGCGACCGTGTGGCAGCTGCCGCAGTGAACGACGAAGCTGATCATGCCCTGGCGTGCGTCATCGGCTTTCGGCGGCGTGGCCGGCTGCAGCGAGTGGCGCCACCACTGCTGAAATTCGGCCGGCGGCTGCGCCACCATCAGCATGCGCATCTTGGCGTGCTCGACGCCGCAATACTCGGTGCATTGGCCGTAGTAGATGCCCGGCTTGTCGGCTTCGATCCAGGTCGTGTTCGTCTGGTTCGGGATGGTGTCCATTTTTCCGGACAGCGCCGGAATCCAGAAGGAATGGATGACGTCGGCGGTCTTCAGCTCCAGCTTCACCGGCACCCCGGTTGGGATATGGATCTCGTTCGCGGTGCTGAGGATCGTGTCGGAGGAGTGGCCCATGTAGCGCACCTGCCACCACCATTGATGGCCGGTGATCTCGATGGTGAAAGCGGTCTTGCGCGGCGGATTGGAGATGTCGGCAAAAACCACGGCCGTCCATACCAGCGCGATCAGCAGCAAGACCGACGAGATGGCGACGCCGATGGTGATCCACGATGTGGCCACGGGGTGCGACAGCGGCATTTTCTCGTCGAGCAGGAGCGGCGTAATGTTGCGGCGGCGGAACACGGCAATGGCCAGCAGAATACCGATCACCACAACGACGCCGGCGGCGATGATGAGCACCAGCCAGGTCAGGCCGACAACGGGATAGGCCTTCGCCCCATCGCCATGCATATAGTTGAGCGGCGCATCGGCGAGCGCGGGCGCAGCGAATGCGGACCACGCCGCAATGGCAGATACTGGGAGTTCCCCAAATGCGCTCCTCAACGGCCCGACCGGTGTATCTGTGGCGGCCGCATCATAGGAAGGCGCAGCCACCCACAAACGTCACAATCGTTAAACTGCGTGAACCCTGCTTCTACCAACCAAAGCAATCGCGCGGAACTTTTGAGCCTTTCGCGCGTTGCGACGCCCTACCAAATATGCACGCGATCCTGCGGCGCCACGTAGAGCTTCTCGCCCGGCTTTACGTTGAAGCTCGCGTACCAGGCATCGATGTTGCGCACCACGCCGTTGACGCGGAACTGGCGAGGGCTGTGCGGATCGCTCACCACCTGCCGTTTGACGAAATCGTCCGTCACCTTGCCGCGCCAGGCCTGCGCCCAGCCGAGGAACACGCGCTGGTCGCCGGTCAGGCCACCGATCACCGGCGCCGGCTTGCCATGCAGCGACGCGTGATAGGCATCGAGGCCCAAGGTGAGGCCGCCCAGATCGGCGATGTTCTCGCCCATGGTGAGACCGCCTTGCACATGCACGCCGGGAAGTGGCTGGTAGGTATCGTATTGTGCGCCGAGCTTTTTGGCGCGCGCCTCGAATTTCGCCGCGTTCTCCTTGGTCCACCAGTCGCGCAGGCGGCCTTCGGCGTCGATCTTGCGGCCTTCGTCGTCGAAGCCGTGCGTCATCTCATGCCCAATGACGCCGCCGATGGCGCCATAGTTGATGGCCGGATCGGCATTGGCATCGAACATCGGCGCCTGCAGGATGCCGGCGGGAAACACGATGTCGCGCAGGGCGCCATTGTAGGCATCGTTGGTTTGCGGCGTCATGCCCCAGTCGCTACGATCGACCGGACCGTACAGGCGCCCGGAATAGAACGCCCAGTCGAAGGCGCCGGCGCGGCGCACATCGCCGACAAGATCGTCATCGGCGATGTCGAGCGTTGCGTAGTCGCGCGGATGATCGGGGTAGCCGACCTTGATGTTGTAGGTATCGAGCTTCTTCAGCGCTTCTTTCTTCGTCTCAGCACTCATCCAGTCGTTGTTCTCAAGCCGCACGCGATAGGCGGCCTTCAGATTGCCGACCAGCGCCTCGATCTTGGCCTTGGCCGACGGCGGGAAGTATTTCGCCGCATAGAGCTGACCGACGCCGAAGCCCATCGTGCCGAAGGTGCCGAAGCGATCCCCGACGCCGAAATCGCCGCCGCTCACCGCATAGACGGCGCGCTTCCAGCGCACGCGCTGCTGCTGCTGGCCGGCGAGCGTCTTCTCGCGCAGTTCGAAATAGGCATCGGTGAACGGCTTCGACAGGTAGGGCGCGGCATTGTCGGCGATGTGGAACGCGTGCCACGCCTGCAATGTTTCAATCGGCGTTGCGGCGTAGACGGCGGCGAGTTTCGGGAAGGCGGATTTTTCTGCCACGATGACGCGGGCCGCCTTCGAGAGATTCGCGTTGGCGAGGAAGCCCTTCCACGCGAAACCCGGCGTCAGCGCCGCAAGCTCGGCAATCGACATCGGGTTGTAGGTGGCGACCGGATCGCGCTGCTGAATCTTCGTCCAGCTGGCCTCGGCGATCTTTGTTTCAAACGCGACAACGTCTTTCGCACGGGCGTCGGCGTCGGCCCAGCCGATCAGGTGCAGGAGCTGCGCGACATAGGCTTCGTACTTCGCCTTCTGCGCGGCGAAGTCCGGCTTCAGATAGTAGTCGCGATCCGGCAGACCGAGCCCACTTTGCCCGACATACACGGCGTAGTGCTTGGGATCCTTGAGATCGACATCGATGCCGAAATTGTAGAGCGTGCTCTCGAAATCCGAATTGGGGCGGCCCATCAGCGTGGCGAGTTCATCGCGCGACTTCGCCGCGCGCACCGCATCGAGTTCCGGCGCAATCGGCCTGGCGCCCAGCTGCTCCACGCGGCCCTCGTCCATGAACGCCTTGTAGAAGGCCCCCATCTTGCCTTCGAGGTCTGACGGCCGATGCGAAACTTTCGCGGCAGCGGCCTCCATCATGTCGTGCAGGCGCGCTTCGGTGCGGTCGGTCATTTCGAGGCGAAGGCTGACGCCGGGCTTGTCGGGCGGGATCTGCGTCTTGTCGAGCCAGGCGCCGTTGGCATAGCGGAAGAAATCGTCGCCCGGTTTGACCGATTTGTCTTCGCCTGCTGTGTCCAATCCCCACGCGCCGTATTGCGGCTTGCCGTTTCCGGCAGCGTTGTCCGCCGACCATGCAGCGAGCGGCACGGCGACGCATGCGCCCAGCGCAAGACAGAACAACGAACGCGCGGCGAGCTTCATCTTCGATTCCCTTCAAACGGCCCCGGCGAAACGCTAGCCGGAAATGCGTGGCTGTGCCAAACTTTTGCGTGAACTGTTCCCGGAGGGTGACATGCGTACGCTGACGGTTGCCTTGGCATTGGCGATGAGCCTGAAGGCCGCCGCCGCTGCCGAAACGGTCGTCGTTCCCGGCGAAACATCCCAGGACGCCTGCGCCAAGATCGCGGAAGCCAAGCTCCAGCAATGGGATCAGCCGCGCATCGCCATTCAGCAGACGAAGACGCTGCGGGACGGGCACGCATCCACGGTTGACGTGATCCTGACGTCGAACACGCTCTATTTCAGCGAAGGCTCGCTGTGGCACTCGGCCAACATCACGATGGCGAAGCGCGCCGCCCGCTCGGCCGCGCAGGTCGAGGACAGCATGGGACTTACGGATTGTGTCCGTGGCGATCATGTCACCGAGGCCGGGAAGCTCGCGACCGCCTATACATATAGCCAGATCGGGGCTTCCGGCGCCGACGCCGCGCAAGGGGCCATCTGGATCGAAGACGATAACGGCCTGCCCATCCGGCAGGAGATGACCGAGACTGCCCCTCCCGCGAATCGCCGCGTTGCGGTGAGCATGGTCGCGACCTATTCCTACAACGACGCGGTGCAGGTTCCGACAGCTGCCCAGCATGCCGAAATGGGGCGGCTGTGGGCGATCAATGCGCTTCTGACGCACCAGGGGCGCTGACCGGCGCACTGTTGCCGCGACTGGACAAGGCATCTCGCCGCACGGCGGAGCGCGCCGCGGCGCAAAATCAAGGAGTGGCAATGGCACGGGTTGCGTTCATCGGATTGGGAGTCATGGGCTATCCGATGGCGGGGCATTTGGCTCGCGCCGGACACGATGTCGTCGTGTTCAACCGCACGAGCGACAAGGCGAAGCGCTGGACGGAGGAATATGGCGGGCGCGCGGCCGCCACGCCGGCGGAAGCCGCTGACGACGCCGAATTCGTGCTCGCCTGCGTCGGCCGCGACGCGGACGTGCGCCAAATCACCTTGGGCGAGCACGGCGCATTCGGGGCGATGGCGAAGGGTGCGGTGTTCGTCGACCACACCACGGCGTCGGCGGGACTGGCGCGCGAATTGGCCGAGGCGGCGCAGGAGCGCGGATTCGACTTCATCGATGCGCCGGTGTCCGGCGGCGAGGCGGGGGCGAAGAACGGCCAGCTCACCATCATGTGCGGCGGGGATGACGCGGCGTATGCGCGCGCCGAACCGATCCTGCAGACCTACGCCAAGCAGTGCCGCCGGATGGGCGACGCCGGCGCCGGGCAGCTCACCAAGATGGTCAACCAGATTTGCATCGCCGGCACGGTGCAGGGCCTGTCGGAAGGCCTGAGTTTCGCGCGCGCCGCGGGGCTCGATGCGGAAGCGGTGATCTCCGTCATCTCGAAAGGCGCGGCACAATCCTGGCAGATGGAGAACCGCTACAAGACAATGCTCGCGGGCCACTTCGATCACGGCTTCGCGGTGGAATGGATGCGCAAGGACCTCGGCATCCTGCTCGACGAGGCGCGGCGCAACGGCGCGTCGCTGCCGGTGGCAGCGCTGGTCGATCAGTTCTACGCCGATGTGGAGAACATGGGTGGCAAGCGATGGGATACGTCCAGCCTGTTCGCGCGCCTCGAAGCCCTGCGCAAGGCGAAGCCATGAGCGGCGATCTCATTTCATTTGAAGCCATCGGCGCCGCCGCCGAGCGCATTGCGCCGTACATCTTCGCCACGCCCATCATCCGCATGACCCCAAGCGGCTATGGATTGAAAGCCGAGAGCTTGCAGCCCGTCGGCGCCTTCAAAATCCGCGGCGCCTTCAATGCGATCCTGTCGCTCAGCGATGACCAGCGCGAGCGCGGCGTGGTGGCCCATTCGAGCGGCAACCATGCGCAGGCCGTCGCCTATGCCGCCAATCGGCTCGGCGTGAAGGCCGTGATCGTGATGCCGGAGAACGCGCCGAAGGTGAAGCTGGACTCCACGCGGCGGTGGGGCGCGGAAATTCACCTCGTGGATTTCATGGGCAACGCGCGATTCGAATTGTGCCAGCAGCTGGCGCGCGAGCGCGGCCTCACCATCGTGCCGCCGTTCGATTCGCTGACTATCATTGCCGGCACCGGCACGATCG
Organism: Rhizomicrobium sp.; assembly: GCA_036500585.1. GTDB lineage: Bacteria > Pseudomonadota > Alphaproteobacteria > Micropepsales > Micropepsaceae > Rhizomicrobium. The sequence goes on from DASYBT010000271.1 coordinate 32,730, forward strand.
GACTGGAAGTGCTGGCGCAGGCTCCCGAGACGACGACGGTATTCGTGCAGGTGTCGGGTGGCGGGCTGATTTCCGGTGTCGCAGCTGCGATCAAGCAGAGCGATTCTTCCGTTCGCGTGATCGGCGTCGAGCCGGAACTGGCCAACGATGCGCAGCAGAGTTTCCGCGCCGGACACATCGTCGCCGTACCGCCGCAGCAGACGGTGCGCACCATTGCCGATGGGTTGCGTGTCTCGCAGTTGGGTGCGATCCCGTGGGCGCACATCCAGGCGTTCGTCGACGACATCGTCAGCGTCTCGGAAGATCAGATCAAAGATGCGATGCGGCGGATTGCGGCAGAGGCACGCATCATCGCCGAGCCGAGCGGCGCCGTGGCGCTGGCCGGCGCCATCGCATCCGGTGCCGATGCGAAGACCACGGTTGCCGTTGTCTCCGGCGGCAATGTCGATCCGGCGATGTTTGCGTCGATCCTGATCGGCTGAAGCGCATGCGCGCGATGCGGCTCGAGCATATCGGCGAAAAGCTGCGCGAACATGAGAGTGCATCCCGCGCGCTGGCCGATGGCGAAGTGCGCATCAAGGTCGCCGCCTGCGCCGTCTGCCGCACCGATCTGCATGTCGTCGACGGCGAGCTGCCCAATCCCAAGCTGCCAATCGTCCCCGGCCACGAAATCATTGGCCACATCGCCGAGCTCGGGCCCGGCGTGACGCGCTTCCACATTGGCGAGCGCGTCGGCGTCCCGTGGCTCGGCTGGGCCTGTGGCGTTTGCGAATTCTGTCTCCGCGGCGAGGAGAACCTTTGCCCCTACGCCAAGTTCACCGGTTATCAGATCGACGGCGGCTACGCGACGGAAACCATCGCCGACGCGCGCTTCGTATTTCCCCTTCCGCCGGATTATTCGGATGACGCAGCGGCGCCACTGATGTGTGCCGGCCTGATCGGCTGGCGCTGCCTGAAGATGGCGGGCGACGGCAAGCGGCTGGGTCTCTACGGCTTCGGCGCAGCGGCACATCTGATCGTGCAGGTGGCGAATGCCCAGAAACGCGAGGTTTATGGCTTCGTCACGCCCGGCGACGAGAAGGCGAAGCAGTTCGCGCGAAACATGGGTGCGGCGTGGGCGGGGGATTCGACCGAACCGCCGCCGCAGCCGCTCGATGCGGCGATCATTTTCGCGCCGGTGGGTTCGCTGGTGCCGCTGGCGCTGAAAGCGGTGCGGCCGGGCGGCACGGTTGTGTGCGGCGGGATCCACATGAGCGACATCCCGTCCTTTCCGTATTCCATCCTGTGGGAGGAGCGTGTGCTGCGCTCGGTCGCCAACCTCACGCGCAAGGATGCCGACGAGTTTCTTGCCTTCGCGGCAGAGCATCCGCTGCGCACGGAAACGACAACCTATCCGCTGACGGAAGCCAACCGCGCGCTTGCAGACTTGCGCGAGGGCCGCTTCTCCGGCGCCGCCGTGCTGAAGCCTTAAGCGTCGCCCAGCGAGATCGCCTCGAGCGCGCCGAAATTGCGGATGACGGCATGATGGCGGTCCGGCGTCGCGATCACGCACAGCTTTTTCAGCTCGGTCAGCGCGCGACAAACCGTTTCGATGGTGAGACCGAGATAGTCCGCGATGTCCTGCCGGCTCATGGGGAATTCCACCCGCTCGTGCACATCCTTGCGGCGCCTGGCGAGTTGCACGAGAAACGAGGCGACCCGCTCCTTGGCAGTCTGGCGGCCGAGCATGACGAGATGATCCTGCGCTTCGGAAAGCTCGCGCCGCAGCGACGCCAGCAATTCGCGCCGCACTTCCGGAACGTCCTCGCTCAGGCGCTCGACCTGCGAGCGCGGATAGCAGATCAAGGTGACTTCGGTGAGCGCCTCGGCCGTGAGCGAGTGCTCGTCACCGCTGTCGAGCGCGAACATGTCGCCGGGCAGCAGGAACTGCGCGATCTGGCGGCGGCCGTCCAGCATCACTTTCGACAACCGCACCGCACCCTTGAGCACGCGGTAGGAATAACGGGCTTCGTCGCTCTCGCTGAAGATCGTCTCGTTGCGGCCAAAGCGGGCGACGATGCCGATGCTTTTCAGCGCGGCCGGCGATTGCTCGTCCACATCGAACCGGCTCGCCATCCGGGCGGCGTGATAGGTGGTCGCGGCGGCGTGTTGTGCGATGGCGGAATTCAACATCGAAGATCCCCAATCCCCTGGAGCCATAGGCGGCTCTCGTCCTGTGTGAAGAATGGCGCTTTCCGGCGAGCCGCGAAATTAGGAGTGGTACGTAAGGATTTTCGCGTAACTCAGCTGTCTTCGCAGGCGCGCTCGACCCACTCGAGAAGCAGGTCTTCGGAGACCGGCTTGGAAAGCGTCGCCAGGATTCCGGCGCGCGCAACTCGATCGTTCAGGGCGGAATCGCCGCGGCCGGTGATGAGCAGCGCCGCCACCTTGCTGCCGCGTGCGCGCAGCAGTTCAAGCAGCTCGAGGCCGCTCATGCCTGGCATGTGCAGATCGAGAATGAGGCAGTCGCAGTCGTCGCGGTGCGGATCTTCCAGCATCTCCGCGGCGGACGCGTAATCGCGCGTGCTGAAGCCCATCGATTCGAGCAGAAGCCGCATCGAATCGCGAACTGGCTCGTCGTCGTCGACGATGGCAATCACTCTGTCCTCTGGACTGGTCATTGCAGGCCCGGCGCCGCTCCAGCGGCTCGATTCTAAAGCAGCATCGAATTGATGCGGGATACGCATTAGTACCTATCAAGCCGCCTGCATGGTGCAGATGGCGAAACGTGCGTGCGCCGATGTTCCGTGCGGCTCGACGCGTTGCGGGTTAACGACGCGTTGCGTCTCGAGATATACCGCGCGTTCCTCCAGCTCGGACGCCGTCGCGGAGAGAATATCGGCGTATTCCGGCAATTCGGTCGCATCGGCGATCTGGCGAAACCGCTCCGCAAGTTCGTGAATCTGGTTGAGAAGTGCCGCGTGTGTCATGTCCCGCCCGTGTGCGATTTCGCGAGCAAAGTGCGCCCATTCCTCGCAATCCGACAGTTCGGACTTTTTCGTAGGGACAAGTACTTAAGGGGCGCGGCGCCGTCTCATTTCGGTGCGGCGGAGAGCTTCATGCGGACGAGTTCGGCAAGGCTCTTGGCGCCCATCTTGTCCATCACGCGGGCGCGGTGAATTTCCACCGTCCGCGGCGAGATCGACAGTTCGTACGCCACGATCTTGTTCGGCTTGCCTGCCACCAGCAGATCGAGCACCTGGCGTTCGCGCTCGGTGAGCGACGACAGCTTTTGCTCGACGATTTTCGCACTCGCCTCCGCCGCGCCGGACGCTTTGGCTTGGTCGAGCGCACGCTGCACGCTGCCGAGCAGGGCTTCGTCGTCGAACGGCTTCTCCAGGAAATCGACCGCGCCTGCCTTCATGGCGCGCACGGCGATCGGGACATCGGCATGGCCCGTCATCAGGATCGCGGGCAGCGCCGACCGTCTTGACTGCAATTCCTCCTGCAGCTGAAGCCCATCCATCTCCGGCATGCGGATGTCGGCGACGACGCAGCCGAAGCGGCCAGGCGCGTCGCTCGCCAGGAAGGCGAGTGCGGATTCATACGTATGCGTCGCGAACCCCGAGGATTCGAGCAGCAGCTTCAGCGAATCCCGCATGGCCGGATCGTCGTCGACAACAAATACGATCGGCTCTGTGCTCATGAGACGACCACCCCCTGCTTCCGCCATTCTATCCACTCGGGGCTGCCACAACCAAGACGGTTATCGCTCCGCGATTTGATCTGAATCAGTGCAAGGTTCGCACGAACCGCTACGGTCGCCAACAGCAAGCCACAACACACCCGCGCGAGTTTCGCGGGCAAAGAACAAGATGGCTGGTGCCGGGGCCCGGGCGGTTTCCCCCAAACCGCGCCCGGGCCCTTTTTCTTCCCCCGCAACCGAAGCAATATGGCCGAGTTACAAGGCCATGCCGCAAGCCCGCTCGCGCCGCAAGGAGAAAACGCGCCCGTCCGATCTCGCCGGCCTTGCCGTTTCCGTCGACACCTTGCCGATGGAAGCGCGGCTGGTGGATGCGCTGCCGGATGAACCCGGCTGGCAGTTCGAGCCGAAATGGGACGGCTTTCGTTGCCTCGCCTTCCGCTCCGGCGACCACGTGGAGCTTCGCGCCAAATCCGGCAAGTCGCTGACGCGGTATTTTCCCGACGTGGCGGAGGCGGTCCGCGCCGCACCGGTCGACCGATTTGTCGTGGACGGCGAGCTTGCCATTCCGGTTGGCAAGGCGCTGTCGTTCGATGCGCTGCAACTGAGGCTGCACCCGGCCGAAAGCCGCGTGCGCAAATTGGCGGCTCTGTCGCCCGCCATCTTCATCCTGTTCGATTGCCTGCTGACGGCGGACAACCGCAGTTTCCTGCAATCGCCGCTCGCGGAACGTCGCGAGGCCCTGGAGCGGCTGTTCGATGCGTTGGCGGACGGCGAAGCCTTTCGCCTGTCGCCGTACACACGCAAGCGCTCCGAGGCTGAGAAGTGGCTCGGCAAGGCCGGCGGCGCGCTCGATGGCGTGATCGCCAAGCGGCTCGACGGACCCTATGTCCCGGGCGAGCGTGAGATGCTGAAGGTGAGGTGTTTGCGTACCGCCGATTGCGTCGTCGGTGGCTTCCGCTACGAACAGGGCAGCCGCGAGGTGGGATCAATGCTGCTGGGACTCTACAACGACGAAGGCAGGCTCGATCATGTCGGCTTCACCTCGACGATCTCGAATGCAGAACGTGCGGCGCTGACGAAGAAGCTGGAGAAATTGCGCAAAGCGCCGGGATTCACCGGGGATGCACCAGGCGGCCCGTCGCGCTGGAGCACCGAGCGCACGGGCGAACGGGAACCGTTGGCGCCCAAGCTGGTCGCCGAAGTGCGCTACGACCACGTGACCGGCGACCGCTTTCGTCACGGCACGAAATTCCTGCGCTGGCGCCCGGACAAATCGCCGAAGCAATGCACCTTCGATCAGCTGCAGCGCGAGGCGCGGCCATCCACACTTGTTTCAAAGGTGCTGACGCGATGAGCGAAGCGATCCTCGAAGGCGTGCGGCTGTCGCATCCCGACAAGGTGCTCTATCCCGAGCAGGGCATCACCAAGCAGGCGCTCGCCGAATACTATCTGGCGGTGGCCGAATGGATGCTGCCGCATGTGGTGAACCGGCCGATCAGCCTGGTGCGCTGCCCGGCGGGGCGGGCGAAGAAGTGCTTCTTCCAGCGCCACGCCGGCTCTGGCGTGCCGCCACAGCTTGGCGAAGTGCCGATCGAGGGCTTCGGCGAAGAGCAGGCTTTTCTCTACATCAAGAACGTTTCCGGCCTGATGGCACTGGTGCAGATGGGCGTGCTGGAGATTCACCCCTGGGGCTCGCGCATTGACAACCCGATGAAGCCCGACCGGGTCATCTTCGATCTCGATCCCGGTGCGGGCCTTGCGTTCGCCGAGGTGGTGGAGGCTGCCAAGGAGGTGCGCGCGTTCCTGAAGCGGATCAAACTGGAGAGTTTCGCCAAGACCACCGGCGGCAAGGGATTGCATGTCGTGGTGCCGATTGCGCGGCGCTACAGCTGGGGCGAGGTGAAGACGTTTGCCAAGACCGTCGCCGAAAAGATGGCGGAGACATCGCCGGATCGCTACCTCACGCGCATCTCCATCGCCGAACGCAAAGGCAAGATCTTCATCGACTATCTGCGCAACGATCCGACCTCGACGGCCGTCGGGCCGTATTCGACGCGTGCCCGCGAAGGCGCGCCCGTCGCCACACCGCTTGCCTGGCGCGAAGTGACGGCGAAGCTCGATCCGCACGCGTTCGATATCCACTCGGTGCCGAAACGGCTGGCGAAGCTGCGCAGCGATCCCTGGGAGGGCAGCGCGAAGCTGACACAGAAACTGCCCAGCAGATTTTAGGTAAGCGCATTTTTTCTTTGTGTGCTTTGTGGTGAAGCTTCTTACCACCAAGGACACCAAGTACACGAAGCCGTGTTCGCGGTCGTTGTGGCCGACATTCAAGCCGGGCCGAGGCGGTGCTCGAGATTGTCCCAGGCGGCACGGCGGGCTTCGTTCGGCCGCTCTGCGACATGCGGATTGCCGTCGCCGAGAATCATCGTCGCGCGCGTGTCGGTGTTGTATCGCGGCCATTCGCCGACGGTGTGGCAGGATGGATTGCAGGTGCGCGCGAAGGCGACCCACGAATCCATCACGGCGGTGGCGAGCTCCGCAGCCGTCGCACCACTGCCGAAGAAGGCGCCGGCCAGCTTCACATTGTGGGTGCCGAAGGTGAAGCCGAGATCGATGGCGTGGCAGGAGCCCAGCAATCCGCCGAGCAGGCGCGAGCGCCAGTCGAAACGATATTGGTAGACCGGCGCGCTGGCGCCTTGTGCCTCCAGCATGCGGCTGGTCGGCACGGCGAACACTTTGTCGGTCATCACGGCATTGAAGCGGTCGAAGGTGGTGCCTTCGGCATAGGCCGCGAGCAGGATGGGCGCATCTTCCTTGGCGATGCGCCGGATGCGATCCTCGAATTTGCTGCGCGACATCAGCCTGAGCCGCGGATTGGCGGCGGAGAACAGCTTCCACTCTTCCTTGGTCGTGCCGGCAAGTACAGGAATGCCGGCGCCTGAGCCGGCGCGAATGGAATCGATCGGCGGCGCGGCGATCAGCGACCCATCGATGGTCGGCTGGAACATCACTTCCCCGAGCCGTTTCGCGTCGCCTTCGTGCGTCTCCGCGAACATCGCCACCTGCGCTTCGATGAGCTCGGCCGGTGTAACGTCCGCCAACTTGTCCACTTCACCCGCCGCGATGCCCAGCTTCTGCATCACAACCTGCGCCACCCGCGCCGAGCGCTCTCGCGTGTGGCCGATATGCGCAGAGCCCGACTGCATGATCCCCTTGTGGAACAGGCCGCGTGCCGCCGGCATGGCGAGCAGGCAGGCGACGCTCATGCCGCCGGCGGATTCGCCGAACACGGTGACATTGTCCGGATCGCCGCCGAACAGTGCGATGTTGCGCTTCACCCAGTTGAGTGCCATCACCTGATCGGCGATACCTTCGCTGCCGGTGGCAGGGAACTTGCCATCGGTTGCGTCGCGCAGGTTCAGAAAGCCGAGCGCACCGAGGCGATAGTTGATCGTCACCACGACGCAATCGCGCGCCGCCAGATGCTTGCCATTGTAGAGCCCCTGGCTGGCCGAGCCGATGACGAAAGCGCCGCCATGGATCCACACCATCACCGGGCGCTTGGCGTTATCGCATCCGGGCGTCCACACATTGAGGTACAGGCAGTCTTCGGATTGGGCGCCGAGCGATCCGCCGAGCAGCGCTTCGATCTGCGTCGGCGCCTGCGGCGACATGGGCCCGAAATGGGTGGCATCGCGCACGCCGGTCCACGGCTCCGGCGGCTCGGGCATGCGCCAACGCAAGGGCCCCACTGGCGGCGCGGCAAACGGAATGGCTTTGAACGCCAGGACATCGCCGCCGCGCTGGCCGGCCAGCCATCCGTCCGCCGTCTCAATAGTCACAGTTTCGAGGCCGCCCGACGCCCGATCCATCCCGCAAATCCTAAGCTACAGAAAACATTGGCAAATTCATTCGTACCCCGGCAATCGGTCGCCCAGCCTCGTTTACCGATTTTCGACGGTCCATGACATACAACGCGGACATGCAGCCGGGCGCAGCAAGCGAAGCTTGTCAACAATTCAATGATGCCGCGAAGGCCGCCGGATGGGCGGCTCTGTGCGACGCGAACCTTGCGTTCGGCGATCCGCGCTTCGATCCGCTGGTGACGATCTGGCACGAAGCGGCGGCGCAGGGCCGATTGCCGCGGCGGCCGGAACTTGGTCCCCGCACCTTGAAGCTGTTGCTGAAGAACATTGCCATCTACGAGCGGGCGGTGGCTGGCGGCACTGTGCGCTATCGCGTGCGGCTGATGGGCACCGCGTTCGCCGATGTGATGGGCGATCTCTCCGGAAAATTCCTCGATGAGGCCGTGCCGCCTCAGCATCTGCCGCGCTGGCATGCGGCACTGGACGCGGCCATTGCGGCGGGTGCGCCACTGCGCTTCATGAGCCGCAGTGACACCACCGCCAAGAGCTACCTGGTCGCGGAATATTTTGAGGCGCCACTGGTGGCGGAGGATGGCTCGGTCAGCCTGATCCTGGCGGCGGGCTACTTCGCCCCGCGCAGCTGGCGCGAGGTTGCCGCACACGAACAGCGCCGGGACCGTCCCGCCGCCCTCACGGTTTCCGCTTGACGTTTCGAATCCGCGCCTGCTTCGCTTCGCACGAACGGCAATCCCGGTGAGACATGTACGAGGCGGTGATCTTCGATTTTGGCGGCGTGTTCACGGAGTCGCCGTTCCATGCTTTCGCTCGCTATGAGCGCGACAATGATTTGCCTGCGGACATCATCAAGCGGATCAACAGCGTCAATCACCTGACCAACGCGTGGGCACGGTTCGAGCGCGGCGAGCTGACCATCGATGAATTCGATCGCGCCTTCGCCGATGAGGCGCTGGCGCTTGGGTACTATATCTCCGGACACGAGGTGGTCGCGCTGCTCGCCGGAGCGCGCCGGCCGGAGATGCACGAGGCGTTGGTGAAGCTGCGCGTCCGCTACAAGGCGGGATGCATCACCAACAATGTGCCGTCGCTGCAGGTCGGCGGCGTTCAGATCGGGTCGATCTACAAACAGGAAACAATGTCCCTGTTCGATCATGTGATCGAATCGTCGAAGGCCGGCGTGCGCAAGCCCGATCCGCGCATCTACGAGATGATGTGCGAAGCGCTTGCCGTGCCGCCACACGCCTGCATCTATCTCGACGATCTGGGCGTGAACCTGAAACCGGCGCGTGCCATGGGCATGCACACCATCAAGGTGGAATCGGGTGCGCAGGCCATCGCCGAACTGGAAGCCGCAACCGGCATGACGCTCGGTTGAGCCGGGATTAACCGGCTGTTGATCGCGACTGCGGCAGAGTCGCCTCCATGGCGGTCGAAGATCTTATCCGGCAGTTCAACTTGCGCGCGAAGGCGAGAGCCTGGCTTCAGTTTTGCGATCCTGACAACGGCTTCGTGCTCGACGAATGCGCGGCATTGAGCGACCTGTGGCACAACACCCGAAACGGCGGGCCCCTTCCGCGCCGCAGCGATCTCACCCCGCAACTGCTCAAGCCCTACCTTTCGCGCCTCGCGCTGGTGGAAATGGTGGAACGGGAGCCGCCGGCTTTCCGATTCCGTCTCGTGGGCACGACCGTCACCAACTCGCTCTCCGAGCGCACGGGACAGGGCTTCGATCATGAGAGCGCCACGGCGGAGCAGACGGAGCGCTGGACGAATTCCACGCTGCTGTCGCTTCAGGTGCTGAAGCCGTTGCGCTTCCCGATCGTAATCGCGGGCCGAATGGTGGGTGAAACCGTATTGCTGCCTTTGGCAGACGACGACGATCAGCCGCGGTTCGTGCTTGCCTATGGACGCTACGAGCCGCAGCGCAACTGGAATGCGGCGTACCCGGCGTCGGTTGTCGCCGCCGCAGCCACCTGACACCCATCCGCGCGCAATCTCTTATGCGAAATCCTTTGCCAGTTCGGCGCGGATGTCCGGCATCACGACCGCCATATGGCTGTAAGCAGCGTGGGCAATGCCGAGCACGACCTCGACACCCGGCGCCTTGAACTTCGCGATCTGCTCGGGTGTGAACTTGAATCGCACCCAATGCACCGATGAGGTTTTCCCGTCGGGCGAGGTGCGCTCGTCGTATTCCGTAGGCGTGCCGGGAATGCGCTCCTGGTTCAGCGCGATGTAGGTCGATTCCTCGATACCGGCGAGGCGGTAGAGCTCGCGGTCGCGCCGCTTGGGATCTTCGATCTCCAGCATTAGGGTGGCGATCAGCTCGCTGCCTTGCGGGATCAGAGGATTGTAGGTTTCGATCTCGCCGGCGATCTGCTCGGCGCCACCTTTCTCGATGTGCAGCATCTCCTGCACCTGAAGCCACATGGTGTCGTAGTTCTCGAAATAGAACGTGGCGAACGGACCGATCTCGACGCGCCGGTTCTTCTTCACCGGAATCATGTTCTTGCGGAATTGCGCGCGGTCGGCAGCGTATTTCTCGTAGGCGAGAATGTCCGCCGGGGTGATCTTGCGGGCTTGAGCAGTCATTTCAGCCTCCTGATGGCGCGACACTTGACATCATTTCGATAATTAGCTAAATGTCTCCCTATGAACCTGGTGTTCAAGGCTCTGTCCGATCCGACGCGCCGCAAGGTGCTTGAGCTCTTGCGCAAGCGGCCGATGACGGCGGGCGAACTGGCGGATGAGTTTCCCGTCGCAAGGCCAACCATGTCGGCGCATTTTGCCGTGCTGCGCGAGGCGAATTTGGTCGAGCAGGAGAAGGTTGGACGCGAAATCATCTACCGCCTCAAAATGTCCGTCTTGGAAGAGGCGCTGTTGAGCTTTGCGCAGGCGTTCGGAATGGAGCTTTCGCCGCGCCGGGCGAAACGGACTTCGGCAAAAACCAAGGCCAAGGGAGCAACGGCATGAACAGCGCTATCAAAAGCATACTTGGCGGAGTCGTCGCGGCTGCGCTCATGATCGGCAGCGCTTTTGTTGTGCGATACCTGAAAGCTCGCGGTATATTTGCCGGCGAGGTGCACGAATCTGTCAGCCGCAGCACCGGCGTCATCACGGGAATATATACGGCGTTTCTCGCCAATTCCGTGCCCAAGACTCTTATACCGCTGGCGCAGGTGCGCGAACCCGTCTTTGCGCAATCCCTTCGCCGATTATTGCGGTGACCCTCGTTGCCGGATCGCTCCTTTTCGCGGCGGCGTGGCTGTTTGCACCGATTGCGCTCGCCTTGCCGCTGTCGCTCGCCTGTCTCGGCGGCGCCTTTGCGCTCGTGGTCATCGCCATCCTGGCTTGCGGGATCTCGCAAGCCAAAGGGCGAAATTCGTTCAGGTAATCGACAACCCATACGCCTTCGCCATGATCTCGATCGGATGTTCCGGTTCCCTCACCGGGGACTCCTTGCCGTCCTTCGCCATCATTTCGCGCACGTTCTGGACGATATGCTGCGCGGCCAGCGGACAATCCGAGGCGATATGCCCGCGCGCCTGTTGAATCGCGGTGCGGAACACGGGCCGCCCCACCTTCTCCGCCACTTTGTGCGTCTTCGTTACTACGCCGAACGTGCCGCCATGGCCGGAACAGCGCTCGATCACATCGACCGGCGTATCGGGAATCAGCCGCAGCATCTCGGCGGCCTTGGGGCCCATGTTCTGCGCGCGGGCGTGACAGGGGATGTGCACCGTCACGCCTTCCGGCAGCGGCTTCATGCCATCCGGCAGGCCGTGCTGCGTGGCAATGGTGACGACATATTCGTCGATGTCGAAGGTGGCTTCGGAGAGCCGCTTCACGTCGGCATTGTTCGGCATGATCAGCGGCCATTCGAACTTCAGCATCAGCCCGCAGGAGGCGGTAAGCGCGATGATGTCGTAACCCTCGTCGATCAGCTTCACCAAGTCCTTCGAGACTTTCGCCGCCTGCTCGGCGACCCGCGCAATCTCCGCCTGTTCGAGAAACGGCATGCCGCAGCAGCCGGGATAAGCCGCACGGGTTTCGACGCCGATGTGATTGAGCACCGCGCGCGCCGCCATGCCCGTGTCGGGCTTGTTGTAGTTTACGAAGCAGGTGGCGTAGAGCGCCGCTTTGCACTTGCCGAACGCCGGCGCGGACCTGTTCGGCGCGATGGGATTTTTCTTGTCTGCCCGCATGAAAGCCTGTGACGCGAATTTCGGCAGACTGGCATCGGCATCGATGCCGAGTGTCTTTTCCATCAGCGGCCGTGTCAGCTTGTTGCCGCGATCGGCGCCCCAATTCACCAAGCCGCTGAGCGGCACGGCCATGCGGCCGTTGCGATCCATCTCTGCCAACTGCCGCTGGGTGAAATCCTTGTTGCCATTTTTCACTTCGGCGGCGCGATGGCGCAGCATCAGGTGCGGAAAGTCGACATTGAACGGATGCGGCGGCACGTACGGGCACTTTGTCATGAAGCACATGTCGCACAAGGTGCAGGCTTCGGCGATCTTGGGGAAGTCCTCGCTCTTCAGCCCATCAACTTCGCCGGTTGGGCCATTGTCGATCAGGTCGAACAGGCGCGGGAAGGAATCGCACAGATTGAAGCAGCGGCGGCAGGTGTGACAGACATCGAAAATGCGCCGCATTTCCGCGTCGAGCTTCTGCTCGTCGGTGAAGTCCGCGTCGCGCCACGCGATCGGCTCGCGTATCGGCGCATCAAGGCTGCCTTCTCGGGACATAACAAATCCTTGTCATCCCCGGCCGAGCGTTGCGTCAGCGACGCGAGGGGAAGGAGACCCAGGTCGTGACGCAATACGGCGTGGAAGGTTCGCACCGGATGTGCGAAGCCTTCGAGTCCAGAACTGTCATCACCACCTGGGTCCCCTTCCCTCGAACTGCGCGCTTGTCGCGCGCAATTCTCGCCGGGGATGACAGCTGTTTATTGACCCAACGAATCCAGCGCGCGCCGGAAGCGGCCGGCGTGGGACTTCTCGGCCTTGGCGAGCGTTTCGAACCAGTCGGCGATCTCGTCGAAGCCTTCATCGCGGGCGGTGCGCGCCATGCCGGGATACATGTCGGTGTATTCGTGGGTCTCGCCGGCGATGGCCGCCTTGAGGTTCAAATCGGTTCCGCCGATGGGCTCGCCGGTTGCCGGATCGCCGACCGCCTCGAGGAACTCGAGGTGGCCGTGCGCGTGGCCGGTCTCGCCTTCCGCCGTTGAGCGGAACACGGCAGAGACGTCGTTGAAGCCTTCCACGTCGGCCTTCTGCGCGAAGTAGAGATAGCGGCGGTTGGCCTGGCTTTCGCCGGCAAACGCATCTGCCAGATTCTTGGCGGTCTTGGAGCCTTTCAGGTGTGCCATGTCGTCCTCCTTGTTGATCCACCCGGCTTTGGCGAAGCCCGGTGCCGATCGCGAACTTGCCCCTTCGCCACCCGGCCTGTCAACAAATTAGAATAGTTCTAATATGAACTCTTTGTTGCTTCCTCCGGAAGCGCCACAGGCAATCACATCGCCCGAGAAGCCTTAAGCGGCGAGATCGAAGCGGTCGGCGTTCATCACCTTGTTCCACGCCGCCACGAAGTCCTTCACCAACTTCTCCTCGGTGTCGCGCTGCGCATACACCTCGGCATAGGCCCTGAGCTGCGAGTTCGAGCCGAAGATGAGATCGACGCGGGTGGCCGTCCACTGCACCTTGTTGGTCTTGCGATCGCGGCCTTCGTAGACATTCTCGTCCACGGTCTTCGTCCACTCCGTGCCCATGTCGAGCAGATTGACGAAGAAGTCGTTGGTCAGCATGCCCTCGCGGATGGTGAAAACGCCATGTTTGGATTTGCCGGCATTGGCGCCCAGCACACGCAGACCGCCGATGAGAACCGTCATCTCCGGTGCGGTCAAGGTCAGCAGATGCGCCTTATCGACCAGAGCTTCTTCCGGCAGCATGAATTGCTGCCGGCTGCTGCTCGTATAGTTGCGGAAGCCGTCCGCGCGCGGCTCCAGCGGCTTGAAGGATTCGGCATCGGTCTGGTCCTGCGAGGCATCGCCGCGGCCCGTCGTGACCGGCACGGTCACGTTGACACCCGCTTCCTTCGCCGCCTTCTCGATCGCCGCGGCGCCGCCGATCACGATGAGATCGGCCAGCGAGACCTTGCCCGACTCCTTCTGGATCGCTTCGAGCTTGCCAAGCACCTTCTGGAGCTGCGGAGGATTGTTCACCTCCCAATCCTTCTGCGGCGCCAGGCGCACACGTGCGCCATTGGCGCCGCCGCGCTTGTCGGAGCCGCGGAACGTGGATGCCGACGCCCATGCGGTGGACACGAGCTCTGACACCGAGAGGCCGGAAGCGAGCACCTTCTGCTTCAGCGCGGCAACCTCCGCGTCGCTGAGTGATGTGCCCTTGGGAACGGGGTCCTGCCAGATCAGGTCCTCTGATGGCACCTCCGGCCCGAGGTAGCGAACCTTCGGCCCCATGTCCCGGTGAGTCAGCTTGAACCAGGCGCGCGCGAACGCATCGGCGAACTGATCGGGATGTTCAAGGAAGCGCCGCGAAATCTTCTCGTAGGCCGGATCCATGCGCAACGCGAGGTCGGTGGTCAACATGGTCGGCACGCGCTTCTTCGATGTGTCGAACGGGTCAGGTACATCGGCGGAAGCGTTTTTCGCATGCCACTGGTAGGCGCCGGCGGGGCTCTTCTCCAGCTCCCATTCGAATTTGAGGAGATTATCGAAGAAGTGGTTGCTCCACTTGGTCGGCGATTGCGACCAGATGACTTCAGGGCCGCCGGTGATGGCGTCGGCGCCAATCCCGGTGCCATGTTTGCTGCGCCAGCCGAGACCTTGATCCTCGATCTGCGCGCCTTCCGGCTCAGGACCGACGAAGGAGGGGTCTCCGGCGCCATGTGTTTTGCCGAAGGTGTGACCGCCGGCGATCAGCGCGACGGTTTCTTCATCGTTCATCGCCATGCGGAAGAAGGTTTCGCGGATATCTTTTGCGGCCGCGGCCGGATCCGGTTTGCCGTTCGGTCCTTCCGGATTCACATAGATGAGGCCCATCTGCACCGCGCCGAGCGGTTCCGCCAGCTGACGCTCGCCGCTGTAGCGTTCGTCGCCGAGCCAGGTTCCTTCCGGGCCCCAATAGAGTTCCTCTGGCTCCCATTGGTCGACGCGCCCGCCGCCGAACCCGAATGTCTCAAAGCCCATCGATTCGAGCGCCACGTTGCCGACCAGAACGAACAGATCGGCCCACGAAAGCTTGTTACCGTATTTCTGCTTGATGGGCCACAAAAGGCGCCGCGCCTTGTCCAGGTTCGCGTTGTCCGGCCAGCTGTTCAGCGGCGCGAAACGCTGCTGTCCGCCACCGGCGCCGCCGCGGCCATCGGTGATGCGGTAGGTGCCGGCGCTGTGCCAGGCGAGGCGGATAAAGAGGCCGCCATAGTGTCCGAAATCCGCCGGCCACCAGTCCTGGCTGTCGGTCATCAGCTTGGCGAGATCCTTCTTCACCGCGGCCAGATCGAGCTTCTTGAATTCCTTGGCGTAGTTGAACGCCGCATCCATCGGATTGCTCAGGGCCGAGTTGCGGTGGAGCACGTCGATGTTCAGCTGTTGCGGCCACCAGTCCCGGTTCCGCCTGGCTCCGCCACCTGTGTGCACGACAGGGCATTTGCTCTCAGACATCGCATGATCTCCTTCTTGCGTCTTTGCCGGACGAATTCAGTACGAGGCCCTTCGGGACCGGGGTGTAGCCGCGCAAGGGCCCTCTGCGCGGACATTGCGCCCGGCGCAGGGGCCGAGTCAACCAAGTTAGAATAATTCTAATATGAGGTTTAATCTGTCGCCGCCGAGGGCCGGATTGCTCAGCCCCGGCGAATGCGGATCACGACATCGACGCGATCTACCGCCATGCCCTTGGGCGGCGGCGGCACTTTGGAAACCTGGACGGTATCGCCGGGGATATCGATCAGCTCGCCGTTTTCCTCGCAGAAAAAATGCTGGTGCGAGCCGGTGTTGGTATCGAAGTAGGAGCGCTGAGAATCCACCACGACCTGATTCAACAGGCCGGCATGGGTAAACTGGTGCAACGTGTTGTAGACGGTGGCGAGCGACACCGGGACACCGGCGCGCTTGGCTTCCTCGTGCAGCGCTTCGGCCGTCACATGGCGGTGCTCCGCGCCCAACAGCTGCGCCAGCGCCAGGCGCTGACGGGTTGGCCGCAAGCCCGCTGCCTTCAGCTTGGCAGCGGCCTCTTCGGACCGGGCGGATTTGCGCGAAGGCTTCACTGGAACACCATTTCGGGAGCCGGACATTGCGCCTGCTGACGCTCGCGTCCGGCTCTGCTAATCTCATGACGCGAAGGTAATCTAGAATAATTCCAAGGAAACATCAATCGCCCGGACTGCGCGTTTCAAGTCCATGGGGAGCCCGAAAGGAATGGTTCACAAATGCTAGGCAGGCCATCGAGTTTCGATCTTCAGGGTCTTCTCGCCTGCGCCCGGGGGGAGCTGTTCGGCGAAGGCAATGCCAAGCTCCCCTTGCCGCCGATGCTGATGATGGATCGTATCCTCAAGATTTCCGACAAGGGCGGCAGCGTCGACAAAGGCCACATCGAGGCCGAGCTCGATATCAATCCCGACCTCTGGTTCTTCAAATGCCACTTCCTCGGCGACCCGGTGATGCCGGGATGCCTGCCGCTGGATGCACTGTGGCAGCTCGTCGGCTTTTTCCTCGGCTGGATGGGCGGCCTCGGCCGCGGCCGCGCGCTCGGCGTCGGTGAGGTGAAGTTCAGCGGCATGATCCTGCCAACCGCAAAGAAGGTCAGCTATTACATCGACATGAAGCGGGTGATCCTGCGCAAACTCGTTCTCGGCATCGCCGACGGCATTGTGAAGGTCGACGGCAAGCAGATCTTCGATGTGAAGGACCTGAAAGTCGGGCTGGTCACCGACGCGCAAGCCGCCGCGGCCGCCTCGGCATAAGCATTCGTGCCGGGTAGACCAAAAGGAGCAGTTCGATGAGACGCGTCGCCGTCACCGGCTTGGGGATCGTATCCTCCATCGGCAACAACACGCAGGAAGTGCTGGCGAGCTTGCGCGAAGCAAAGTCGGGCATCAGCGCCAGCCCGGATATGCACGAGTACGGTTTTCGCAGCCAGGTGCAGGGCAAGCCGGTCATCGATCTCGATGCCATCATCGACCGCCGTGCCAAGCGCTTCATGGGCGACACGGCGGCGTACGCCTACGTGTCGATGGAGCAGGCGCTGCGCGATTCCGGTCTTGAGGAAAAAGACATCATCAACGAGCGCACGGGACTGATTGTGGGCTCCGGAGGGCCGTCGGTGGACGTGATCGTGAAGGCGGCCGACACGACGCGCGAAAACCACACCCCCAAGCGCATCGGGCCGTTCGCCGTGCCGAAGGCGATGTCATCCACCTGTTCGGCGATCCTCTCGACGTTGTTCAAGATCAAGGGCGTGAACTATTCGATTTCGTCGGCGTGTGCGACGAGCGCGCATTGCATCGGCAATGCGGCGGAGATGATTCAATACGGCAAGCAGGATGTGATGTTCGCGGGCGGCGCCGAACAACTCGACTGGGAACTGTCAGCGCTGTTCGATGCCATGGGCGCGATGTCCTCCAAATTCAACGACACGCCCGGGCGCGCCTCCCGCGCCTTCGACAAGAACCGCGACGGCTTCGTCATCGCCGGCGGCGGCGGCATCGTCGTGCTGGAGGAACTGGAGCACGCCAAAGCGCGCGGCGCGAAAATCTACTGCGAACTGGTGGGCTATGGCGCCACCAGCGACGGCCACGACATGGTGGCGCCGTCCGGCGAAGGCGCCATCCGCTGCATGAAGCAGTCGATTGCAACTGTGAAGGGTCCCATCGATTACGTGAACGCGCACGGCACCTCGACACCGGTTGGCGACGTCACCGAAATCAAGGCGATGCGCGAAGTGTTCGGCGATCGCATGCCGCCGGTGAATTCCACCAAATCGCTCAGCGGCCATTCGCTGGGCGGTGCCGGTGTGTGGGAAGCGATCTTCTCCATCCTGCAGATGCAGAACGGCTTCATCGCCGAAAGCGCCAATATCGACGAGCTCGATCCGGAAATTGGCGATGCACCGGTGGTGCGTTCGCGCATCGATGGCGCGAAGCTCGAGCGCGTGCTGTCGAATTCATTCGGGTTCGGCGGCACGAATGCCAGTCTCGTGTTCCAGCGTCACGACGCGTGATGCATGGCTGATGCGCCGATCATGAAGGGAAGGCGCGGCCTGGTGATGGGGGTCGCCAACGACCACTCCATCGCCTGGGGGATTGCGCGCAGCCTGGCTGCCCATGGTGCGGAGATCGCCTTCACTTATCAGGGCGACGCGCAAGCCAAGCGGCTAAAGCCGCTGGCGCAATCCATCGGCTCAAGCCTGATGATGCAGGCCGACGTGGAGAACGATGGCGAACTCAATGCCGCCTTCGATGTGCTGCGGCGCGAATGGGGCCGGCTCGATTTCGTCGTCCACGCCATCGCCTATTCGGACCGCGACGAACTGAAGGGCCGCTATGTCGACACCAGCCGGGAAAATTTCCGCCGCTCGCTCGCCATCTCCTGCTTCTCCTTTACCGATGTCGCTCGCCGCGCCCTGCCGCTGATGCAGGAGAATGGCGGTGCGCTGCTCACCCTCACCTATCTCGGCTCACATCGCGTTACACCGAATTACAATGTCATGGGGGTTGCCAAGGCGGGCCTGGAGGCGAGCGTGAAGTATCTTGCCGCCGATCTCGGCCGCGACAACATCCGCGTTAACGCCATTTCCGCAGGCCCGATGCGGACTTTGGCCGGATCGGTGATCGGCGAGAGCCGGATCGTGTTCCGCTGGAACAAGATGCAGGCGCCGCTCGGCCGTACGGTTAATCTCGACAACGTCGGGAACGCCGCTCTTTACCTTCTGAGCGATCTCTCGTTGGGGGTGACTGGCGAAATTCATTACGTTGATGCCGGTTACAACATCATCGGCACGCCGCCATCGAGCAAGCTTGCGGGCTGGACGGGCACCGACAACGGCGACGACAACTAGAGGGACTTTTCACATGACCCGTTTCGGAAGCGCAGTCGTGGCGGCTGTGGTGGTGCTGGGATTCGCAAGCGCGGCACAGGCCAGTTGGCAGGATGTGGCGTCGCGCCACGATGTGGAGCGGCTCTCGCGGCTGTCGGAAGCGCGTGCAAAAGTTGGCATCGATGTCGGCGCGTCTCGCCCCGTCACGGCGCGCGAGCTTGCCGGCCCGTGGCATTGCCACACGATCCGCGGCGGCGGAATCCTGCCGCGCATCGACTACACCTGGTTCCGCTGCGTGGTGCGCGACCGCGGCGGTCACCTGTTCTTCGAGAAGATGAACGGATCGCAACGCGTGGCCGGCTACCTCTATCCCAAGGGCGACGGCAGCTGGGTGCTCCTGGGCGGCTGGAGCGTGAAAGGTGAGCCGATGCATCCTTATTCCGGGAATGGTGCCAGCGTCGGCGCCGTCAGCACGCCGGACGATGCGGTGGCGATGGTAACGGGAACGCGCAGCGGCGTGCGGATCGAATTCCCCTATCCGAGCCATGAATCGATGTATGACGCGATCGAGATGCGGCGCTAGTCTCGCGCCGCATGCGGCTTAACCAGGTCACCGTTCCGGCGCTCGATCTCCAACGCTCGATTGCGTTCTATGAAACGCTCGGGCTGAAGCTGATCGTCAAGGCCGATCATTACGCCCGCTTCGAGGTCGGCGACGGGACTGACACGTTGTCGCTGCATGTGACGAAAGATGCGGGCGGCGCGGAGAACGGTCCGCATGTCTATTTCGAATGCGACGATCTGGATGCACGGGTGGCGGCGCTGAAGGCGAAGGGCGTGGCGTTCGACACCGATCCGATCGATCAAAGCTGGTTGTGGCGCGAGGCCTGGCTCACCGATCCGGCCGGCGTGAAGCTCTGCCTTTATCATGCGGGCGAGATGCGCCGCTTTCCGCCCTGGCGGCTGAAAGACTGATGGCCGGCTATTCGGCAACGCCGCTGGCGACGAAGCTCGGCATCACTGCGCCGTCACCGATATCTGGTCCGGCCTTAAGCTCGTCGTGCGCAAGCACCTGCGTTAGGCGCGCCCACGGGCGGCCTTGGCGAACCGTTCGAACAGATAGTGCGAATCCATCGGGCCGGGCGACGCCTCGGGATGGTACTGCACGCTCAACACGTCCTTGTCCTTCAGGCGAAGGCCGCAGTTCGTTTTGTCGAACAACGAGATGTGTGTCTGGATGACGTTGGACGGCAAGGTTTCCGCGTCCACCGTGAAGCCGTGGTTCATCGACACGATCTCGACCTTGCCGGTCTCCAGATCCTTCACCGGATGGTTGGCACCGTGATGGCCTTGCGCCATCTTTCGCGTGGTGCCGCCGAGCGCCAGCCCCAGCATCTGATGGCCAAGGCAAATGCCAAACACCGGCACGCTGGATTCGACAAGTCCCTTGATGGTGGGAATGGCGTAGGCACCGGTGGCGGCTGGATCGCCGGGGCCATTCGACAACAGCACGCCGTGCGGTGAGTGGCGCATCACATCGTCGTACGTTGCGTTGCATGGCAGCACGACGATGTCCGCCCCGTGAGCCGCCAACTGGCGCAGGATATTCCGCTTCACGCCGTAATCGAGCACCACAGCGCGCCAGGTTGGCGTGCCTTCAAGACCGTAGCCCGCATTCCACGCCCACGGCGTCTCGCGCCAGGCATACATCTGGCGGCAGCTCACATCCTTGGCGAGATCGAGCCCGACCAGCCCCGGAAATCCGCGCGCCTTCTTCACCAGCGCCGCGGAGTCGAATTCGCCACGCGCATCGTTCGCCACCACGCCATGCGGCATGCCATGTTCGCGGATACGGTTGGTCAGCGCACGCGTGTCGATGCCGGCGATGGCGGGGATGTTGTGCAGCTTGAGCCAGCGGTCGAGTGCGGCCAGCGCGCGGTAGTTCGACGGATGCTCGGAATCGGCGCGCACGACGAGGCCGCGCACCACCGGCGTGAGCGATTCGATATCCTCGGAATTGGTGCCGACGATGCCGATATGCGGGAAGGTGAAGGCGACGATCTGCCCGGCGTAGGAGGGATCGGTGAGGATCTCCTGGTAACCGGTCATCGCGGTGTTAAAGCAGACTTCGCCCACGGCCGCGGTTTCCGCGCCGAAGCCAGTGCCCTCGAATGCCGTTCCATCGGCCAGAACCAGCCGCCCGGTCTTGACGCGCGAAAAATTCTCCGCCGGGCGAGCGGCGGCAGCGGAACTGGTCTGATTCATTGGAGCCTCGATTTGCCGGAAACTAGGAATGCGAGGGCGGCAGGTCAACCACCGAATTGTCACATTCGAAGAGTCGGGCCACACTTCGGTATGAGCCGTTTGACAGGATGGTGGCTGGCGCTCGTTACATTTGAGCGGCGTAGCAGTCGTTCTGAGTTCTTGCCTGAGCACTGTCAGGGCGCGGCGGGATGGATGGCCTACTGCGACCCGGACGGGCAAGGCGCACGGGAATGTATTGAAACTGCTTTGAAGGCAGACGATTTGCGCCTCGTGGAGATCGACGAAATTCGCGAAGTTTCCTCAATTGAAGATGTGAAAGGCGTCGATGAGCACCTGGCGCAGAATGTGGGCGCGCTGGAACCGGGGAAGACTGTGGTTTGGGGCACAATTCACGCTTACATAGCGGATGGCGAAGCATAATTTCGATTTTTGGAGAAGAGCATGGGCCTGCGCGATAAGTTCAACGAGCAGCTGAAAGAGGCGATGAAGGCGAAGGATGCCAAACGCGTCTCGACCCTGCGCATGGTCAACGCCGCGATCAAGGACAAGGACATTGCCGCGCGCACGGAAACCTCGCGCGAAGGCATTTCCGACGACGACGTGCTCTCCCTGCTCGCCAAGATGATCAAGCAACGCG
Source organism: Rhizomicrobium sp. (assembly GCA_036500585.1). Lineage (GTDB taxonomy): Bacteria > Pseudomonadota > Alphaproteobacteria > Micropepsales > Micropepsaceae > Rhizomicrobium. Next base: position 54,252 of record DASYBT010000271.1, read on the forward strand.
AGGAATCGGCGGATGCGTTCGAGAAGGGCGGCCGGCCCGAGCTCGCGGCGAACGAGCGTGACGAAATCGCCATCATCCGCGAATTCATGCCGAAGCAGATGTCGCCTGAGGACGCGCGCGCGGCGGCGCAGGTCGTTATTGCGGAAACCGGCGCCGCCTCGATGAAGGATATGGGCAAGGTGATGGCGGCGCTGAAGGAGCGCTATGCCGGCCAGATGGACTTCGCCAAAGCCAGCGGGACAGTGAAGGAGCTGTTGAGCGCGTCCAAATGAAATTCCGGCACGTGGTTGTGGCGGCGCTCCCGCTCGCTTTGTTGGGCTGTGGAACTCCGGTCTATCACTGGTCAAATGGTCCGAATGACTACACGTTGAACGCAACCTCGCCGAGCGGAATGTATGGTGGCTTCATCGGTTTGTCCCCGTCGGCAGATGTCTTGCCGAAAGCCGCATCGCAATTGTGCCCAAAGGGATATGAGAAGATCGCAGAGAGCAAAGGCGCCTTCGAAGGCAAATACATTCAATGGCGAATACGATGCCACACGTGACCAGAGGAGATTGGCTGCAGGTGGGAACGGCCGAAACTGAGGCCGACATCCGCCGATGTTTTCCCGTCATGCGGGAGTTGCGGCCGCGTATTGCCAGCGAAGACGTATTCGTCGCGCGGGTGCAGCGGCAGCGCGAACAATGCGGCTATCGGCTGATCTATGTCGAGGATGACGGCAAGCCGGTCGCCTGCGCCGGTTTTCGTATTTCGGAATGGCTCGCCTGGGGCAAGGCGCTTTATGTCGACGATCTCATTTGCCTGGAATCACACCGGGGCAAAGGCTTTGCCGAAGCCCTGATGCGCTGGATGGAAGAGCACGCACGCGCCGAGGGTTGTGCGCAATTCCATCTCGATTCCGGAACGCACCGGCTCGGTGCGCACCGGTTCTACCATCGGCTCAAGCTCGCCATCACGAGCTTCCACTTTTCGAAGTCGGTCTAGGCGCTGGCGACCGGCACGTCGAGCGAGAACACGGCGCCGCCATTGGCGCCGGGCGTGTGCCAAAGGCGGCCGCCCTGCGCCTCCACGATCTTACGGCAGATCGATAATCCAATCCCCATGCCGTTGGATTTCGTCGTGGTGAACGGTTCGAACAGGTGCGCGGCGACCTCCGGCGCAAGTCCGGGGCCCGAATCCGCCACGGAGATTTCGATGCCGCCGTTCACCCGCTGCGCCGATACCCGAATTTCGCGCTTCGGACTTCCGTCCATCGCCTCGAGGGCATTGCGCAACAGATTGAGCAGCACCTGTTGGATCTGCACTTTGTCGATGATCGCGGCGGGAAGATCGCGCGGTGCGGCCACCTCGATGTTTGCACCCCGATGTTCTGAATCGAGCAGCGCCAGTTGCACGGCCTCCTCGACGAGAGGCCCGATCTTCTCCGGTCTCGTCGTGCTGTCTTCGCGCTTCACGAAGCCGCTAACGCGCTGGATGATCTCCTTGGTGCGCACCAGCTGCCCATCCAGCTTGTCGAATACGGTCATCACCTGCTCAGCCTTGGCGCCCGCAACGTAGAAGCGGCGCGCCGCCGCCATATAGTTCGTCGCGGCGGCAAGCGGCTGGTTCAATTCGTGCGCCAGAGCCGACGCCATCTGGCCCATTTCGGTGAGGCGGCCGAGATGGGCGATTTCGCTTTGCAGTTTCTCCAGCCGCTCCTTCGCCTGCCGGCGTTCCGTAATGTCGAGTGTGACACCGGCAAGCCGCGTGGCATCGCCGTTCACATCGGCAAGGGCGCGGCCACGCACGCGGATCCATCGCTGCTCGCCATTCGGCAGATTGGCGCGGAATTCCGTCTGGAACGGTTCGCCCGAGAGCAGCGCCGACTCGAACGCCTGCTTGTAGGCCGGGCGGTCCGCGTGGTGGATCGCACAGACAAAGTCCCTCGGCGTGAACGGCTCGTCCGCCTTGCGGCCAAACATCGCCTTGCACATGGGAGAGGCGGTCAGCACGCCGGTCGCGAGATTGACTTCGCAGGCGCCAAGGCCGCCGGCGTTCAGCGCCATCGACAGGCGCTCTTCGTTTTCCGACAGCTCGGTGCGGGCCTGGATCGCCGAAAGCGCTGCTGCGGTGGAGCGGGCCAGCGCTTCCAGCAGCACGAGCTCGGTTTCGTCGAACCGCCGCGTCTCGGCCCAATAGGCGCCAATGGCCGCGATGGTCTCGGTCGTTTTCACCGGCGTCATCACAAGGCTTTTGACGAAGGTGGGGCGGTAGGCGTCGTGCGGAATGCGGGCGTCGGCATAGATGTCGGGCACCACCGCCATCTCGCCGTGCAGCATGGTCCAGCCGGAGATGCACGCCGTCAGGGAAAAGCGCCTGCCCTTCCACAAGGGCGAGACGGCATTCTCATCGACGTAATGGCAGCAATCGCCCTCGCGCAGCACGAAGGTGATGCCATCGGCCCCGGATATGGCGCGCGCCATCTGGCCCACCACCTCGATCACTTCCTGCAGGGATCTGGTGCCGGCCAGCCGCTCGACCGCCCCGACAAGCGCGATCAGCCGGTTGCCGGTGGGCCGGAAGAGCGCGGATTGCGCCGGAAAGTCTGTGGCCAGTTCACCCATACCCTTCCACTCGCACCTGCCCCGGCCGGCGACTAGCCTAGGCCGCGCTTGCTAACGGATTGTAAATCCGTGACGCCGCGCGAAAACAATAACGGCCAGCTGTCGGAAAAGCCGCCGTCGCGTGGGAACCTTGCAGAGTTATAACACACGTACTAACATGGGCCGCGCAGGAGAGAACCATGTTGGGCAAGACCAAGATCATCCAGATCGGCAATTCGGTCGGTATCGTTCTCCCGAAGGAGGCGCTGGCCGCGCTCCACGCCGAAAAGGGCGACACTCTCACCCTCAGCGCCGCGCCCGACGGCGTGAAGGTATCCGCTTATGACGACGAGAAGGCGCGTCAACTGGAACTCGTGCGCAAGATCATGAAAAAGCGGCGGCACGCCCTTCGCGAGCTGGCGAAGTGAGCGACTGGATCTGGATCGACCCCGACATTCTGTTGACCGCTCACGATGAGCAGCTTGCCGAGCACGGCGGAGCGTCTGGCATCAGGGACTTGGGCCTGTTCGAGTCGGCCTTGGCGCGACCGCAGAATCTGGCTGCCTACGGCGAACCGGACGCCGCGGCCCTTGCTGCGTCATACGCTTACGGCATTGCCAAGAATCATGCGTTCGTGGACGGCAACAAGCGGACAGCACTCGTCGCGCTCGAATATTTTCTGGCCCTCAACGGCTTCGAGCTGGCGGTGGATGACAGCCAGTGCGTGCTGGTGATTCTTTCGGTCGCATCCGGTGCGTTCAGTGAGGAAGAACTCGCCGCCTGGATTCGCCAGCATCTGCAGCCGGCCGAATGATGCGGTCGGCAGCATCCCGATACCCACAGGAATCGGAACATCGCGCATCGGGAACCTGTCGCGTTAGAGTACAGTGACGCCATGCGCTTCAGCCCCAATCTGCTGGAAGAGATTTTGCGGCGGACCGACCTCGTGCAGCTGGTCAGCAGGCGGGTGAAGCTCGTCCGCAAGGGCCGCGTCATGTGGGGCTGCTGCCCGTTCCACAAGGAGAAGACCGCATCGTTCAAGGTGGAGAACGAGCGGCGCACCTATCATTGCTTCGGCTGCGGCGCCGGCGGCGACGCGTTCAAGTGGCTCACCGAGACCGAAGGGCTGACGTTTCCGGAAAGCGTGGAGAAGCTTGCGGGCGAAGCGGGTGTCGAGCTGCCCAAATGGTCGGCCGAAGACGAAGCCCGGGAAGAGAAGAAGAAGTCGCTGTACGAGATTGTGGAGCTCGCCTGCGCTTTTTTCGAAGAACGATTGCGTGCGGGTGCCGGTGCGGAAGCGCGCGAATATCTGAAATCGCGCGGCCTCGGCGGTGAGGCAGCGAAGCAATTCCGTCTCGGTTACGCGCCGTCGAATGATGCGCTGAAGGAGCACCTCTACAAGAAGAACGTGCCACTCGACGACATGGTGGCCGCCGGCCTGGCGCGGCCGCAGGATGGCGATCGGCCCGCACGCGATTTCTTCTTCAACCGGCTGATGTTCCCTATCACGGATGGACGCGGGCGCGTGATCGCCTTCGGTGGACGCGGCCTCGATCCCGATGCCAAGCCAAAATACATCAACACCGGCGAGACGCCGCTCTTCTCGAAGGGCCGCCTGCTCTACAATTTTGCCACCGCGCGCCCCGCGGCGTTGAAATCCGGCGCCATCATCCTCGCCGAAGGCTATATGGATGTGATCGCGCTGGTGCGGACCGGATTCGACTACGCCGTGGCGCCTCTCGGCACCGCACTCACCGAAGATCAGCTGCATCTGTTGTGGCGCACGGCGCCGGAGCCGATCCTCGCCTTCGACGGCGATGAAGCGGGATTGCGTGCAGGCAACCGCGCCGCGCGGCTGGCGCTGCCGCATCTGAAGCCAGGCTACTCGTTGCGCTTCGCCTTCCTGCCGCCCGGCGAAGATCCGGACAGCTTGATTCGGACGAGCGGCGCAGGCGCAATGAAGACTATTCTCGATGCGGCCGAGCCGTTGGCGAAAGTCCTGTGGCGCGTGGAGACCGAGGGCAAAGATTTCTCGACTCCCGAGCGCCGCGCCGGATTGGAGCGTGCGCTGGCGGAAATCACGTCCGCCATTTCCGATGGCAAGATCGCCGACTATTACCGCCGCGACTTCGAGCAGAAGGTGTTCGACCAGTTCAAACGGCGCAGCTTCACACCGCGCTCGAGCGAAGGTGACCGGCGGTCGCCGCGGCGCTTCCCGCCCGGTCAGAGCTTCCCGTCGCGTCCGTCGGAAAACGTATCTCCCGCCGTGAAGAACAGTCTTTTGGCACGATCCGGCAACACCGGCGCACGCCGGCGCAAGGAGATCGAGCTTGTGCAAATGCTGCTTGACGCCCCCGAAATTGCGTTACGCCAGGGCGAGCTTCTGGCCGCGTTGCCATTTGCCGACCGTTCGCTTGACAGCTTGCGGCGGCAGGTCCTAGACCTCGCCGCTTCCGGCTTCAGGCTTGAAAAGAGGGGCCTGGAAAACCATCTCATTCGCGCAGGGTTGGGCGAGCTGCTGGAGCGTCTCGGCGTTCTGCATGCCCCAGGCGCCTTTGGCGGTGAGGCGGCGAACGTTCCTGCCGATGCCGCACAGGGAGACGTCCAGATCGATGATATCGAGGCCCGCTGGCTCCGAGCCGCCGAACAGTTGCGCGAAATGGCGGAGATCGCTCCCGAACGCCTCCGGGCCATGGAGCGTTTCAAGGCGGACGGCAGCGAGGAGAGTTGGCTCGAAGCGCATCGGCTGCTCGCCCGCGGACTCCCGAACGATTAGTTCGGCATAAACGGATACGGAACGCGCACTACCCGCTATAGGGTAGGAGCCTTTGATTGTGGGTAATGACGACTGTGGCGAAGACGGCACCAAAAAAGACGACAAAACCGGCCAAGGCCGTTCTGAAGACGAAGCCCAAAGTGGTGGCCAAGGCCGCCCACGCGAAAGCGGCTGCCGTAAAGAAGCAGCCCAAGCCTGCTCACAAGCCCGAGAGGCCTAAGCTCGCGCCGGCGAAGGCCGCTTCTGCCAGGAAGCCGGACCTGAAGGTCGCGGAGAAAACCAACGGCACCGAAAAGCTCAAGACCGGCGCACCCCTGAATGGTGCCGAGGCCGCCAAGAAGCCCGTTCTGGCCCAGAAGAGCGGCAAGCCCGGCGAGACCGATGCCAACGTGCAGCGCGAGGATGCCGATTCTCCCCTGCTGGACCTCACCGACGTCTCCGTCCGCAAGATGATCACCCGCGCCAAACAGCGCGGCTACGTCACCTATGACGAGCTGAACAAGGTCCTGCCGTCCGAGAAAGTGTCCTCCGAGCAGATCGAGGACACGATGTCGATGCTCAGCGAAATGGGCATCAACGTCATCGAATCCGAAGAGCAGGAGGAGCAGCCGGAAGGCGCCGTGCCTGCCGTGGCGCAGGGCAAGGCCGTGGTCGCGAAGGCCGACGGCGAGGACGAGCCTTACGACCGCACCGACGATCCCGTGCGCATGTACCTGCGCGAAATGGGATCGGTGGAATTGCTGTCGCGCGAAGGCGAAATCGCCATCGCCAAGCGCATCGAGGCCGGCCGCGAGCTGATGATCGGCGCGTTGTGCGAGAGCCCGCTGACCTTCGAAGCGCTGACCGTGTGGCGCGACGAGCTGAACGAAGGGAAGGTTCTGCTCCGCGACATTATCGATCTTGAAGCCATGTATTCGATGGGACCGGACGGCAAGCCCAATGTGCCGCCCCCGGTCGGCCCCGACGGTAAGCCGCTGCAGAACGTGCCGGCATCGGTCTTCACCGACCACAATGGCAGCCCGATCAACGGCGCCACCGTTGCGCCGGCGGCCGTCATCGCGCGCGCCGAATTCAAGAAGCCTGCCCCGACGCCACCGCCGCCGCGGCCCGCCGTGATCGACGACGATCCTGTCGCAGCCGCGGCCGCCGCCGATGCCGCCGCTGCAGCCGCAGCCGAAGCCGAGGAACTGGAGGAAGAAGGCAATTTGCCGCTCTCCGCCATGGAGGCCTCACTCAAGCCGCAGGTGCTGGAGACGCTCGACAAGATCGCTAACCTCTACAAGAAGCTGGGCAAGCTGCAGGACGCGAGCGTGGAGGCGGCGCTTGGCGCCGACGAACTCTCCAACAGCCAGGAGCGCCGCTTCAAGAAGCTGCGCAACGACACCGTCGATCTCGTCAAGTCGTTGAAGCTCAACAACAACCGCATCGAGGCCCTCGTCGACCAGATGTACGGGATCAACCGGCGTCTGGTCAGCCTCGAAGGCAAGTTGCTGCGGCTGGCGGAATCCCATGGCGTCGATCGCGCCGACTTCCTAAAGGAGCATTTCGGCAACGAGCTCGATCCCAATTGGTCGCGCCGCGTTGGCCGTCTCAGCCGCATGGGCTGGCGGGATTTCGTCGCCGAAGAGCGCGACAAGATCCACGAGCATCGGGACGAGATCCAGGTTCTGGCGCAGGAGACGCGGCAATCGCCCACCGACTTCCGCCGCATCGTGCACACGGTGCAGAAGGGCGAGCGCGAATCGAGCCAGGCGAAGAAGGAGATGATCGAGGCCAATCTGCGGCTGGTGATCTCCATCGCCAAGAAATACACCAACCGCGGCCTGCAGTTCCTCGATCTCATCCAGGAAGGCAACATCGGCCTGATGAAGGCGGTGGACAAATTCGAATACCGCCGCGGTTACAAATTCTCGACCTACGCCACGTGGTGGATCCGGCAAGCGATCACGCGCTCCATTGCCGATCAGGCGCGCACCATCCGAATCCCTGTGCATATGATCGAGACGATCAACAAGATCGTGCGCACGTCGCGCCAGATGCTGCACGAGATCGGCCGCGAGCCGACGCCGGAGGAGCTCGCCGAGAAGCTCGGCATGCCGCTCGAGAAGGTGCGCAAGGTCCTGAAGATTGCGAAGGAGCCGATCAGTCTCGAAACGCCGATCGGCGATGAAGAAGATTCCCATC
>DASYBT010000272.1:0-47722 GCA_036500585.1 Rhizomicrobium sp.
GCGGCAGGCTCCGCGAATTGTATGGGCATCAGCAGTCCGCTGCCGCTCAGTGCGGCGATCGCCAGTCGTCCGCAGCGCTGCCGGGAAGAAACCGGCGGCAGCTTCGCCGGCGACTCCACTTGCGCGATCACCGGCGCAATGCGCGACAGCGTCTCGGTTTCTTCCGCGAACCAACTCGCGCGTCCATCCCACCATGGCAGCGACGAGAGGCAGTAATCGAATCCCGCTTCGCTCAAAGCCGCTACCCTGTCGCGGGTCTCGCCCGGCGTGTCGGCGATGAAAACGACATCGTGCTGCGCCCTTTCAATGAGAGCCCGTGTGAATGTCTTTCCCAACCGGCCCGGTTTGATGATCCGAAAGCCGGTGACGCCATTGTCGGCGCCCCGTGTCACGACATCCGACCACCAGGCGGCCAGCGGCTCCAGGTCTTCATCAGGTTGCACACGCGCGCAGCCCTTCGCCTCCGGGAGATGGCGCGGATCGACGACAATGCCGGGATCGGCGTGGCGGCGGATCGAGAATTTTTCGGGATATTGCCGGACCAGCGGGTGTGCCAGATCGAGTTCATAGGCGTCGAGATCAAGAAACAGCGACAGTCCGCGAACCGAGCATGCCTCGGCCATTGCCGACACGCTACCGTTCCCCCCGCCGTCATCGACAGCGAGAATGGTGTCGAAGCCAAGCTCCAAGGCCCGCTCCAGCACGGTCCAATCCGGATCGTTGCTGGCGGTCCGGCCCACATGGCAAATCCGGAGCGGCGACATGAAACCTCAGCCCAACACAGGAAGTCCCGCGCCACGCGCGCAAGATGCTTCGCAGACGCGAAAGAACCCGCACAATGGCTAACTCGGGAAAACGGCCGCGGGTTCCCGGCAAAATCGGCGCGAGGGTCTCGCAGGCGCGCCGAGAATTGTGCCGCAGAGCGCAGCTACGGGCTACGGGGTCGCGCCACCCTTCTGAAGATTCTGCGCCATGGTCAGGTGCTGCTGCAGCGTGGGAAGCGTCTGGGTGGCGAACTGCTTCAAGTCGGTATCCTTGCCATTGTTGGATTCGGCTGTGAACAGCATCACCGCCTTCTGGTGGGCATCGACCTGCTGCTGGACATAGGTCTTGTCGAAAGCAGCGCCGCTCGCCGCCTTTAACTTGGCCATCAGAGCACGATGCGCCGCATCCAGGGCTGTGGGTATCTTGAGGCCCGATTTGGACGCGACGATTGTTTTCAGCTGATCATTCGCCTTCGTATGGTCAGTGATCATACGGCTGGCAAAGCTCTTCGCGTCCGCGCTGGTCGCTTTCGTCTGGGCGAGCTGTGCCGCCTGAACCTCGTACATGCCGCTGACGGCGGCCTTCTTGACGAACGTGGCATCGCTCACCGCCTGCGTGCCCGACGCCATCGTCTGGGCCATGAGCGGGGTTGCTGTGGCAAGTCCGGCTACCAAAAGGACCGCCAGGGATAGAGATGTGCGCATGCGCTCCTCCTGAGACTTATCCGTCGTGAACGGCCGCGGAAGTCACCTGTTCCACTCTTTTGTTGAGGTGCATGGAACTTTCGCTACCCCGCTCCGCGTTCCTTCTGCCGCGATAGTTGTCGGCATTTGGAAAGCGGAAGGGGATTCATGAGCTTACGCTCGCGAGCCTGGATTGTGGCCGCTGTTGCAGCGGCGGTGCTCCTGCCCGCGGCTGCTTGGGCCGCGACGCAGCACGCAACGAAGACGCCCGGCCTCGACGAAGCCATTCTCGTCACACAGATCCTTCTGCTGGTGGTTGTCGGCCGCGGGCTGGGCGAGCTGATGATCCGCATCGGCCAGCCGAGCATCGTCGGCCAGTTGCTGGCGGGGGTTATTCTGGGGCCTTCCGTATTCGGCGCGCTATGGCCGGCCGCCCATCCTGTCGTGTTCCCCAACAACCCCGATCAGAAGGCAATGATCACCGCCATCGCGCAGTTCGGCGTGCTGCTTCTTCTGTTGCTGACCGGGATGGAAACGGACCTGAAGCTGGTGCGGCGCTCGCGCGGCACGGCCATGGCCGTGTCGCTGACCGGCATCGCGCTTCCCTTCGCCTGCGGTTTCGCGCTCGGGCAGTTTCTGCCGGCTTCGCTGCTTCCGGCCGGTCACCGGCTGGTGGGTTCGCTGTTCCTCGGCACGGCGCTGTCGATTTCGTCGATCAAGATCGTGGCCGGCGTCATCCGCGAGATGAATTTTATGCGCCGCAATCTCGGCCAGCTGATCGTGGCCTCGGCGATCTTCGAAGATTCGGTGGGCTGGGTAATCATCGCCATCACCTTCGGCATCGCCGAGAAGGGCACGGTCGATGCGCTGTCGCTCGCGAAGACGCTGGCAGGCGTCGGGCTGTTTCTGCTCGCGAGCTTCACGGTCGGCCAATATCTCGTCTTCCGGATCATCCGCTGGGTGAACGACAATCTGCGCAGCGACTTCGCCGTCGTCACCGCGATCCTCGTCATCATGGGCGTGATGTCGCTGATTACCTGGGCGCTGGGCGTGCAGACGGTTTTGGGCGCGTTCGTCGCTGGCGTGCTCATCGGCGAATCTCCGATTCTGACGGAGCACATCGAGGAGCAGTTGCGCGGTCTGGTGGCGGCCTTCTTCATGCCGGTGTTCTTCGGTCAGGCCGGCATCAGCGCCAATCTGTCGATCCTCGGCCAGCCGCAATTGCTCGGGCTGACGGTGGTGATCATCCTCATCGCCAGCGTGGGAAAATTCGGCGGCGCGTTCGCCGGGGGCAAGCTGAGCGGATTGTCCTTTCGCCAGTCGCTCGCCGTGGGCTGCGGGATGAATGCGCGCGGCTCGACGGAAGTCATCGTCGCGACGATCGGCCTTTCCATGGCCGCACTGACGCAGAGCCTCTACACCATGATCGTGACCATGGCCGTCGTCACCACGATGGCCATGCCGCCTATGCTGCGCGCTGCCTTGCGGCGGCTGCCGATGACGAAGGATGAAAAGCGGCGGCTGGAGCGCGAAGAACTCGATGCGCGCGGCTTCGTCGCCAATGTCGAGCGCATTCTGCTGGCGGTCGACGACAGTCCGGCGGGCAAGTTCGCGTCGCGGATCGCCGGATACATTGCCGGTGCGCGCGGCACGCCGATGACGGTCATGAACGTCAGTGCGAAGAAGGCGGCGCCGCCGGAAACCGAGGAGCACGAGCGCGAAATCAAGCAGGGTGCAAAGGAATCCGCCGAGGCCACGGGCGAGATCGAAGAAGAGAAGCCCCGCCATGTCGATATTTCACGGCACCCCGCGCAGGATGCATCGCATGCCGAGACGGTGGCCGAATTCTCGCGCAAGGGATTCGATTTTCTCTTTGTCGGGATCTCGGATACGCGCACGGCGGACGGCGCCTTCACCAAGCGCATCACCGACCTGATCGACGGATTCGAAGGACCTCTCGCCGTCTTCGTTCCGCCGCAAAAGGAGGAGCCGCCATCGGACACGACCATCCTCATACCGGTCAGCGGAACAGACGTGTCGCGGCGCGGCGCGGATATCGCGATGGTGCTGGCCCGGGCGGCGCACGCGAAGGTCACGGCGCTCTACGTGTCGCCGACCACCGCGAGGCGGTTGGGCGGCATCCGGCGGCGGCGTGCGGAAGCGGCCGTGCTCAAGGATATCGCCGAACTGGGCGCGCGCTACGATCTGCAGGTGCTGACGCAGGTCGAAACGCATGATCTTGCGGAGGCACCGATCGTCAAAGCGGCGTTGAAGCGCCAGGACCTCATCGTCATGGGCGTGAGCCGCAGGCCGGGCGACGTCCTGTTCTTCGGCAACACCGCCGCATCACTGATGAAGATGTGGAAGGGCGCAATCCTGTTCGTTGCGAGCTGAATAGGCCCTTTGCGTGAACGCTCGCGGCGCGGTGAGCGACAGCGCAACCAGACTGAGCAGGAAGAACCCGCCGAGCCATAGCCAGGCTTCGTTGAACGATTGCGTCAGCGCCGCCCGCTGGAGCATCGGCGCGATCATGTCCTTCACGAATCCACTGACCTGACCCATGGCGTGGCCGTGGAACATTGCCGTCGGCAGCCCAACTTCTCGGGCGGTATTCGCGTCGCCCGCCTGCAGACGGCGAACGAGCGCCGTGACATGGCCTTGCGTGCGTTGCTCGACCACCGTGTCGACCAGCGCGATTCCGATGGCGCCGCCGAGATTGCGCATCAGGTTGAACAGCGCGCTTGCTTCCGGGATCTGCACTTCCGGCCATCCCTCCATGGCGAGACGGGTAGAAGGCAGGATGCAGAACATGATGCCCGTCCCACGCAGCACCTGGGGCACGATCAATCCGGTGAAATCGGTGTGGATGTCGCAGAAGGCATCGGCGAACACGCCGGCCGCGAACAGCACATAGCCGAAGGTGACCAGCCGCCAACCATTGATGCGCGGCTCGAGGATGGCGGCGATCGGTGCCGAAATCAGCTGCGCCGCACCAGCCACCACCATGATCTCGCCGATCTCAAGCGCCGTGTGCTTGCGCACGAAACCGAGAAACAGCGGCAGAAGATACGTCGACCCATACAGTCCAAGGCCGAGGCAGAAACTGAGTGCACAGGCGATGGCAAAACTCTTGTCGGCAAACCGGCGCAAATGCACGAAAGGGGCTGCGCGCGTCAGGCACTGCTGGACCGTGGCAATGAGGGCGAGCAGGCACACCGTCAGCAGCCCATAAATATAAGCACCGTGCCAATGCTGCTTCGGCGCCTGCTTGAGCAGGAGTTCGAGGCTGGCAAGAAACACCGCAGCCAGCACCACCGTCGCGTAATCGATGCGCTTCAGTTCGCGGATATCCGGCTCATCGTGCCGGATATAGAGCGCGACCAGAGCCGCCACCGGGAGCCCCGGAACCACGTTGATCAGGAAGATGGCGTGCCAGCTGAAGGTCTGCGTCAGATATCCGCCGAACACCGGCCCGACCGTCGGCGCCAGCATGGCGAAGGTTCCGGCAAAGACCGTGGCAAGCGGATGCTGCCGCCGCGGAAAGATTTCGAACACGGCGGTAAACACTGCTGGGATCAGGGCGCCGCCGAAAAATCCCTGGATCGTCCTGAACGCCACGAGCATGGCGAAACCGGTGCTCGCCGCGCAGCCGATGCTGGCAAGCGTGAATCCCAAAGTGGCACCGGCAAACAGCCATCGCACCGAAAACGCCCGCGTGAGGAAGCCGGTCAGCGGAATCGCGATGATTTCCGAGATGAGATAGCAGGTCTGAATCCAGCTCAGGCGATCTTCTGGAATCTTCAAGGCGCCGCTGATGTTCGGCAACGAACTCGCGACGATTTGAATATCCAGGATCGCCATGAACATGCCGACGCACATGGCGGTGAAGCCGAGCCAGGTGGTAAAGGAAACGGGGCCTTCGTGTTCGTCGTCGTTCACGGCGCAGCAGGGACAGGGCGACTCGCCGCAGCATACCCGATTTCGCCCGCTTCCCCATTCCACCAGCGGGCGCGCCCGTCCATCAACATGCGCCAGAGCGGCGGGATCAGGGCCAACACGATGGAGCCGGAATACCCGAGCGGCAGTTCCGGTGCAGCGGCCGCACGCAGTCCTTCGTAGCTGATGGCGGGCTTGCAGTGATGGTGGCCGTGCCGGCCCATGTTGAAAATCAGCAGATTGCCGAGGCCTGAGCTATTCCAGCTGTGGCGGTTGGCGAATGGCTCCCGTCGGCCGCGGATGATCCGGCGCGTCAGGCCATAGTGCGCGACATAGTTGAAGAGCTCCAGCACGACGATGGCGATGGCGCTTTCGGCGGCAAGCAGGGCGTCGGCGCGCCACCCCCACACAAGTCCGATGCCCAGGTAGAGCAGCGTTACGATAACGGCGTCTCGCACGATGCGGTTGCGAAGAAGGGGTAACTCCCTCGCAGCGCCGCGCCGCGCTTCGAACGCGCACGCGCAAGCGAGTTGCCGCCACAGCGTCCGCGGCAGAAAGGCGTAGAAGCCTTCGCCAAGGCGCGCGGTCGACGCATCCCGCTCGGTTGCGGCGTGGCGATGATGGCCGTGAATGTGCGCGATGCGGAAATGCGGATAGGTCATGCCGTAGAGCATGAGGGTGCCAAGCGCCTGATGCCAAGGCGTCCGACTATGCACCAGTTCATGAGCCGCCAGAACGCCGAAGACGCCGGTGCAGGCGCCGGTAGAGATCGCGAGGGCCGCAAATGGGACTCCCGAGGGATTCACCGAGGCCTGGTGCGCGGCCCACGCCGTGATCGCCAGTTGAAGCGGGACGTATAGAACCGGCAATCCGCGGAACATCGCAGATGGCTTGTCTCCCACGAATTTCAGCGGCAGCTGCTCGGCAATCAGGAGGGCAAGCAGGATCGCAGCCGGGACGATGAGCGCAGCCTCCGGCGCTGCGGCGTAGAGCAGCGGAATCGACAACGCGAACGCAAATGGTCCGGCGAACTTAATCGCGCCCACGGCAAATCCCTTCGACAATATCGATCCGTTACAATGCTCTTCGCGTCGCCAGCGCGGCGTCTTCGGCACGGATCCGCCACGCCAGCAGCAATGCGTTTAACACGGAAAATGCAATCGCCACGCGCAGTTCCCCGAACACCAGCGGCAACAGCGCGATCTCCCCAATCACGATTAGGTAATTGGGATGGCGCACCAGCCTGTAAGGGCCTGTACGGATCAATGGCGCGCCGGGCATGGTGATGATCCGTGTCGTCCAATAGCGGCCGAGGCTTGCGACCGTCCACACCCGCAGCGCCTGCAGCGCGATATACCCTGCCAGTGCTGTCCAGTAGATCGGCACCGGCCTCGGCAGCATGGCGACAATCGCGATCAGCCAGGTTGCATGCAGCAGAATGAACAGCGGATAATGTCCCGGCGCGATCTCGGTCGCGCCGTTCGCCAGCAGCGCACGCGTGTTGCGCTGCGCGATCACCACCTCCGCCAGCCTCTGCGCGGCGACGAGCGCGATGATCAAATAGGCGACGATCATTTTCCTTCGAGCATCAGGAACGCGGCGGAGAAGCCGGGCCCCAGTGCGCTCATCAGCCGCCGCTCGCGCCAGCCGCGCTCTTCATTCATCCGATGCAGCACGAAGAGCGCCGTCGCCGCTGACATGTTGCCGTAGTCGCGCAGCACCGAGCGGCTTTCCGCCAATCCGCCGCGCGGCACGTCGAGCGCATCTTCCAGCGCATCGAGAACCTTCGCGCCGCCCGGATGACAGGCGAATCCCTCGATGCTGCCGGGCGCGATGTCGTGCTGCTTCAGGAACCCGCTCGCGATGTTGCGGAAGTCTCTCGCCACGAGCGAGGGGATGCTCTGCGCAAACCGGGCCTTCAAACCATCCTCCTCGACTTCCCAGCCCATGATGTCGAGCGAATTCGGCCAGGTGTGGCTGCCGCTGGCGCCGATCTCCGGTCCTTCGCCGGATGACGTGATGATGGCGCCCGCCGCTCCGTCGCCGAACAGCGCCGCCGCGACGATGTTGCTCTTGGAGATGTCGTCCTTGCGGAAGGTGAGCGCGCACAACTCGACGACGAGAAACAGCACGCGCGAACCGGGCATGGCGCGTGCCATATCGGCTGCGCGGGCGAGTCCGGAGACACCGCCGGCGCAGCCGAAGCCGAAGATCGGCAGCCGCGCAATATCGCGCCTGAGCTTCATGCGCTCGATCAGCAGCGCATCGAGGCTGGGGGTGGCGATGCCGGTGGTGGAGGCGACGACGATGCCGTCGAGATCCTCGCGATCCAGACCCGTATCGGCAAGGCAGGCGAGCGTCACCTGTTCCAGCAGATCGACGGAATTCGTCAGGTAAAGATCGGTGCGTTCTTTCCAGCCGTGCGGCTCGCTGTACCAGTCAATCGGAACGCAAGAATAACGCCGCTCGATTCCCGTGTTGCCGAACACGCTCAGCAGGCGGAGCACTTCCGGGTGTTCGGCGAACAGCAGCGCGGCGCGCCGGCCGGCATCCTCCTGATCCACCGGATACGGCGGAACGGCAACGTTCAGGGCGATCAGGCGCGGCCGTTCTGGCATTCACGCTCCTCGATTGTGCTACGTTGCGGCCCGGCCGACGTTCCTGGCCATATGAGTGTCAGGCGCTCAGTCTGAACACGGCCTGAACGGTAACGCTAGAGCAGACGCGGCAGAGCCAAGGGAAATTCCGCAAATGGCGGCCATCAAAAGCAAACGTGAACACGAAGAATCGTTGCGGCCAGAAACCATCGCGGCGCAGGGGCTCGGCTGGATCGATGCGGAAACACGCGCTGTCGTGCCGGCGCTCTATCTTTCGACCACATTCGAGCGTGACGAGGATAACCAGTACCGCTCCGGCCGCAATTACATCCGCGCCGACAACCCCGGCTTCGATCAACCGGAGGCTGTTCTGGCGGCGCTTGAGAGGGGCGCCGATGCGCTGTTGTTCGCCTCCGGCATGGCGGCGGCATCCGCGATTTTCCTCGCGCTGTCGCCCGGCGATCACGTCATTGCGCCGAAGGTGATGTACTGGTCGCTGCGCAGCTGGCTGAACACGACTTTGCGCGGCTGGGGCATCGATGTCGATTTCGCCGCGATGGACGATACGGCCGATGTGAAGCGGCTGGTTCGTCCCGGCAAGACGAAACTCATCTGGGCGGAGACACCATCCAATCCGCTGTGGCAGGTGACGGATCTGCGCGCGGTCGCCGACCTCGCGCGCGAGGCTGGCGCGCGGCTGGCCGTGGATTCGACCGTCTCCACGCCGGTGCTCACGCGTCCGATCGAGCACGGCGCCGACATCGTCATGCATTCGGCGACGAAATATCTCAACGGTCATTCCGATGTGATCGCCGGCGCAGTGATCACCCGCGCCGAGGACGAATTCTGGGAGAAGATCAAGAACAACCGGATTCAGATCGGCGGTGTTTTGGGCTCGTTCGAATCCTGGCTCCTGCTGCGCGGCATGCGGACGCTGTTTCCGCGCGTGCGGATTGCGTGTGCGAACGCGCAGAAGAGCGCGGAAGCGCTTGCGAAGCATCCGGACGTTTGCGAAGTGCTGTATCCGGGTCTGCCGGAATTCCCCGGTCACGATGTCGCGAAGCGTCAGATGGACGGCGGTTTCGGCGGCATGCTGTCGATCCGGGTGAAAGGCGGCGAACAGGCGGCGATCGCCACGGCGGCGAAGCTGAAAGTGTGGAAGCGCGCCACGTCGCTCGGCGGGGTGGAGAGCCTGGTGGAGCATCGCGCCTCGGTGGAGGGGGCAGATACGCCATGTCCTGTCGATCTGCTGCGCCTGTCTGCCGGAATCGAGGATGCGGCCGACCTCATTGCCGATCTGGATCAGGCGCTGCGCGCGGCGCAAGGCTGAGCCATGCCGGCGATCAAGGTCTTCTCCGCCAATCTGGGGTTCTACGAAGTGGCCGTCGCCGCGCGATCGCAGAAAATGGCGCTTGCCCATTGGGGCATGCGGCGCGATCTTTTCCATGAAGGCGCCGCGAAGGAGACGCACGATCCCAAGGCGGTCGAGGCGGCGATGCGCAAGGTCGGTATGGTGGTGCGCCGGCCGATCGGCTCGAACGGACCGTTCGAGGAGAAAGGCGACGCCGAGCGAACCTTGCTGAAGAGCCTGTCGCGCAAGGGTGTCAAGGCGAAGCCGGCTCGGAAGGCGGAGAAATTCAAAGCGAAGAAGAAAAGGAAAAAGCGATAGGCGAGGGGCCGCGCCGGTTCTAAGCTTCCGGCGATCGATACTGGAGCGTACCCATGTCTGCAGCGGCCACAGCCGAGCGCGCGGACGAAATAACCATCGAATCCGCGCTGAAAGATGCCCACATCCCCAGCCTGATGATGGCGCTCGTGCACCTGACGGGCGATGCGAGCCACCTCACCGAGGCCAACAAGCCCGCCTACGATTTCTTCGGAGACGGACAGGGCGCCATCAAGCCCGAAGTGCAGGAGGAAATTTGCGAGCGTGTCGCGCAGGCGTGGCGCGAATATGCGGCGGGCAAAGCGCTGCCGCCGCCACCATCCAACGACACCATCCGCCGCATGATGGACTTCATCGCGGGTGCAGACATTCCCGACCGCTATGTCCCGTTCCTCAAGGAGGAATTGGGTATCGCGGTCGAAGACACGCGCATTCCGCATTGGGACACGCCGAAGCTGAAAGACGCCGCCGCGAAAATGAAGGTCGTGGTGATCGGCGCCGGTCTCTCGGGACTGCTCGCCGGAATCCGGCTGCAGCAGGCGGGCATTCCATTCGAGATCATCGAGAAGAATGCCGATGTCGGCGGCACATGGTTGGAGAATGCCTATCCCGGCTGCCGGGTCGACAATCCCAATCACATGTATTCGTACTCCTTCGAGCCCAACCACGCCTGGCCGCAGCACTATTCGAGGCAGGAGGTGTTGCTCGCCTATTTCCGGCGCGTCGCCGACAAATATGGATTGCGCAAGCACATCCGCTTCGAAACGCAGGTGACCGAGGCGGCTTTCGACGAAGCGTCTTCGCGCTGGAAAGTCACCGTTCGCGACAAGGATGGCCGCGAAGAAACTTTGGAGGCGAATGCCGTCATCAGTGCGGTCGGTCAGTTGAACCAGCCCCGCATTCCCTCATTGCAGGGGCAGGAAAAGTTCAAGGGCCCCGCCTTTCATACAGCGCGCTGGCGGCACGATGTCAATTTGTCGGGCAAGCGCGTTGCCGTCATCGGCACCGGCGCCACGGCCTTTCAGGTGATCCCCGAGATCGCGCCGCAGGTCAAGCAGCTGCTGGTGTTCCAGCGCTCTGCGCCGTGGCTGGGGCCGACGCCGAACTACCACCATGATGTCACGCCGGCGCAGCGCTGGGTGCTCGACAACATTCCGTATTACGACAAGTGGTACCGGTTCTGGCTGTTCTGGACCTTGACCGACGGAATTCTCGATGGCGTCGCCGTTGACCCGGCGTGGAACGACAAAAGCCGCTCTGTCAGTGCGACGAACGAGATGTTGCGCGCGATGATGGTGCAGCAGATCGAGCTGCAGGCGCAGGATCGGCTTGACCTTGTCGCCAAGGTGGTGCCGGATTATCCGTTCGGCACCAAGCGAACCGTGCGCGACAACGGCGTTTACATCGCCGCGCTGAAGCGCGCCAATGTCGACCTGATCACCACAGGCATCCGCGAATTCACCGAGGGTGGCATCGTCACGGAAGACGGTGTCGAGCACGCGGTCGACGTCATCATCTACGGCACCGGGTTTCATGCCAGCGATTTCCTGCGCACGTTCAAGATTGTCGGCCGCGGCGGCTTGGAGCTGCACGAGCGCTGGAAAGGGGACGCGCGCGCCTATCTCGGCATGACGGTTCCGGGCTTCCCGAATTTCTTCTGCATCTACGGGCCCAACACCAATATCGTGGTGAACGGCTCGATCATCTTCTTCTCGGAAGCGAGCATCCGTTACATCGTCAACGCGCTGAAGCTGCTCGCCGAGACCGGCGCCCACACGATGGAAATCCGCGAGGACGTGTACGACGAGTTCAACGCCCGCGTCGACGAGGAGAATGCCAAGATGGCCTGGGGCCTGCCCGATGCGCGAAGCTGGTACAAGAATCGGTTCGGCCGCGTCAGCCAGAATTGGCCGTTCCGCCTCGTCGATTACTGGAATGCGACGATTGCGCCGAGACCTGAGGAATTCATCCTCGACTAGCGCTCGGTGATTGTCCGCACCACATAGCCGCGGATGAAGAACAGCGCCACCACGACGGCAAACGCGATCGGCGGTTCGTGGCCTTGCGCGAATTGCGCCATCGCGCCCAGCGTCTTGCCGACGCAGGCGCCGGCATCGAGACGTGTGCAGACATTGCGCCAGACTTGTCCCGCGCTCTGAATCACCGGTGCGCTGGTGAGCGCGAGGCCCGTTGTAATGCCGACAGCGGAGCCGATCACGGTGGTGATCGCGGTGATCCAACCTTTGCGCGTTGGAATCGTGTTTGCCGTCTGATTGTCGTTAGTCGCAGGCTCGGGCTGCGGCGCGCGCAACGTCGCGGGCACGAAGGGGAGATCGGCAGTGACCGAAAAGGATGGTGTGGAGGTCATGTTTGGATCAGCGCATCGCGGTGCGGATGGTGGGCTCGGACGAAGCATCCGGATCGATCGTCACGGTCTGGCAGCCGCTTGTGCGGCAGCCTGCGAAAGACTTGCCGAGGAGGGCTTCCTGCAATGCCGCGCGCATCTTCTCGACCGCGGCGGTGTCTTCGACCGGATAGTCGTCCATCGTCGGCAGCCGCACCAAAACAAGCGGCTGTGCTTCGCCGGAAATCCTGACTGCGAGCACGCCCGGCCCCGGCATTGGTTTGTCGCTCAACTGCGACACGCGCGGCCAGCCGCGGGGGGAGATCGTCCGCTTTTCATGCACCGCCACGCCGGGCCCCGCCACGAACGGTCCTGGAATCACGCAATTCGCACCGGGTGCGTCGTATTCTGCGGCCTCTTCGATCGGCTGGCGCGACAACACGCCGATGTCGACGGGTTGCGCAGGCACGCCGGGCAGCGAACCGCAGTAGAAATTCGACATCGCGGCCGAGTAACCGTAAAGCCCGAGATTCTCACGGAGCTGCAGGAGTGCGGCGAACGACGACACGTTGCGCACCACGATCACACCCGGATCGCTGCTGCGGATAGTGCGGCTGATGACGCCGCCGCGCGCCAGCTTCGCTGCGTCATAGACCGGAATGCCGCCGGGCTCGACGCTTGCCTGCGCCGATCCAGATTTTTTGGCGACCAGCAGCGCACCGAACGAAACGATCGCGGATGCGAAGAACAGAGCGGCAATTCGCAGGCGGGGAAGGCGGCGGGAAGGTATCAGGCAAGGGGAATGAGACATGGGACGCAGCACCAGAAAAGCAGTGTCAGATTGCATCGAAGTGCTGAATCGTTGGTAACCGCGCATCCCGTTTACGCAGAAATACGTAAGGGGACGATTTCGCGAAGACATCGCGATACGTGAAGTGGAAGCACGGGAAGAATTTGCCCGATGCGATCGCGCGTGCATGTGTACGCGTGCCTGGAACTGCGCGGGCGGGGCCGCGGAGTGTTCCAATTTGGAACGGGCAACCGGACCTTGCGCGAAGAATTGATCCTCTATTTCGCCGGCGGTTCGGATTCCCTTAGCAGCTCGGCCATGTAGGATTGCCACACAGCGGCCCAGGTGTGCGTGCCGTGGCCATGCGTCTGATCGCCGATGGGAATGAGCACGTAGCGCCCGCGCTTGATGCGCTTCACCATTGCCGGCGCGAGATTCAGTTCCGGCGGGTTGATGAAGTCATCCGCCGAGTTCACCCACATGACCGGCGCGGTGATCTTTTCGAGTCCGCCGCTCGGATCGTAGTCGCGCGACGCGGAGACCTGATAGAGAAAGTCGTTCGCGTCCAGCGTCGCAAGCTCCTTTGCCGTGTAATCCTCCAGATATTTGTCGGCGGCGTCGGCCGTGGGATAGCTCTTCTGCATCTGATGCGCCGCACTTCCTGCGATCACCAGCATGTCGATCGTCACGCGCAACGCCATTTGCGGCTCGGTCTTGTACTCGCCCCGGGCCCACGCCGGATCGTCACGGATGGCATCGATGATCATCTTGCGCCACATGCGATTGCGGCCGGCGATCTCAATCGGCATGCAGGCAAGCGGCATCAGCGCGTCGACGAACGCAGCATGCTCCTCGCCCCACATGAACGAGTGCATGCAGCCCATCGAGGTGCCCATCACCAGCCGCAGATGGTTGACGTGCAACCCATCCTTCACCAGCGCGTATTGCGCTGCGACCATGTCTTCGTAATCGTAATGGGGGAATTTCGCGTGCAAGCCATCGCTCGGCTTGGACGATTTGCCGTGGCCGATGCCGTCGGGAAGAATGATGAAGTATTTCGCCGGATCGAGCAGCCCGCCGGGCTTGAACAAGACATCGGCGAATTGCGGCCGCAGGAACTGGTGACCGTCTCCACCGGTGCCGTGGAGGATCAGCACCGCATTCACCGTGCGTCCGGCCGCATCGGTTTTCGGGGTGCCGAGGGTCGTGTAGTGCAGCCGCAGCTGCGGCAGGCTCTCGCCGGAGCGGAACTGGAAATTGGCGATGTTGAAATCGCCTTCCCTGGTATCGAAGGCCTGGGCAGAACCCGCTCCGAGCAACGCCAGGCCCAGCGCCGCAGCGATCGCACACAGTCTCATTCCGCCCTCCCGGATTCATCATCGAAGTGTCTGTTTCTCATCGGGACTTTGAGCTGGCAACCGGCTTGCAGCGAGCACCCGGCCCGTCCCGCGTAGGGATTTTTCAATGCGTCGGTCCGTACCATGAGAGCCATGTTCGCTTCGCTTCCCTTTCGTGCCCTGGCATTCGCCGCCGCGATTTGCGCCGGCGTGTTTACCGTCTTTCCGGCGGCGGCGACGGAGTACTCGGTCACGACAGACCATCAGGCATCGCCGGTCTCGGTTTCGGCGCCGGAAGCGGCCAGTGACGGCTACCGCCTCGGCACCGGCGACAAGGTCCGGATCATCGTCTTCGGCGAGGATGATCTCGGCGGAGAATTCCAGATCGACGGCAACGGGGCGATCAGCCTTCCTCTGATCGGGCAGATTTCCGCGGCCGGCGAGACCGCAAGCAGCCTCGAGCAGGATATCGAAGCCAAGCTATCGCGAGGCTATCTGCAGAATCCCCGCGTCAGCGTCGCCATCAGCACCTATCGGCCGTTCTACGTGATCGGGCAGGTCAACAAGCCGGGCGAATTTCCCTACGTGAACGGGATGAGCGCCTTGAACGCCATCGCGCTGGCGGGGGGTTATACGGCCGAAGCCAGCGACGGCACCATCTACGTTCGCCGCAATGGCAGCCCGAAAGAAGAAGAGCTGCCCGCCGATCAGATGACGCGCATCTATCCGGGCGACGTGATTCGGGTGGCCATGAGCCCATTCTGGACGTTGATGTCCTTTGCCGGCCCCTTGGCCGGGCTCGCCAACGTGCGATACGCAATCCCTTAATCATTTCAGCCATCTCACCGGGGAACTTTCCCAACCTTCCCGCGTTTGCGGCTCCGTAGCGATATCCCCGTCGGGGCGCTGCATGGGGCGCGGAAGCGTGTCGGTGAGAGATCAACGGGTTATCGCATCTTTTGCGGTGGCGGACGCCCCCGCTGATCGGCCTATGCTCGCCGCGCGCCGGCGGCCACTATCGACAGCGCCAAAATCCTCCGATCTGTCACTCAGGAGCAACAGATGAGCACGCATGAAGCCTTTGAGAAGCCAAAGTCCGAAACGGCGGCGCGTGCTCCCCGGAAGCGCAAGACGAATGGCGACGGTGCCCCCGATCTGTCGCAGGAGGTGAACCTGCAGGAGCTGCTGGCTGCTCTGCAGGCCGTTCGAGTTGGCGATTTCTCGGTGCGGCTCAGGGGCGATCAGGTCGGCATTGCCGGCAAGATCGCGGACGCCTTCAACGACATCGTCTCCACCAACCAGCGCATGGCCGAGCAGCTCGAGCGCGTGGGCGACGTGGTCGGCAAGCAGGGCAAGACCAAGCAGCGTGTGAAGTTCGGGCCATCGGTCGGCGCCTGGGGCGAGATGGAGAATTCCGTCAACACCCTGATCGACGATCTGTTGTGGCCGACAACCGAAGTGTCCCGTGCCATCGCCGCGGTGGCGCAAGGCGACCTCTTGCAGACCGTTCGCCTCGACGTCGAAGGACGGCCGCTGAAGGGTGAATTCCTGCGTTCGGCCACCATCGTGAACACCATGATCAAGCAGCTTTCGGTGTTCACCTCGGAAGTGACGCGCGTGGCGCGCGAAGTAGGCACGGAAGGAAAGCTCGGCGGCCAGGCGCAGGTGCGCGAAGTGACGGGCGTGTGGAAGGAGCTTACCGAGTCGGTGAACTCCATGGCGAACAACCTCACGGCTCAGGTGCGCAACATCGCCGAAGTGACGATCGCCGTGGCAATGGGAGACCTGTCGAAGAAAATCACCGTCGACGTGCGCGGCGAAATCCTGCAGCTGAAGGAAGCCATCAACACCATGGTGGACCAGCTTCGTTCGTTCGCCTCCGAAGTGACCCGCGTGGCGCGCGAAGTTGGCACGGAAGGCAAGCTCGGCGGCCAGGCGCTGGTGCCGGGTGTGGCGGGGACCTGGAAGGACCTCACCGACTCGGTGAACGCCATGTGCGGCAATCTCACCGATCAGGTGCGCAACATCGCCCAGGTGACGACGGCCGTGGCGCGCGGCGACCTCTCGCGCAAGATCACCGTGGACGTGAAGGGCGAAATCCTGGAGCTCAAGAACACCATCAACACGATGGTGGACCAGCTGAATGCATTCGCGTCGGAAGTCACGCGCGTGGCCCGCGAAGTGGGCACCGAAGGCAAGCTCGGCGGTCAGGCCGCCGTGCCCGGTGTCGCCGGCACCTGGAAAGACCTCACCGACAACGTGAACTTCATGGCCGGCAACCTGACGTCTCAGGTGCGCAACATCGCCGAAGTGACGACGGCCGTGGCCCGCGGCGACTTGAGCCGCAAGATCACGGTGGACGTGAAAGGCGAAATCCTGGAGCTGAAGAACACCATCAACACCATGGTGGATCAGCTGAACGGCTTCGCCTCGGAAGTGACGCGCGTGGCACGCGAAGTTGGCACCGAAGGCCGCCTCGGCGGCCAGGCCCTCGTGCCGGGCGTCGCGGGCACCTGGAAGGACCTCACCGACTCCGTGAACTTCATGGCCGGCAACCTCACCGCTCAGGTGCGCAACATCGCCGAAGTGTCCACCGCCATCGCCAATGGCGACCTGTCGAAGAAGATCACCGTCGACGTGAAGGGCGAAATCCTCCAGCTCAAGGAAACCATCAACACGATGGTGGACCAGCTGAACGCCTTCGCCGGCGAAGTGACACGCGTCGCGCGCGAGGTGGGTACCGAAGGCAAGCTCGGCGGACAGGCGCAGGTGCGTGGTGTCGCCGGCACCTGGAAAGACCTGACCGACTCGGTGAACTCGATGGCGTCGAACCTCACCGCCCAGGTGCGCAACATCGCCGAAGTGGCGACGGCGGTGGCCCGTGGCGACCTTAGCCGCAAGATCACCGTGGACGTCAAAGGCGAAATCCTCGAGCTCAAGAACACGCTCAACACGATGGTGGACCAGTTGAACGCGTTCGCCTCCGAAGTGACGCGCGTGGCGCGCGAAGTGGGCACCGAAGGAAAGCTCGGCGGCCAGGCGCAAGTCTCCGGCGTCGCCGGCACGTGGAAGGACCTGACCGATAACGTGAACTCGATGGCCGGCAACCTGACGGCTCAGGTGCGCAACATCGCCGAAGTGGCGACCGCCATCGCCAACGGCGACTTGTCGAAGAAGATCACCGTCGACGTGCGCGGCGAAATCCTTCAGCTGAAGGAAACGCTGAACACCATGGTCGACCAACTCAACCGTTTCGCCGGCGAAGTAACCCGCGTGGCGCGCGAAGTGGGTACCGATGGGCGTCTCGGCGGTCAGGCGAACGTGCCTGGCGTGGCGGGCACGTGGAAGGACCTGACCGACAACGTGAACCTGCTGGCGGCAAACCTCACCACCCAGGTGCGCAACATCGCCGAGGTCACGACGGCCGTGGCGCGCGGCGACTTGAGCCGCAAGATCACCGTGGACGTGAAGGGCGAAATCCTCGAGCTCAAGAACACCATCAACACCATGGTGGATCAGCTCAACGCCTTCGCCGCCGAGGTGACGCGCGTGGCGCGCGAAGTGGGCACCGAAGGCAAGCTCGGCGGTCAGGCACAGGTTCCTGGCGTCGCGGGCACGTGGAAAGACCTGACCGACAACGTGAACTTCATGGCCGGCAACCTCACCGCCCAGGTGCGCAACATCGCCGAGGTTTCGACCGCCATCGCCAACGGCGATCTGTCGAAGAAGATCACCGTCGACGTGCGCGGCGAAATCCTGCTGCTGAAGGAAACCCTGAATACGATGGTGGAGCAGCTCCGCTCCTTCGCCGCCGAAGTGACGCGCGTGGCGCGCGAAGTGGGTACGGAAGGCCGCCTCGGCGGACAAGCGGTCGTTCCGGGCGTCGGCGGCACGTGGAAAGACCTGACCGACTCCGTGAACTTCATGGCCGGCAACCTGACATCTCAGGTGCGCAACATCGCCGAAGTGACAACGGCGGTGGCCCGCGGCGACCTCAGCCGCAAGATCACGGTGGATGTGAAGGGCGAAATCCTCGAGCTGAAGAACACCATCAACACCATGGTGGACCAGCTGAATGCATTTGCCTCGGAAGTGACGCGCGTGGCGCGCGAGGTGGGCACGGAAGGCCGGCTTGGTGGCCAGGCTGCCGTGCCGGGTGTCGCCGGTACCTGGAAGGACTTGACCGACACCGTCAACGTGATGGCGGCCAACCTCACCGAACAGGTGCGCGGCATCGTAAAGGTGGTGACGGCTGTGGCCGACGGCGATCTCGCGCAGAACCTCACCGTGAAATCGAAAGGCGAAGTGGCAGCTCTCGCCGAAACCATCAACAACATGACGCGCACCCTGGCGACCTTCGCCGATCAGGTGACGACCGTGGCGCGCGAAGTTGGCGTCGAGGGCCGCCTTGGCGGACAGGCGAACGTTCCGGGCGCGTCCGGTACCTGGAAGGACCTCACCGGTAACGTGAATCTGCTGGCGGCCAACCTCACCACACAGGTGCGCGCCATCGCCGAAGTGGCGACCGCCGTGACCAAGGGCGACCTGACGCGGTCGATTCAGGTGGATGCGCGCGGCGAAGTGGCCGAGCTCAAGGACAATATCAACACCATGATCGGAAATTTGCGCCTCACCACCGATCGCAACACCGAGCAGGACTGGCTCAAGACAAACCTCGCCAAGTTCACCAACATGCTGCAGGGCCAGCGCGACCTCGCCACGGTCGGGCGCATCCTGCTCTCCGAGCTCACCCCGCTGGTCAACGCGCAACTGGGTGTCATCTACCAGATGGACAATGCCGATGCGCCGAGCCTCAACCTCGTCGCCACCTATGCCGATCATCCGATGGACGGCCATCCCAAGATCTTCGGTCTGGGGCAGGGTCTTGTCGGCCAATGCGCGCTCGACAAGCGGCGCATGCTGATCACCGACGCGCTGGACAGTTCGGTGCCGATCTCCTCGGCCCTGACCAGCATGGCGCCGCGAAGCATCATCGTGCTGCCGGTGCTGTTCGAGAATCAGGTGAAGGCCGTCATCGAGCTGTCCTCGCTCGGCAGCTTCACCGAGCTGCAGATCGCCTTTCTCGAGCAGCTCACCGCCAATATCGGCATCGTGCTAAACTCGATCGAAGCGACCATGCAGACGGAGGGCCTGCTCAAGCAGAGCCAGCAGCTCGCCGGCGAGCTTCAGACCCAGCAGAGGGAATTGCAGCAAACCAACGAGCAGCTGGAGCAAAAGGCGCGTCAGCTGGCCGAGCAGAACGTCGAGGTGGAGCGCAAAAACCAGGAGATCGAGCAGGCTCGTCGCGCTCTCGAAGAGAAGGCGACCGAGCTTGCGCTCACCTCAAAATACAAATCCGAGTTCCTGGCGAACATGAGCCACGAGTTGCGCACGCCGCTCAACTCGATCCTCATTCTCGGCCAGCAGCTGGCGGACAACCCCGACCACAACCTGTCGCACAAACAGGTCGAGTTCGCCCGCACCATCCACGGCGCCGGCACAGACTTGCTCAACCTCATCAGCGACATTCTCGACCTGTCGAAGATCGAATCCGGCACCGTCACGGTCGATGCGGAGGAAATCGCATTCTCCAGCGTCGTCGAGGCGATGGCGCGGCCGTTCCGCCACGAAGCGGAAACGCGGCAGCTTGCATTCGACATCAATATCGACCCGGCTCTCGAAAGGACGATTCTCACCGACTCGAAGCGGCTGCAGCAGGTGCTCAAGAACCTGCTGTCGAATGCCTTCAAATTCACCGGCGACGGCGCCGTGCGGCTCAACGTGTCCCGTGTCACGAGCGGCTGGAGCTCCGAGCATCCGATCCTCAGTCAGGCGCAATCCGTCGTCGCCTTCGAGGTGTCGGATACCGGCATCGGCATTCCCATCGAGAAGCAGAAGATCATCTTCGAGGCGTTCCAGCAGGCGGACGCATCCACCAGCCGCAAATACGGCGGCACGGGCCTTGGTCTCGCGATCAGCCGCGAACTGGCAAGCCTGCTCGGCGGCGAGATCCATCTGCGCAGCACGCCAGGCGTGGGCTCGACATTCACGCTCTACCTGCCGACGCGTTATGTCGGGCCGGCGGCGGCGCGGGGCCAGCAGATCTCCGCGGCGTCGGCATCGGCCAACGCACCGTCGCGTGCAGCCATCATCGCGGCGTTGCCGGAACGTCCGGTGGAGCAGATTGCGGACGACCGCAGCATCGTGCAGCCCGGCGATAGCGTGCTGCTAATCGTCGAGGACGATCCGCACTACGCCCGCATCCTGATGGATCTTGCCCATGACGAAGGCTTCAAGGTGCTCGTCGCCATGCGCGGGGAGGACGCGCTGGACCTGGCGCATGAGTTCCGGCCAACCGCCGTATCGCTCGACGTTTTCCTGCCCGACATGCTGGGCTGGACGGTGCTGTCGCAGCTGAAGCAGAATCCGCAAACGCGCCACATCCCGGTGCAGATCGTCACCCTGGACGAGGACCGCCAGCATGGATTGGCGCGCGGCGCGTTCTCGTTCGTCACCAAGCCGACGAGCACAGAAGGCGTGCGGGCGGCGATGGCGCGCATCCGCGAATATGCCGAGCCGCGCAAGAAGCGGTTGCTCGTCATCGAAGACAATCCGGCCGAGCAGTTGAGCATCGCCGAACTGCTGGGCCATGACGATATTGAGATCGCGACGATCGGCACCGGCGCGGAGGCGCTGGCCGCGCTGAGGGAGGAGCCCGCCGATTGTATCGTGCTCGATCTCAGGCTGCCGGACATGAGCGGGTTCGAGGTGCTGGAGTCGCTGCGCAGCGACGCGGCGCTGTCGGACATCCCGGTCATCGTGTTCACCGGCCGCGAATTGTCGCCGGAAGAGGATGCGCAGCTTCACACCATGGCCCGCTCCATCGTGGTCAAGGGTGTCGAATCGCCGGAGCGCCTGCTTGACGAGACCGCGCTCTTCCTGCATCGCGTCATCACCGACCTGCCGGCCGAGAAGCAGCGGATGCTGGAGCGGCTCAACAGCTCGGATGAAGATCTGGTGGGCCGGACGGTGCTGCTGGTGGACGATGACGCACGCAACATCTTTGCGCTGTCGAGCGTTCTGGAACGGCGCGGCATGAACGTGCTCACCGCCACGACGGGCGAGGAAGCGATCGGCCTTGTGGAGTCCACGCCCGAGCTCGCCCTCGTGCTGATGGACATCATGATGCCGGAGATGGACGGCTACCAGACCATCGGCCACATCCGCGCCAAGCCGGAGCATCGCCGGCTGCCGATCATCGCCCTGACGGCGAAGGCGATGAAGGGCGACCGCGAGAAGTGCCTGGAGGCCGGCGCCTCCGATTACCTTGCGAAGCCCGTGAACACGGAACAGCTCCTGTTCGCGCTCCGCATGTGGCTGCATCGCTAGGATCGGACCATGAGCGCGAACAAGAAGATCAATGTTCTGCTGGTCGACGATCAGCACGCCAAGCTGCTGTCCTATGAGGCGATCCTGGAGCCGCTCGGCGAGAATCTTGTCAAGGCATCGTCGGCCAAGGAGGCGCTCGAGCATCTGTTGAAGATGGACATTGCGGTCGTGCTGGTGGACGTCTGCATGCCGGACCTCGACGGCTTCGAATTGGCCGCCATGATCCGGGAACACCCGCGCTTCCAGCGCACGGCCATTATCTTCATTTCCGCCATCAACATCTCCGAGGCGGATTTCCTGCGCGGTTACAGCGCCGGCGCGGTGGATTATGTGCCAGTCCCGGTTGTGCCGGAGATGCTGCGCGCCAAGGTGCGCGTCTTCGCCGAACTCTATCGCACGACGCGCGAGCTGGAGCAGCTCAATCGCGAACTCGAGCACCGGATCAGCGAACGCACCGCCGCACTCGAGGCATCCACGGATCGTCTTTTGCGCAGCGAGCGTGGCCGCAGTCTGGCGCTCGCTGCCGCGAATATGGGCGCCTGGGAATACGATGTGGCGGAGGATCGCTGGTCGTGGGACGAAGGCCACTGTCGCATCTTCGGGCTCGATCCACAGTCCTTCAATTCACAGGTGTTCGTGCCGAGCGGCGATCTGATCCGCTCCTTCTTCCATGAGGCCGACTGGGCGCAGCTGCGCGCCGCCATCGATCGGCTGACGCCTTCGCAAGGCACGCTGCAGATGGACGTGCGCATCGTGCGGGCCGATGGACGCATGCGCTGGTGTTCGATCTCCGCGGCTGCCACGTTCGACGCACAGGACGCGCTGCAGCGGGTCGACGGCGTGACTCTGGACGTCACCGAGCGCAGGGAAGCGGAGGAGCGGCAGGCGCTGCTCGCCCGCGAAGTGGATCACCGCGCCCGCAACGCACTGGCCATCGTCCAGGCGATCGTGCGACTCGCCAAGGCGAACAATATCAAGGATTATGTCTACGCGGTGGAAGGGCGCATTCGTGCCCTGGCGCAGACGCACGAATTGTTGTCGCAGACGCGCTGGCAAGGCGCCGACATGCAGCGCATCGTCAATGACGAGATTTCGCCCTATCGGTTGCGCGGCGCTGCCCGCATATCGGTCGCAGGGCCTTCGGTGATCCTGCCCCCGGAAAAGGCGCAAGTGGTCGCGCTGTCCTTGCATGAACTTGCGACCAATGCGGCCAAATACGGTGCGCTGTCGAACGCCACGGGCCAGGTCAAAGTCCATTGGGAACTGCGGGAGGGAAAGCTCGCGCTCAATTGGCGCGAGTCCCAGGGTCCTGCGACCAAGGCGCCGACGCGAACCGGCTTCGGGATGAAGATCATCACGACCAGCGTGCGCCAGCAGCCGGGCGGAGAGGTTTCATTCGACTGGCGGCCTGAAGGAGTCGATTGCAATCTCAAATTCACGTTCGGCGGCGAAGCGGCTGACGGGATAGGGAGGCCGGCAGGCGACCCGAATGTGGTTGCGTTCAAGCCGGCTGCTGGTCCGCGCATCCTACTGGTCGAGGACGAACCGCTTGTCGGAATGCTCGTCCGCGATATGCTGGAGGAAGGCGGCTGGTCTGTGACCGGGCCAGTCTCAAACCTTCACGATGCGCTCGACGTGGCAAGGACAGGCGATTTCGACGGAGCGGTGTTGGACGTGAACCTTGGCGGATCCTTTGCGTATTCGCTGGCCGAGTTGCTGCAGTCCAGGGACGTACCGTTCGTCTTCGTGACGGGCTATGCCCATGAGCAACTCGACGAGCGATATACGCAAGTTCCGGCGCTGCAGAAACCGATCGAGTTCGGGGCCCTGAACACGGCGCTGCAAATCGCATTGGGCAGATGCGACCAATCCGGGCAAGGCCAAAAGAAGCGGCGCTGAGCGTCCGGCGAAATTCCTGCTGCACAGATTGCCGCGCCTCGGAGGCCCCACCCACATGTGAAGAGCCGCGCGTTGCGGCGGCGATAGCTCGCGGCTATGTTCGCCCGCCCGATGATCATTCGGGGAGGGGGTTTTCATGCAACGTGGATGGCTTCTGATCGCCACGCTTTCCGTCGTGGCGACGATCGCTTGTGCCGACAACAAGCAGAAGGGTGACAACAACACCAAACCGGAACCGCAGGTCGCCGCCTATTTCAAGAACGACGACCAGACCACCCAGAACTCCGTCACGGTCGAGGGCTCTTCGGTTTCCTACAATGCCGTCGCCGGCACGCTCATCGTCCATCCGAAAGGGTGGGACGATGTAACGGAGGCGACAGAGGCCGAAGCAACCGAACCGCCGGCCACGTCCGAGACGGGAGTCGCTGAAAAGGGCCCACAGCCCGGCAAGGGAACGGGCGCCAAAGCGTCGATGTTCTATGTCTATTACGCCAAGCGTGATGTTAAGCCCGAAGGGCGGCCGATCACGTTCCTCTACAATGGCGGCCCGGGTTCCTCGACCATCTGGCTGCACATGGGCGCGTTCGGGCCGCGGCGCGTGGTAACCGCCGACAATCAGCACACTCTGGCGGCGCCTTACAAGGTCGTGAACAACGATTACAGCCTGCTCGACGCCAGCGATCTCGTCTTCATCGATGCGCCTGGCACGGGCTTCTCCCGCGTCACCGGCAAGGACAAGGAGAAGGCGTTCTACGGCGTCGATGCCGATGCCTATGCCTTTGCCGAATTCATCAGCGAGTTTCTCGCCAAATACGGCCGCTGGAATTCGCCGAAATACGTGTTCGGCGAAAGCTATGGCACGACGCGCTCGGCGCTGCTCGCCAACATGCTCGAGACCGACCGCAATATCGATCTCAACGGTGTGATGCTGCTGTCCCAGATCCTGACCTTCGACAACAGCGTCGACTTTCCGGCCTTCAACCCGGGTGTCGATTTGCCGTACATTCTGGCGTTGCCGACCTATGCCGCAACCGCCTGGTATCACAACAGGCTTCCGGGCAAGCGGCCGCCCGACCTTCAGAAGTTCCTCGGTGAAGTGCAGCACTTCACCATGGGTGACTATTCGCAGGCACTGCAGGCGGGATCGGCGCTGAATTCCAAGCAGCGCCAGATGATCGCGCAGAAGCTGCACCAATATACGGGATTGCCTGTCTGGTACATTCTGAAGGCTGATCTGCGGATCGACGGCGGCGAATTCGAAAAAAACCTGGAGGGTCAGGAAGACATCACGACCGGCCGCCTCGATACGCGCTTCGAGGGCCCGACCATAGATCCGCTGAGCGAGAGGGCTGACTACGATCCACAGTCCGCTTCAATCAGTTCGGCTTATGTCAGCGGGTTCAACGACTATGTTCGCAAGGAGCTGAACTACGGCTTTGCCAAGAAGTATAATCCGGAAATCGACATCTTCCGGTCCTGGAACAGCCTGCATCAGCCGCCTGGCTTCCCCGTTCCGCTGCCCCAGGCCGCCAATGTGATTCCGGACCTGTCGACTGCGATGAAATACAATCCCAATCTCAAGGTGATGATGAACGGCGGCTATTTCGATATCGCAACCCCATACTACGCGGCAATATACGAGTTGCGCCATCTGCAGATTCCCCGGAGCCTGCAGAAGAACGTCGAAGTTCATCTCTACGAGTCCGGCCATATGGTCTATGCGCACGAGGACTCGCTGAAGCAGCTTCACGACAACGCCGCCGACTTCATCCGCCGGACGGATAATGTGAACAGGTAGGCACATGTGTGCTCCCTCGCCCCTTTTGGGGGAGAGGGAATTCTGACTTCTACTTTCCCGCGCTCTTCAGCAATTTCAGCAGTTGGGGATGCAGCTGTTCGTTGGCAACCAGAATGTCGCCCGTCTCAAGCATGCGCTCGCCGCCTTTGAGATCGGTGACGACGCCGCCCGCCTCGCGCACCATCAGGATTCCGGCGGCGATATCCCAGACCGCGAGCTTGTGTTCCCAGAATGCATCGAAGCGCCCCGCCGCCACCCAGCAGAGATCCAGCGCCGCGGAACCGAACCGGCGGATGCCGGGCGTGCAATCCACCACGGCGCGCAGTTCCAGCATATAGCGGTCGTGATCCTCGTCGCTGCCGCGGCCCATGAACGGTACGCCGGTCGCGCTGAGGCAGGTCTTCAAGGCCTTGCGCGCCGCCACGCGCAGCCGCTTGTTGTTGAGATAGGCGCCGTGACTCCTTTCGGCGGTGAACAGATCGTCGGTGATGGGGTTGTAGACGACGCCGGAAACGAGCTGGCCCTCGCGCTCCAACGCGATGGAGATCGCGAAATGCGGAATGCCGTGCAGGAAATTGGTTGTGCCATCGAGCGGATCGATGATGAAGCGGTGCGATTTGTCCGGCCCGTCGATAAGTCCGGCCTCTTCGGTGAGGATGGGATAGCCGGCGCGCGCCTTCTGCAATTCCTCGACCAGAATGCGTTCGGTCCGCTGGTCGGCAATGGTGACGAAATCAGCCGGCCCTTTGAGCGAAATCTGCAGCTGCTCCACTTCGCCGAAATCGCGGATGAGCTTGCGCCCCGCCTTGCGCGCTGCGGACGTCATGACGTTCAGCGCGGGAGAGAGGTAAGGCATCAGATTCCTCCCCCGTTTACGGGGGAGGAGGACCACGCGAAGCGTGGTGGAGGGGGCGGAAGCCGCACCGCGCCCCCCTCCCGGCCTTCGGCCGTACTCCCCCCGTAAACGGGGGGAGAGCCAACTCGTGCAAGCGCAAGCGTCACTCCGCTCTCCGCAGGTAGCTCCCATCTTCCGTCGACACGATCACCTTCGTGCCGGCGTTGATGAACGGCGGCACCTGGATCTTCATGCCATTCTCCAGAACCGCGCTCTTGAAAGAGGGCGCGGCCGTTCCGCCGCGCAGCACCGGATCGGCTTCCGTCACTTCCAGGATCACATGCTGCGGCAGCTTGATGCCGACCGGCTTGCCCTCGTAGGTCTGCACCAGCACCTTCATGCCGTCCTGCAGGAACTGCACCTGGTCGCCGACGAAATCGGCTTCGATCTCGATCTGGTCGTAAGTCTCGATGTCCATGAAGGTAAGCGTGTCGCCGGTGGCGTAGAGGAACTGGAAGTCCTTCTTCTCGAGATAGACCTCCTCCACGCCCTGATCGGCGCGGAATCGCTCGTTCAGCTTGGTGCCGGTGACGACGTTCTTGAGCTCGACCTGGTTATAGGCGCCGCCCTTGCCGGGCTTCACAGCCTGCGTCTTCACCGCGAGCCAAAGCCCGCCATCGTGTTGAATCAGCGTGCCCGGACGAATTTCGTTTCCGGCGATCTTCGCCATGCTTCGTCATCGCGCAAATTCGTCCGCGCGCCTTCCTGTCGGTCAAGTTCAAAGAGCGCGCGGGTGATAGCAGGGTGCCGATAATGGTGCAAATGGACTCAGAACAGGCGGTTGAAGGCTTTCACCGCTTCCGCTGGGCCGTCTGGGTGCTGCCAGACGCCGGCGGAGACAGCGAGGAAATCGGCGCCCGCTTCGATCAGCGATTTGGCATTTTCCACGGTAATCCCGCCGATGGCGACGCACGGCACCACCATCATTTCGCTCCACCATTGAAGCAGTTCCATCTCGCAGCGCGTCTTCGGCTCCTTGGTTTGCGTGCGATAGAACGCGCCGAAGGCGACATAATCCGCACCGGCTTCTGCTGCTTCGATCGCAAGGTGTTTCGAGTTGTGCGCCGTGACGCCGACGGTCTTGTTCGGGCCAAGCGCCGCACGGGCTTCGGCGTAAGGCGCATCCTCCTGGCCGATGTGCACGCCATCGGCGCCGAGCCTTGCCGCGAGATCAGGACGATCATTGACGAGGAACGCGACATCGCGCGATTGCGCAATCGGCATCAGAAGTTCGCCCGCGCGAAGAATCTCGTCATCGCTCACATCCTTGAGCCTGAGCTGCAACGTCGCGACGTCGCCCGCATCGAGCGCGCGCTTGAGTTCCTCCGCGAACGCGCGCAGCTCGAACTTCGGCGGCGTGATGAGGTAAAGGCGGGTGGTCATCTCTGCGGCATAAGCATGCAGAGCAAGTAGAGTCTTCGCTCCCTTACGGGTGCAACGTCGAACATCCCGCCTCTATACCGTGCGAGTTCGATTGCGACCCGCGCGTCTGACTTCGAAGCCCGGAATTGTGGGTCATAGTCTGCGCTGTGGCGTTGCTGCTGCAATTCCACCAGTGCGCGGGCCGTGACTTGGATTTGCTGCGAGAATTGCGCCAGCCCTGTCGCCTCAGCCAATTTCTGAGGCAGCGGCGCCTTTGCAATGTCGACAGAGATCGATCGCATCCGTGAATGGTCGAAGCCACGATAGAGCAACTTGTAAGCGGCGCTTCTTCTTGCCGCCGCGTTTCCGCCAATCAGGTCATCCGCTGCCGCTCGCAAGAGCCGATGAAAGAGGCTGTAGTATGAGGCGGAGATTGCTCGCCGAAGATCAACTTGCTTGGGCTTTCCCCTACTAGATTTGACGAGCTTTTCGGCATGCCAAATCAGATCGTTCGGCTCCATTTCTTAGGAAGCCAGCTGTTTCGCTTCAAGGAGAGTCAAATACCGCAAATATGGAAAGCGCTCGTCGCCTCGTTTCCAGAGTTCGGCAGAGATTGCTTGTTGGATGCGCGATAGCTGCTCTCCCGTCAGATTGACGGAACTTCCCTTTGACAGGACGATTGTGATGCGCAGCCCGGGATCAAATCCGAAATCGTCGCCACCAAGCACAATTTTATCCAGCTTCGTCCTTGGCAGCACGGACTTGACGGCCGCTCTTGCGATCGCCACAACCTCATTGTCAGGTACTTTCGTGAGCTCCATTTCAAGAGCCTATCACATCAAGCGGGCTTAGGCAGCCGTTTCCAAATCCTGTTTCCATTCGCCGGTGGCGGCGAGGCCGTTCATCTTGGCGCGATGGGCGAAGGCTTTCTGGCCCGCCGGCACGTTCTCAGTTTTGCCGCTCCACGCCTTTTGCGGCGCCGCCTGCAGCGCGCGTCCATAGGAGAAGGTGAGCGGCCACGGCAGATCGGGATGGGCCGCATTCATCGCGTTCAGGTGCGCGGTGGCTTCTTCGTCTGACTGTCCGCCGGACAGGAAGGCGATGCCCGGCACGGCGCTCGGCACGCAGCGCTTCAGCACCTTCACCGTGCGCTCGGCGACCTCCTCCACGCTCGCCTGCTTCGGCGATTTCTTTCCGGGCACCACCATGTTCGGCTTCAGCACCATGCCTTCCAGGGTCACGCGCTGATAGTAGAGCTCCTGGAACACTTCCTTCAGCACCCATTCGGTGACGGCTTCGCACGCATCGATGTCGTGGTCGCCGTCCATCAGAACTTCCGGCTCGACGATGGGCACGATGTTCTCGTCCTGGCACAGCGCGGCATAGCGCGCGAGCAGGTTGGCATTCACTTCGATGCAGGTGTAGCTCGGTATTTTCTCGGCGATGTCGATCACCGCCCGCCATTTGGCGAAGCGCGCGCCGAGCTCGCGATATTCGACCAGCCGTTCGCGCAATCCGTCGAGACCTTCCGTCACAACTTCGCCAGGGCAGAACGGCAGCGGCTTGGTTCCCTTGTCCACCTTGATGCCGGGGATGGAGCC
The DNA here is from genome assembly GCA_036500585.1 of Rhizomicrobium sp. GTDB lineage: Bacteria > Pseudomonadota > Alphaproteobacteria > Micropepsales > Micropepsaceae > Rhizomicrobium. The sequence goes on from DASYBT010000272.1 coordinate 29,063, forward strand.
CGCCTGCTCGATCACCTTCACCAGCGGCGTTTCGTCCTTCGCCTTCTGGCGGATCGTTTCGTCGTAGAGGATGACGCCGGAGATGTGCTTCATGCCTTCGGCGGAGCGGAACATGAATTCGCGATAGTCGCGGCGCGTTTCTTCGGTCGAAGTCACGCCGATGGCGTCGAAGCGCTTCTTGATCGTGCCGGAGCTTTCGTCCGCCGCCAGCAGGCCGCGGCCCTTCGCCACCATCGCCTTGGCGATGCGGTTCAGTTCGTCGATGTTCATCGTCATTGTTTTCAAGTCCCCTGATCGAGGGCCGCCACGCCGGGCAGCTCCTTTCCTTCGAGCCATTCGAGAAATGCGCCGCCCGCTGTCGACACGTACGTAAAGTCATCCGCGACGCCGGCCTGGTTTAGCGCCGCAACCGTATCGCCGCCGCCGGCGACCGAAGTGAGCCGGCCTTCCTTGGTGCGCGCGGCGACGGCTTTCGCCGCTTCGATGGTGCCGCGATCGAACGGTTTGGTTTCGAACGCGCCCAGCGGTCCGTTCCACACAAGCGTCGCGGTAGTCAGCAGCCGGGTCTCGAATTCCTTCACCGTCGCCGGCCCGACATCGAATATCATCTCGTCGTCATCGACGCTGAACACATCCACGGTGCGGTGCCTGGCGTTCGCCTTGAGCTCTTTCGCCACGACGCAATCGCTAGGCAACAGCATCACGCAATTCGAAGCCGTCGCCGCCGAAATGATGTTGCGGGCGAGGACAAGCTGATCTTCCTCATAGAGTGACTTACCCACATTGCGGCCCCCGGCGGCGAGGAAGGTGTTGGCCATAGCGCCCCCGATGAACAACACATCCACCTTGCTGAGCAGATTCTGCAACAGCTCGATCTTGGTCGACACCTTGGCGCCGCCAACCACCGCCATCACCGGCCGCACCGGATTGCCCAGTGCCGCATCGAGGTGCTTGAGCTCCGCTTCCATGGAGCGGCCGGCTGCCGATGGCAGCAGATGCGCCAGCGCTTCCGTCGTGGCGTGCGCGCGGTGCGCGGCGGAGAACGCGTCGTTGACGTAGAGATCGCCGAGGCTCGCGATCTGCTTGGCGAACGCCTGGTCGTTCGCTTCCTCGCCGGGATGAAAGCGGGTGTTCTCCAGCAGCAGGATGTCGCCGTTCTTCAGCTTGGCGACGGCCGCCTTCGCTTTCTCGCCAACGCAATCCTCGGCGAACGCCACCGGCTTGCCGACGCTTTTGGCCAGCGCCGGCACAACCGGTTTCAATGACATCGACGGCACGACCTTGCCCTTCGGCCGCTCGAAGTGGCTGAGCACGATGACCTTGGCACCCTTGTCCGACAATTCCCGGATGGTCGGCGCCTGCCGGCCGATGCGGGAGGTGTCGGTGATCTTTCCGTCCTTCATCGGCACGTTCAGGTCGGCGCGCACCAGCACGCGCTTTCCTTTCACGTCGAGATCATCGAGCGTCTTGAACATATATTGCCCTACCGCTCCGCTACTTGAGGCCGATCAGATCAGCTTCCCCATGGCCACCGCGGTATCCGCCATGCGGTTCGAGAAGCCCCATTCGTTATCGTACCAGCTCATGACGGAGACGAGATTGCCTTCCATCACCTTGGTCTGATCGAGCGCGAAGCTGGAGGAATGCGGATCGTGATTGAAATCGTGGCTGACGAGCTTCGCGTGCACCACCGCCAGGATGTTCCTCAGCTCGCCGTTCGATGCCGCGATCATGGCGTCGTTCACTTCCTGCACGCTGGTGGCGCGTTTGGTGATCACCTTCAGATCTACCAGTGAGACATTCGGCGTCGGCACGCGAACCGAAATCCCGTCCAGCTTGCCTTTCAGCTCCGGCATCACGAGACCCACTGCCTTTGCCGCGCCCGTGGACGTCGGGATCATCGACATGGCGGCGGCGCGCGCGCGGTAGAGGTCCTTATGCAGCTGATCCAGCACCGGCTGGTCGTTGGTGTAGGAGTGGATCGTCGTCATGAATCCCTTTTCGATGCCGACGGTGTCGTGCAGCACCTTGGCCACCGGCACTAGACAATTGGTCGTGCACGAGGCATTCGAGATGATGACGTCGTCTTTGGTCAGCGCCTGATGGTTCACGCCATAGACCACCGTGCGGTCGACGCCATCGGCCGGCGCGGAGATGATCACGCGCCGGGCGCCGGCCTGGAGATGCGCGCTCGCCTTTTCCTTCGAGGTGAAGATGCCGGTGCATTCGAGCGCGATATCGACCGCCAATTCCTTGTGCGGCAGCTCGGCCGGATTCTTGATGGCTGTCACCCGGATCTTGTGGCCGTCGACGATCATGTGCTCGCCATCGACCTTTACCTCGCCGGGAAAGCGGCCGTGCACGCTGTCGTAGCGCAGCAGGTGCGCATTGGTCTCGACGGGACCGAGATCGTTCACGCCAACGACCACGATGTCGTCGCGTTTCGATTCGACGATCGCCCGAAGCACCAGCCGACCGATGCGGCCGAACCCATTGATCGCGACGCGTACTGCCATTCTCTTTCTCCTTAACCGTTCAACGCGGCGAGCGCGGGCCTTTGCGGCGGCTTCCGCGGTGATTCCAAAGTGCTTGTACAATTCCCTGGCCGGCGCCGATGCACCGAAGCCGTGTATGCCGAGAAGCGACCGGATTGGCCGATGTAGCGTTCCCAGCCCATCGGGCCTGCCGCTTCGATGGCGACTTTTACTGTTCCGGGACCAAGCATAGCGTCACGATATGTTGCCGGTTGTGCCTCGAACAACTCCCAGCAAGGCATGCTGACAACGCGCGCTGCGCAATCCTGTGCCGCGAGAATCTTCTGCGCCTCGATGCCGATCGGCATGCCCGGATCGCCGGAGTTGGCCGCCTCCACCGCATCCATCGCCAGCGCGCGAATGGCATTCGCAAGGCGGCGCACATCCGCCGCGGCAGGATGGTATCGCGCGACGTCGTTCATGGCGGTCCCCGGGATGTGAAATGACGCCTTAGCGAGGCGTGGCCTTTGCCGTCAAGAGCACCAAGTTGACCCCGCGCGCGAGGCGGGCCTATGGTCCGAAGGCCACAGAATCAGCGGGAATCGCGCGCGGATGTCGAGGATCGAGACGGCAGTCGCAAGACTCGGATCGGCACTCGACCGCCTGGATAAGGTCGCCGCACCGCTCGCCGAAGCCGCCTCCAGAACCAGCACACTGACCGCGTGCGTCGGCCAGCTGACGGAAGAGCGCGAGCAATTGCTCATTCGCTTGGCGCGCATCGAGGACGACTCCCGCGCGCTCGCCGCCGCCAACGAAGACATCGAAGTACGGCTCGACGGCGCCATCGGCGAGATCCGCGCCGCACTCGGCCGCTAAGGAGCCGCTGATGCCCCTCGTCAATGTGATGGTGAACGGCCGGGCCTACACGGTCGCCTGTGACGACGGCGAGGAAGAGCATCTGCGCAAACTTGCGCAGCATGTGGACCGCAAAGTTGGCGAGCTGTTGGGCTCGATCGGGCAGGTGGGTGACGCCCGGCTGCTGCTGATGGCGGCGATTCTCATCACCGATGACTATTTCGCTGCGCTCGACAAGCTGCGTTCGCAGGAGAAGGCTCTCGCCGACGCTGCAAGTGCCGAAGGCATTGCCGCCGAAGCGCTGGAAGCGGCCGCCAAGCGCGTCGAGGACATCGCGATGGGCCTCGAGCGCGGCTGAACCTGCCGGCTCAGATCTTTCGTACCGCACCCGGATACCGCGCGACGCGATCGTCGGCGGTCAACAGCGTGATGCCCTCGACGTGTGCTTGCGCCAGCAGAATGCGATCGAACGGGTCCTTGTGCAGCGGCGGCAAGCCGTCGAGTGCAACCGCATGCGCGCTCGTCACCGCGAGCTCCTCATAGCCATTGTCGAGCAGACTCCGCCGCAAGAGGCGCAGCTCGATTTGAAAATCCTCGCGCCCCAGCCCGCGCTTGATCGCAACTTCCCATAGGCTCGCCGCGCTGAAGATCAGCGTGTTGGCCGCATCGCTGAACAGGCGCCGCGCCTTTTGCGATAGCTTTTCGGGCTCGCCAGCCGCCCACAGCAGCAAGTGTGTGTCGATCAGGAAGTTCACGGCTCGACCGCGAAGAGCCGCTCGATTTCCGCTTCGCCCATGCGGTCGAAATCGGCGGGCACCTTGAGGGAGCCTTTCAGGAAGCCGAGCCTGCGCGCCTTTCCGGCGGCCGGTGCATCGATCGCAACCACTTTCACCAACGGCTTTCCAGCCTTGGCAATGATGAAAGGCTCTCCATTCGCAGCCTGCTCGACCAACCGCGAAAGGTGGGTCTTCGCCTCGTGGATGTTCACCGCACGCATGATGCCTACCGGATATGGACTTAGTTCACATAGTTTAGTCCATATCCTGCATCACCGTCAATCGCGGCTGCTGCCAAACCGCGTGACGTTGATCTTGCCGGAGCGGCGTCCTACGTTCCTTCCCGGACGGATACTGCTCCGCGCGTCAGGATCGTGATACCCAGGGGCCTTAATGGTACTCACCGGGAGCTGTCCCTGGCCGGGGCCGTGGTTCCGGACATATGGCGCCCACCTGCACTTGCAGGCCCGTGAGGATCCACTTCCAACGGCGGTTGCGGTTCCGTCCACCTTAGAACCTCGTCATGACCGGACAGCGAGGCCGAAGGCCGAAGCCCCGATCCGGCCATCTCAATGCGATGACCATCGATATCCAGACAGACAAGAAGATCATGCGGGTGGAGGCGCGCGCGCGCCGCGCCGACCTCGCGCTTGCCTGCCCCGATATCGCAGCGCGGATTGCGCAATTCGCCTCCGCATTGCCGGTCCCTCCGCACGCCAAGGTGTCGGCCTATGTCGCGCTGAAAGGTGAGGCGGACCCGGCAGAGCTGGCTCAGGTGCTCGCGGAGAGGGGCTGCGAAATCTGCTATCCGCGCGTGCATCAGAAGGCGCAGCCGCTGCGGTTCCACGTGCCCATTCTCGGCGAGCATTTCGTCCGCAGCGCCTTCGGTGTGCTGGAGCCGCGGCCGGATTGGCCGGTTGCCATGCCCGATGTGCTGCTCGTGCCGATGCTGGCGTTCGATGCCGAAGGCTTCCGGCTGGGCTATGGTGGCGGCTTCTACGACCGCACGCTCGCGCATCTGCGAGCGGCCCAGCCAGTCGTCGCCATTGGAATTGCCTTCGCCGGACTGGAAGTCCCGGCCGTTCCCCACGATGCCAGCGACGAAAGGCTCGATATGGTGGTAACGGAACGGGGTATCAGGCGTTTTGGGATCGAATGAGACTATTGTTCATCGGCGATGTGGTTGGACGCCCGGGACGCGAGGTCGTTGCGACCGAGCTGCCGCGGCTGCAAGAGCTGCTCGACCTCGAATTCGTCATCTGCAACGGGGAGAACGCCGCCGGAGGCTTTGGCCTCACGCGCGCCATTGCCAACGACTTCTTTGCGCTCGGCGTCGATGTGATCACCACCGGCAATCACTGGCTCGATCAGAAGGAAATCCTCAGCTTCATCGGCGATGAAGATCGGGTCCTGCGCCCGCGCAACCTGCCGGCCGGCGCACCCGGCAAAGGTGCCGGTCTCTATCAGTCCCGTAGCGGCAAGCAGGTGCTCGTGGTCAGTCCCATCGGCCGCGTCTTCATGGACCCGCAGGACGATCCCTTCGCCGCGGTCGATGCCGAGCTGAACGCTTGTCCGCTGGGTGAGGCCGCCGATGCCATCGTCATCGACATGCACGCCGAGGCGACGTCAGAGAAAATGGCCATGGGCCATTTCTGCGATGGCCGCGCCAGCCTGGTCGTCGGCACCCATAGCCATGTGCCCACAGCGGACGCCCAAATCCTTCCCGGCGGCGCCGCCTATCAGACCGACGCCGGCGCCTGCGCCGACTACGATTCCGTCATCGGCATGGACAAGTTCGAGCCGCTGCAGCGCTTCACGCGCAAAATGCCGACGGGGCGCTATTCCCCCGCCTCTGGCCCGGCCACTTTGTGCGGTGTCTACGTGGAAACCAATGCGAAAGGACAGGCAACACGCATTGAACCGGTTCGCGTCGGCGGCCGGCTGAAGCAGGCAATACCCGAACTCTAAGATAACCGCGCGGCCGTCGCGGTTGAATTGGTCGCGTGTCCAGCCATGTTTCTTCCATCGCAATTCCTGGAAGGATTTCACACATGGAATATCGGCTATTGGGACGGTCGGGATTTTCGGTGCCCGTGCTCAGCTTCGGCACCGGCACGTTCGGCGGCAAGGGCGGACTCGCCGGTTGGGGCTCGACGCAAGCCGAAGAGGCGACACGCATTGTCGATGTGTGTCTCGAACACGGCATCACCATGTTCGACAGCGCCGACATCTATTCCGGCGGCGCGTCGGAGGACGTTCTCGGCGCCGCCATCAAGGGCCGCCGCGACAAGGTTCTGATCTCGACCAAAGCCACATTCCGGTCCGGTGCGGACGCCAATGATGTGGGTTCGTCGCGCTTTCATCTGACACGCGCCGTGGAAGCCGCACTCAGGCGTCTCGGCACCGATCACATCGATCTGTTCCACCTGCATGGTTATGACGCCAAGACACCGCCGGAAGAAGTTCTCTCCACGCTCGACACGCTCATCCGCGCCGGCAAGATCGGTTACATCGGCGTGTCGAATTTCTCCGGCTGGCATCTGATGAAGGCGCTCGCCTGCGCCGACCGTTACGGCCTTCCACGCTTCGTCGCCAACCAGACGTATTACTCACTGGTCGGCCGCGACTATGAGTGGGAGCTGATGCCGCTTGGCCTCGACCAGGGTGTCGGCGCGGCGGTGTGGTCCCCGCTCGGCTGGGGACGCCTGACCGGAAAGATCCGCCGCGGTGCGAAGCTTCCGGAAGTGAGCCGTTTGCACACGACAGCCGATTTCGGGCCGCCGGTGGACGACGAATATCTCTACACCGTGGTCGATGCGCTGGACGACATCGCGCAGGAAACCGGCAAGACCATTCCGCAGATCGCGCTCAACTGGCTCTTGCAGCGGCCGACGGTTTCGACCGTGGTCATCGGAGCGCGCGACGAGAAGCAGCTCAAGGACAATCTCGGCGCCATCGGCTGGAATCTCACGCCGGAGCAGGTGAAAAGGCTGGACAAGGCAAGCGCCGTGCCGATGGCCTACCCCTACTGGCACCAGAAGCAGTTCAAGGAGCGCAACCCGTTCCCGACCCGGGTGTGACGACCGCTGCCCGGCGTTCGTCGTTGCGAAGGACGCGTCGCGGATTGAACCGGCGCGGGTCGCCCGGCGTTTGAAGCTGACGACGCCGAGGCCTGTGTCTCGGACCGGGGGACGGGATGCTCGGCGAAGCCTGGAGAATGTCGAGGGAGGCCGTTGAAGCCTTCTTCGAGGATCGCGCGCTCAGCCGCGGCGCGGCCATCGCCTTCTACATCATGACGGCGTTTGCACCTGTTTTGTACATCACGGCGGCGGTCGCCGCGTCGGTGTTTGGCGCGAAGGTCACCTACGGCGCGCTCAGCGAAGAGATCCGGCATGTGATCGGACCAGGCGCCGGGAAGCTGGTTCATGCCGCGCTTCAGAATACGCTAGGCTCCGGCGCCGGCTTCTGGCCCAACGTATTCGGTGCCGTTCTGGTCATCGTCACGGCTTCCGGTGTGTTCGGGGAGATCCAGGCCACTCTGAACGATTTTTGGAAAGCTGCTCCACGCTTTTCCGTGGTGGCTCTCGTGCGCACCAGGCTCATCAGTCTTGCTCTGGTGCTTGTCCTCGGCTTCCTGCTGATGATCTCGCTTGTCCTCAATGCCGCCATCACCGCCTTCGGCATGCGCATTCAGGACGTGGTGCCGATTGGTCCGGGCCTCGTCTGGAGCGTCAATTTCATCGCATCTTTTGTCCTGGTCGCCGTGCTGTTCGCCGCCATCTACAAGGTCGTGCCGGATGTCGAGCTTGTTTGGGGCGATGTGATCGCCGGCGCCCTTGTGACGGCTCTCTTGTTCGAGGCCGGCGAATATCTCATCGGCCTCTATCTTTCGACCACGAGCGTCGGCTCGCGCTACGGCACGGCCGGAAGCCTGTTCGTGCTGCTCATCTGGATCTACTACACCACGCAGGTGTTCCTGCTGGGCGCGGAATTCACCAAGGTCTATTCGTTGCGCCACGGCAGCCGGGCGCATGAGGCGCATCCTGTTCCGGCGGCGGCTACATCCTAGCGAACAGTATTTTCAGCACACCAGAATGGCGCGGAAGTCGGACACGTTGGTGCGGGTGGGGCCGGTGACCAGCGGATCGCCGAGCGCAGCAAAGAAGCCGCCACTGTCGTGCGCCGCGAGCGCGGCCGTGGCGCCCAGTCCCGCGGCTTTGGCGCGCGCGAGTGTGTCGGGGGTGACGATGGCGCCGGCGCCATCGTCCGTCCCGTCGATGCCGTCGGTGTCGGCTGCCAGTGCCCACACGCGCGGATGGCCCTGAAGCTGCAGCGCGAGCGCCAGGGAATATTCGCGATTGGGGCCGCCGGCTCCGCTGCCGCTCAGCGTGACGGTCAGTTCGCCGCCGCCGAGAATGACGGTCCTTTCACCGCGCGCCGCACAATCGCGGGCAATCTTGGCTTCTTCCTCCGCGACTGCGCGCGCTTCGCCCTCGATGCGCGTGCCGCGGTTGATCACCCGGTACCCTTCAGCCTCGGCCCGCTCGGCCGCCGCGTTCAGCGCGTCCGCTTGCGTTGCAACGAGACGGTACTCCGTCTGCATCAGTTTCGGATCGCCCGGTTTGGGGGTTTCGAGGCGCCCATCATTGAGCACCGCCGCGACGGTTGCCGGCAATTCGATGCCGTAGCGATGCAACACGCCAAGGGCGTGCCGAGCGGTGGTCGGATCGGCGACGGTCGGGCCCGACGCGATGACGCTGGGATCATCACCGGGCACATCGGAAACGGCCAGCGTGACGACGCGGGCAGGCCAAGCCGCAACGGCAAGCCGTCCGCCCTTGACGGCGGAGAGATGCTTGCGCACGCAATTGATCTCGCCGATGGCCGCGCCGCTCGCGAGCAGCGCACGGTTGATCGCCTGAATGTCGGCGAATGCGATTCCCGGCAGGGGCGCTTCCAGCAATGCCGATCCGCCGCCGGACAACAGGCACAAGACGAGATCCTGTTCGCTGAGGTCTTGCACCGCCGCAAGCACTGCGCGTCCGGCTTCCAGCGCGTTCTCATCCGGCACCGGATGGCGCGCTTCGATGGTGCGAATGCCGCCGGCCGATTCGCCCTCCCGCAGCCCGTGGCTTTCGCGTGTGACAACCACACCACTGACCGAAGGCCCATAATGCCGCGCGACGGCCGCCGCCATCGCGGCCGCGGCCTTGCCGGCGCCGACCACCACCAGTCTGCCGGCCGGATGCAGCGGCAGATGCCGAGCAAAGCCGTCGCCGACGCTCACAGCGCGAATGGCGGCGTTCCACAATTCAAGAAGAAATTCGCGCGGCTCCATGCCGAGCCTCTGTGGAATCAGGCGGCGAGCTTCGCCATAAGGGCATCGGACAGTTCGTAGTTGCCGTACACATTCTGCACGTCGTCGTGCTCGTCCAGCGCGTCGAGCAGCTTCACCAGGGTTTCGCCGGTCTCGTCGCTCACCGGATTGGAGGATTGCGGCCGCCATTCGATCCTGGCGGACTCGGGCTGGCCGAGCTTCGCCTCTAGCGCATCGCGCACCGCGCCGAAATCGTCGAGGCTGGCGATGAACTCGTGCACCTCGTCGCCGGACACCACTTCGTCGGCGCCGGCTTCGATGGCTGTTTCCAGCATCGCATCGTCGCTCCCCTTCGCCTTCGGATAGGCAATGACACCGACGCGGTTGAACATGAAGGTGACGGAATTGGGTTCGCCCAGCGCGCCGCCATATTTCGAGAACGCGGCGCGGATATCGCTGCCGGTGCGGTTGCGATTGTCGGTCTGCGCTTCGACGATCAGCGCCACGCCGCCGGGACCATAGCCCTCGTAGCGTACCTCCTCGATGTTCTCGCCGCCGCCGCCCACCGCCTTGTCGATGGCGCGCTGGATATTGTCCTTGGGCATCGACTGCGCCTTGGCCGCGATGATGGCGGCCCGCAGACGCGGATTGTGGTCCGGATCGGGCATGCCCAGCTTGGCCGCGACGGTGATTTCGCGCGCCAGCTTGGAAAACAGCTTCGAGCGCACCGCATCGACGCGCCCCTTACGGTGCATGATGTTCTTGAACTGAGAGTGGCCTGCCATCGCGAATTTTGCTGGGATTTGCGGCCGTCCAGATACCCGCGCCCGAGCGCTGGTTCAAGCCGCCACGTGGCCGGGGGGAACGAAGTGCAGGCTGGAGCCCGCGAGAATCTGCTCGATGCCGTCGGGTGCGCCGAGCGGCAGCCAGAGGCCTTCCGTGCGCGCATCGTGCAGGCGTGTTCCGGTCAGGCGCCGGGAAACGGTCCGCACCGGCTCGCCCGCCGCCAGCACCTGCTTCATCGCCGCCGAGAAGCGCAGGCGGACGCCGGGATCGGGATGCTCCGACACGAACTTTCCGGTCTGGTCTTCAATCAGCCCCGGATAGACGGCCGTGCCGACCAGACGCGCCCGAAACTCCGCGCCGCCGTCCACCACGTCATAGAGATGGATCACGCGCAGACATTGCTTCAGCGCCTTGGGTGAGATGTCGGCGCGCGCCGGCCAGGGTCGCGCCCCGCGCAAGCCGCGCCAATGGGCGAGCAGGAACCGCAAATTCTCATCCTCGACCGAATCCGCCGGAAGGAATTCCGGAGGAAGCGGCTCCGACCAATAGTCGTCGCGCTCCTGCCCTTGCATCCCGCTCCCGTTGCCGCACCTTTGAACGAATCGGACCGCCACGAATTTGTTTGCAGATCATACCATTTTTGCACCCGAGCCGAAACGCACGCATCCGAAGCGACGGGGCGATCTGCATCGTGCGGAGATCAGCGCATGGTGCGCGGAAGGGCTTCCGCAAGCTGCACGGTTGCGCCGGGGCGTCCGTTCCTTCGTTCCTTTCGTCGTAAAACGACTGCAGTCGCCACAAGCAGGAAGGGAAGAATCGCAACGCACATGACGAACATCGCAACGATGGCGGGCATGATGTCGGTGATTTCCCGGGATAGATGATTGAGCATGATCTTTACACGTGACCTTCCCCGAAAGCTTTGCGGGTTCGTTTCGGGGCGAAGTGCTGGCGCGCAAGGGGCGAACTCATTCGCGGCGCCGGTCCTTCCGTCCGCGGCCGTTTGTTGACGGCAGACTGAAGATGCCGCGTTCGGCCTTGGCCTTGCGCAGGTCGCCTTTACGCACCATGCGCCACAGCTTGTTCTGCAGCGGGCGGCGCTTCTGCACCGTTTGGAATTTTCGATAGAGGCCGATGAGAATCCGGTCGAGGTCGGCACTGCCGCCGCAGGCCTGTAGCACCGAGATGATCTGCGCCTCCAGCGGATCGGCGCGCGCCACGCTGAGCTCGCTCAACAGATCGGGCGGAAGATCCGACAGGTCGGTGGGATCGATTGCATCCGGAACCAGCGGCTGTTCGGGATTTTGCGTTAGCTGCCGATCGAGACCTTGGCGCAGGCGCGCCCAGCGGCCGCGCTCCTCCGCGGATACTCCCGCACGACCCTCCAGTTCGGCGAGCGCTCGCGTCAGTTCTACGAGCAGGCCGGGCTGATTCTGCTTTGACAATCGTCGCATGTGGCGTCCCCCTCGCTTGCTTTCCTCGCGCATGCCTCGCTTCATTGCCGATCTTTCACCCAGAGTCCAGCCAATATTTGTCGTATTTCGGCGAGCTTTCGTTCGTATTCCAGCCCGCCGCGATACATAATTGCTGGCGACAAACGTCAAACAACTCTCAAGTTCTAGAGGTTTTGTGAGTGCCTGATGCTGCGTCTAGAGTGCCTGCCGGCTTTGCCGTATGGTTGCGCGTCCGCGGCATGGGGCCGACAATGCGCGGGCGATTCCGTCGGTCGATTTCATGAATCTGCGCATCCTGGGGCTCGATCCCGGCCTTGCCCGCATGGGCTGGGGTGTGATCGCCGTATCGGGAACCCGGCTCAATCACGTCGCCCATGGCGTGCTGAAGAGCGACGGCAAGGCCGAACTGGGTGCGCGGCTGATGGCGCTGCATCAGGCGCTATCTGCGGTGATCGCGGAATGGGTGCCATCGGCCATCGCGGTCGAGCAGGCATTCGTCGCCAAGGACCCGAGCGCCGCGCTCAAGCTTGGCCATGCGCGCGCCGTGGCCTTGCTCGCCGCCGCCCAGGCCGGACTCGACATCGCCGAATACGCACCGAACCACATCAAGAAGTGCGTGGTGGGCGCGGGCCACGCGGAGAAGGCGCAGGTGCTGGCGATGGTGCGGCGGCTCTTGCCGACCGCCCAGGTCGAAGCGACCGATGCCGCCGACGCACTGGCGGCCGCCATTGCGCATGCGCACTTCGCCGGCACGCGAGCGAAGATCCTGGCGGCGTTGGCATGATCGGGAAGCTGACGGGGTTAGTGGATTCGCTGGCCGAGGATCATCTCATCCTGGACGTGAACGGCGTCGGCTATCTGGTGCATTGTCCGACCTCGACATTGAGCAAGGTTTCGGCCGGCGCGAATGCCTCGCTGATGATCGAGACGAAGGTGAGCGAGGAGGCGATCCGGCTGTACGGTTTCTCGACCGCCGAGGAGCGTGAATGGTTCCGCCTGCTGCAGAACGTGCAGAATGTCGGCGCACGGGTGGCGCTGAATGTTTTGTCCGCGTTGTCTTCGCGCGAGCTGGAGCGCGCCATCGCACTCGGCGACAAGGCGGCGGTGGGGCGCGCGCAAGGAGTGGGACCCAAGCTCGCCACGCGCATCGTCACGGAGCTCAAGGACAAGGTGCCCGCCATGATGCTGCGCGGCCATGGCGAAGACGGTCCAGCCATTCCCGTCGTCGCGCCGCGCGGGCCCAAAGCCGATGCCGTGGCGGCACTCGTCAAGCTCGGCTATTCGCAAACCCAGGCCGCCGAAGCGATCGCGCGTTCTGCGCGCGAACTCGGTGAGCACGCACCGCTCGATTCTCTCATCCGGGAATCCTTGCGGGCGATGGCGCGGTAAGGGTATGCTCCTGACTAGTCAGACTAGTCAGGAGCAAGATCATGGAGAAGAGCTGGCCGATTCAGGATGCGAAGGCGCGGTTTTCCGAGTTCCTGCGCGAGGCGGAGAGGCAGCCGCAGATCATCAGCTACCGGGGCAAGCCAAAATTCGAGGTACGGCTCATTCAAGGCAACGGTGCAGAGAAGGAAGCGCCGAAGACTCTATACGATTGGTGGAAATCCGCGCCGACGGTGCCGGAATTCAAGCTGCCGCCGCGCAAGCGGGAGCGTGCGCGGAAAATCAAATTCTGATGTTCTTGCTTGACACGTGCGTAGTGTCCGAGAGCGCAAAGTCGAAGCCGGATGCCGCTGTCGACCGATGGATGAAATTTCACGGCTCGTCGGAGTCGTTCATCAGCGTGCTGTCGCTTGGCGAGTTGTATTTCGGAGTCGCGACGTTAAACAATGCTCCAAAGGAGCGCGAACTCAGGCATTGGATTGCGCATGTGGAGCAGCGTTTTGCCAACCGCGTCGTTGTTTTCGACGACATCGCGGCCCGGCAATGGGGATACCTGCGAGCGGCCTATCCGCGGGCGCCGACGACGGACGCCCAGCTCGCCGCGACGGCGCTCGCACATGACCTAACCTTTGTGACGCGCAACGTGAGGCATTTTCAGTTTGAGGGCCTGAAGGTGGTGAACCCGTGGCAAGCGTGACGGCCAACGCCGGGTCGGATCGTCTCGTTACTCCGGAGCGGGGCGAGGAAGACACGCTTGAGGCGTCGTTGCGGCCGAAGCGCCTGTCCGAATTCGTCGGCCAGCAGCAGGCGCGCGAGAATCTTTCGATTTTCATTCAGGCGGCAAAGGCGCGGGAAGAAGCGCTGGACCACGTGCTCTTCTCCGGCCCCCCTGGCCTCGGCAAGACGACCCTGGCGCAGATCGTGGCGCGCGAGCTGGGCGTGAACTTCCGCTCGACCTCGGGGCCGGTGCTGGCCCGCGCTGGCGATCTTGCCGCCATCCTCACCAACCTCGAAGCGCGCGACGTGCTGTTCATCGACGAGATTCACCGGCTCAACCCGGCGGTGGAGGAAATCCTCTATCCCGCGATGGAGGATTACGAGCTCGATCTCGTCATCGGCGAGGGACCGTCGGCGCGTTCGGTGAAGATCACCCTGGCACCATTCACCCTCATCGGTGCCACGACGCGCTCCGGTCTCATCACCACCCCATTGCGCGACCGTTTCGGTATTCCCGTGCGGCTCAATTTCTATTCGCCGGAGGAGTTGGTTTCGATCGTCGAACGCGGTGCGCGCGTGCTGTCGCTCGACCTGACGCGGGATGGCGCGCGCGAGATTGCGGCACGCGCCCGGGGCACGCCGCGCATCGCCGGCCGCCTGCTCAAACGCGTTCGTGATTTCGCCGCTGTTGCCGGCCATGCAACGGTCGATGCCGAGACCGCCGACCAGGCGCTGACAAGGCTGGAAGTCGACAAGCGCGGCCTCGATGCGTTCGACAAGCGTTATCTGAGGCTGATCGCGGAGTCGTTCGGCGGCGGACCGGTCGGAATCGAAACCATCGCCGCCGCGCTCGGCGAAGCGCGCGACGCCATCGAGGAAATCGTGGAGCCGTATCTGTTGCAGCAGGGATTCGTTCAGCGCACGCCGCGGGGCCGCATGCTCACGGGTGCTGCGTTCGAGCATCTCGGCCTTGCGGCACCGCCGCGCGACCCCACGCAAATCGGCCTGTTCGCCGGCGGCGAGGAATAATGGGCTGGTGGCGCCATCTTCTTATGCTGAGTGTCGCCGCCGCGATCACGATGGCAGGTCTCGGATTCTGGATCGTGTTCAGAAACGCCATCGGCAATTACCTGTCGCGCGAAGCCGCCGAGCCGCAGCAGACTGCGCAGCCGGTGCAAAATCCCGGCGTGCTGACGGTGAAGATCATCAATCCACCGACGGCACCCGTCGCTAATCCCCAATGCAACAAGGATCATCCCTGCCCGGCGGCGCCGCATGAGTGAGACGCACGCCGCCGGACGGTTCGAGGGCAAGGTGCACATCCTGCCCATCCGCATCTATTACGAGGACACCGACCTCTCCGGAATCGTCTATCACGCGAACTATCTGCGCTACATGGAGCGCGGCCGCTCCGAGTTCTTCCGCTCCGTCGGCATCACCAAGCTTGCCGAGCTCGAAGGTCCCGATCCCACCGCCTGGACGTTGCGCCGGGTGGAGATCGATTACCTCAAGCCCGCGCGGCTCGACGACCTGATCGCGGTTCACACCCGCGCGCTGCGCCTGACGGGCGTGCGGCTTTCGGCGGAGCAGGACATCTTTTGCAACGGCGTGCACTTGACGCATGGCGTGGTCGAGGCTTGCCTCATTTCGCTTTCGGGCCGGCCGCGTCGCATGCCGCCGCAGACACACGCCAAGCTTGCGCCTTACACAACAGAAACAACCGCTTAACTCTTGACGCCCTAATTCGGCCACGTTCGAATGGCTTTTCCCGTACCGGATTCCGGCAATACCGCCAGGACGCGAGGCGGTATTGCACCTCGCGAACAGAGAGGTTCCTTTCATGGTGTTGAGGCGAACGGCCGCAATTGTCGCTGCGGCTCTGGCGATCCTGTTGGCCGCAAGCACCGCTTATGCGCAAAGCACGCCTCGCGCCGCGCCGGTGTCACACGATACGCAGCAGCAGGAACTCGCCCCGCCGTCGGCCGCACCGGTCACCAATGTGGATGTGCAGCAGACAGGCGGCACCGCCGGCCCTGCGATCAGCGGCATCTCCATCGTATCCTTGTTTCAGCACGCCGATATCATCGTGAAGATCGTTTTCGTCCTGCTGCTGCTCGCATCCTTGTGGTCGTGGGCAATCATCGTGAACAAGCAGATCGCGATCTCGATGCTGAAGCGGCGCGCCGACAAGTTCGAGAAGATTTTCTGGTCGGGTCTCTCGCTCGACGAACTGTACACGCAGTTTGCGCAGAAGAACGATCATCCCTTCGCGGCGGTGTTCACGTCGGCCCTGCGTGAATGGCGGCGCGCCTTCGAGCCGGGCCCGCCGCGGGAATCGCTGCTGCCGGGTGTGAAGGACCGCATCGACAAGGCGATGAACGTCACCATCCAGCGCGAGACGGATTCGATCGAGCGGCAACTCGGATTTCTTGCAACCGTAGGCGCCACGGCACCGTTTGTGGGACTGTTCGGCACCGTGTGGGGCATCATGAATTCGTTCTCGGCCATTGCTGCCCGCCACGACACGACCTTGGCCGTCGTTGCACCCGGTATCGCCGAGGCGCTGTTCGCCACTGCCATGGGCCTGCTCGCCGCTATCCCCGCGGTCATCTTTTACAACAGGTACATCAACGAGATCGGCCGCTACACGGGAAGGCTCGAAGCCTTCGCCGACGAGTTCTCCGCCATCCTGTCGCGCCAGCTTGACGAGAAGGCGGCCCGCTGATGGTGGCGCATGTCCAGCGCGTCGCGTCGGGCAGCGGGCGACGCAAGCGCATCCGGCCGATGTCGGACATCAACGTCACGCCGTTCGTGGACGTGATGCTGGTGCTGCTGATCGTGTTCATGGTGACGGCGCCGCTGCTGACCGTGGGCGTTCAGGTCGATCTGCCGAAGACGAAAGCGCAGGCACTGTCGCAGGATCGCCAGCCGCTTTCCGTCACGGTGAAGCGCGACGGCAGCATTTACCTGCAGAACACACCGGTGGCCGAGGACGATCTGGTGCCGAAGCTCACGGCCATCTCGGCGAACGGCTACGACCAGCGCATCTTCGTGCGGGGAGACAAGTCCGTCGATTACGGTCGCGTGATGCAGGTGATGGCGCTGATCAGCGCGGCGGGGTTCACCCATATCGGATTAGTGACCGATGTCGCCAAGCCGGATCGACAAAAGGAGTAGGCTGTCGGCCGCGACCTTCGCGGGCGGCCGGCGCGGTCCCGCGGGGCTGATCGTGTCGCTGCTGATGCACGGCGCGATTGTCGCGGCCTTGTTCATCACCTTTTCGCACAAGCTCGAGATCGTTCAGGAGCAATCGCCCATCGTGCCGGTCGATGTCGTCACCATTGCGGACAAGACGAACGTCCGTGCGGCGGTGAAAGTGCACCCCAAGGCGAAGCCGGTGGAGGAAAAACCGGTCGAGGCGCCACAGCCGAAGCCACAGCCACAGCCGCCGCCGCCGCCGGAGCCGGCGAAGGCCGAGCCGATGTTTCAGCACATCCAGAAGGTTGAGGAACCGCCGCCGCCACCGCCGGAACCCGACCTGATGAAACCCGAACCGCTGCCGGAGACGCCGCCGCCGGACATTCAGTTGGAGAAGCCAAAGCCGGAGGCCGAGGTTCAGCCGGAAAAGGCCCCTGAGACCAAGCCGAAGAAGGAAGCTCAGGCAAAGCCCAAGAAGGAAAAATTCGACATCGACAACGTGCTGGCGCTGCTCGACAAGCGCGCGCCATCCGCCAGCTCGGCGCCCAACGCACGAACTGCCGATCGCGACATCAAGGGCATCGGCGCACAGACGGCGATGACGGCCGAATTGCAAGACGCGATGCTGAGTCAGATCCGCCAATGCTGGAGCCCGCCGGTCGGTGCGCCGCATGCGGAAGATCTCATCGTCGACTTTGAGCTGGTGCTGAATCAGGATGGTTCCGTCGCGAGCGCGGCTTCGGACGCCTTATCTTCGTCCAATTCCTATACCAAAGCTGCCGCAGGCGCGGCAAAGCGCGCGATTTACGAATGCGCGCCGTACAAGCTGCCGGCGGACCGTTTCAAGGAGTGGCACGATATCATGCTCACCTTCGATCCCCGTCAGATGATGGGTCAGCAGTAGGAGAAAGAAGAACATGAAGAACATCGCGCTGGCCCTGGCGGCGTTGCTTGCCTGCGTTATGGCGTTGGCGGCGCCCGCATTCGCTGCGCTGCACGTGGATGTCACGCAAGGCAACATCCAGCCGATGCCGATCGCGATTCCGGATTTCCTCGGCGGCGGCCAGGCGGCGCAGATCGCCGGCGTCATCCGCGCCGATCTCGACCGGTCCGGCCTCTTCAAGCCGCTCGATCCAAAGTCCTTCGTCGAGCAGATCAAGGATATCAATGCCACGCCGAACTTCCCCAACTGGCAGGTCATCAATGCGCAGGCGCTGGTGACGGGGCAGGCCACCACCGAGCCGGACGGCCGCATCCGCGCCGATTTCCGGCTATGGGATGTCTACGGCAGAGATCAAATGCTGGGGCTTCAGTATACCACCACGCCGGAGAACTGGCGGCGCATCGCCCACATGATTTCCGACAAGATCTACGAGCGCATCACTGGCGAAAAGGGTTACTTCGACACGCGCATCGTGTTCATTTCGGAATCGGGACCCGCGCTGAACCGCAAGAAGCGGCTGGCGGTGATGGATGAGGACGGCGCCAATCCCATTTTCCTGACGCGCGGCGATTATCTTGTGCTCACGCCGCGATTCAATCCGACGGCGCAGATGATCGCCTACATGTCGTACATCTCCGGCAAGCCGCGCGTGTATCTGTTCGATCTCGAAACCGGCCGGCAGGAGATGCTGGGCAATTTCCCCAGCATGACCTTCAGCCCGCGTTTCTCGCCGGATGGAAACAAGGTCGTCATG
>DASYBT010000273.1:0-18766 GCA_036500585.1 Rhizomicrobium sp.
GCAACCACCCGCTCCCGAAGGTCCAAGGAATACGCTCGCGTCATCCATGCCGGCCTCCATACCCAGCCCGCATCTTGAATCTGACTCGCGCCTCTTTGGGAATCCCCTACCGATTCACAAAAGGCCGATCACGCTCTAGGCCCTGGCCGGGCCCGGCTTCAAAAGCGATAGTTGCCCACTGATCCTGATCTGGAGATTGCGGACGGAGTTTAGGGTTTTTTGTGCGGGCCTTGCGGATTTCGCGCGCGAAAACGCGGTCCGCACACTTTATATGTGGAAGCCAGACGAAAAACGGCGGCCGGAGCACTTCGATGACAGTTGCAGCAAGAGCGACAGGCTCAGGGACACAAGCGGCTTCGTCGGGCGGCACCCGATTGCAGCGCCTCCTGGCTTTTCTCAGCGCCGATACGGGCAACGCGCAGCTTTTGGCCGATGCGGCTTCGGCTGCCTTCGATGACCAGAAATATGATCTTGCGCAGCAACTTGTGGAGCGCCGCGAAGCTGTCGAACCACTGACAGCGGAGCTGGTCAATCTCAAGGGGATGATTGCGCTGGCGCGGCAGCACTTCGACGCGGCCGCCACCGCTTTCGAAATTCTGCTCGCAACGAGCGGCTCCGATCCGGCGTTGAAATTCAATCTCGCCTGGGCGAAGGCGATGACGAACCAGTGGCCGGCCGCACTGGCCTTGCTCGATGAGGCCACACTTGCCGCCTCGCCGCGCGCGCCGTCGCTGAAGATCCATGCCATGCATCACCTCAACATGTATGAGGAAGGGCTCGCCGCCGGTGAACACCTAGCGCAACGCTTTCCCGACAATCACGCGCTGATGGGAGCCTTGGCCACCCTCGCCATGGATGCCGAAAAGCCTGATCTCGCGCTGCAATACGCCAAGCGTGCCGGGCAAGACCCCGAAGGCGAAGCGGCCCTCGGCTTCCTGCTGCTTGGCGAGAACAACGCCATCCAGTCGATGGAGCTGTTCGACCGCGCGATTTCGGCGCAACCGGGAAGTCCTCGCGCATGGCTGGGAAAGGGGCTGAGCCTGCTCGCGTCCGGGCAAGCGGAGTCTGCAGCGGATGCGATCGACCGAGGCGCCGAGATGTTCGGCACGCATCTGGGCTCATGGGTGGCGTCAGGCTGGGCGCATTTCATTGCAGGCGACCGAGCAAAGGCGCGCGCGAGCTTCGAGCGCGCAATTTCTGTCGACCCCAACTTCTCGGAGTCGCACGGCGGCCTTGCCGTGCTCGATGTGGCCGAAGGCCGCATCCAGGCGGCGAAGCGCGAGTGCGAAATCGCGCTGCGGCTCGACAAGAACTGTTTCGGGGGTGCACTGGCGAAGAGTCTTCTTCTGCAACAGGGCGGGCATGCTCAAGCCGCGCAGAAAGTGCGGGAGATGGCGATGTCGGTACCGATCGGCGTGAAAGGCCAAACCATTGCACAGGCACTGGCCGGGATGGCAGGCGGCAAGCCGCGTTGATCAGCCGGCGCGCAGGTCGACAAGCACGCGAGTCAGCAGCGCCGAGGCATCCGCATCGTCTTCGATGGCCTCGGTGACGCGCCCCACGACTTGCTGGAACTGTGCATCGTTGATCAGACTTTGATCGATTTGGTCGGCGAGGAGGTGCTGCACCACGGCACGGCGGAGCGAATGGTCGTCGCCGCCTTCGACGGCCGCAAGGGCCCGGACGCCGGTCGGCTCGAGCGGCTGCGTGGTGGCGCCTCGCGCCGCGCTACCCGACCGGGCCGACGACCTGACGCGCTCCTCCAGCTTCTGCCGC
Source organism: Rhizomicrobium sp. (assembly GCA_036500585.1). Lineage (GTDB taxonomy): Bacteria > Pseudomonadota > Alphaproteobacteria > Micropepsales > Micropepsaceae > Rhizomicrobium. Next base: position 1,777 of record DASYBT010000273.1, read on the forward strand.
AGCAGAAGCACCAGGCGATCGGCGTTGGAAATGGGCTCCATGGCACTTGTTCCAGTTGCCTAATGCCGGCTCGATTTCAGCGCCGCCTGCTGCAGCAGCAAATCCACGGACGAAACGGCGCCGCCCTTCCCCGCCGATTTTTTCCGCGCTTCCTCGATAATCAGCTGCATGTCGCGATTCATCGGCGCATTTTCCTGGTTCCGCGAGATGCCCTGCTCCAGCAGCCGGACGGCGTCGGAGAACTCGTCATGAATCAGATGCGTCAGCCCGGTGACGAACAGCCGCAAATAGTGCTCGTCCGGCAGCGCATGCAGCGGCCCCCACGTCTCCTGCGCCGCAATCGGCTCGCCGGAGGTGAGCAGCAGGAATCCAAGCTGGAATCGCGCCACTGCATAATTCCGCGCAAGTTCGACAGCGCGCTGCATCGCGGCGCGCGCGGCTGCGTAGTCCTGCCGCCCGGCAAGCAGCGACCCGTGGAGGAAATGGAGCCGCGGATCGTGCGGATAGACGCCTAGCACCGTGTCAAGCTCCCGCATGCCGCGCCGTTCGTCCTGCCGGATCTCTCCGAGCAGCGCATCGAGTCGATCGTTCGGACACTGCTCAACAGAATGTCGATCCGCCATGTCGGTCTCCTTATCTCACCATACCAAAGCGCGGGTGTTCGCGCAGGCGCTTACGCAGCAACAGCAGCGCCGCACGATGCAGCTGAGAGATTCGCCCCTTGGTCACATTGAGCAGGGTCGCCAGCTCGTTGAAGCCGACGCCGTTCGTGTAATGCTGCCGGAGGATCGTCTGTTCGCGCTCCGGCAACGCCGCCAAGTGTTCGTGAAGGCGCGCGAGCGTTTCCTTCCATTCCAGGCTGTCATAGGCGGTATCCGAAGCTGCCTGCAGCGCGACTTCTTCGGCCGGTGAGAAAAGCCCGGTACCCTCGAGCATGAAACCAAGCGCGAGCCCCATCGCGAGTTCTGCCAAGCATTCGATCGGGGCGGCATCGCTGCGGGCTGCACCCGGTTCGGTTAACGAATGCAGCCGCTCGCGCCGGACGCGCCGCGCCCACGAAAGCTGCTCCCGGACCTCGCTCATCTTCATGATCCCGTCGAGCACGCTTCCGGAAATCCTTCGCGCGGCGTAGGGCCGAAACGGTGCGCCGTAGGCTGGATCGTAGCCGTCCAGCGCTTCCAGCAATCCGGCATAGGCGTGCTGATACAGATCCTGCACCTCCAGATCACCACCCCGTTGCTCGCGGTAGTGCCGCCTCGCGATGTTGCGCGCAAACGCGGAATGGACCGAGAAGAGCTGCTGGCGCGCCGCCAAGGAACCTTTTGCTTTGAACTCCTGCCACAGCGCAGCCTCCTCGTCGCTAGCCGCCGTTGCCTCGGTTTGATGATCCTGCTGCACGAGGGCGGCCATCGTTCGCTCTCATCGAAAGCTGCCGAGGACGCCCTGGAGCACTAGACTCCAGCCGTCGATCAGCACGAACATCAGCACCTTGAGCGGAAGCGACAGAGTAGACGGCGGCACCATCAGCATCCCGAGCGCAAGCAGCACGCTGGACACCACAAGGTCGATGAGCAGGAACGGCAGCATGATGACGAAGCCGATCCGAAACGCGACGCGCAACTCGTTCAGCATAAAGGCGGGCACAAGCTCCATCAGCCCGACATCGGCCGCCGTCGCCGGCAGCGGCTTGTGCGCGATGTCGTAGATCGCCTGGATGTCCTGATCACGGACCTGGCGCAGCATGAAGGCGCGGGCCGGCCCGGATCCCTTGTCGATCGCATCTTCCACCGACAGCCCGCCCGCAAGGAAAGGTTGCAGCGCCTGGCTGTTGACCGCTTCCAAGGTCGGCATCATCGAGAAGGCGGTGAGAAAAATGGCAAGGCTGATCAGAACTTGATTTGGCGGCGTCTCCGGCATCCCAAACGCGTGCCGGATCATCGAGAGGACCACGATGATGCGCACGAACGAGGTCATGCTGAGGATCACCGCCGGCAGCAGCGTCATCAAGGTCAGGATCAACGCGATGCGCACGACATCGGCGGTCTTGGCCTGCTCCTTGGGCACGACGGCAGACGTGAGGGCCGGCTTCAGGCTTTGGATGGAAATCGGCGCGGGCGTGGCGGCAGCGGCGGCGGGCCAGCTCGCAAAACCCCCAAGCAGCATGAACAACACAACGAAGACCCGCATCATGGAAGTTCCGCGGATTCTTCGCCGGAGGAAGCAATCTCCGTCCGTTGCAACGGAAGCGTGCCGACCAACCGCACGCCGGTCTGGGTCGCCGAAACCAGCAACTCCGAACCGTCGCAGACGACAATGCACAGGCCGGCGTGCGGGTTGAGCCGAAGGTTCTCCACCAGTTGGAGTCTGCGGCTGCGCCGTCCCATCAATGATGGCAACGCAAGGGACGGCGCGGCACCCTGACGATGCTTCAGGACAATCGCGCCCGCGACAGCCAGAATGGCGCAGAAGACAAACGCTCCCAGCACGCGCCAAACGGAAACGCTTTCATCAGCGCCGTTACCGAGCACTTGTGCCAGCGCGGGCTGCGTCAGAAAAATGCCCGCGCCGACTATCGCGAGGCCAGCAAGCCATCGGGATAGCGCAAAATACGATCGGAGCTTCATGGCAGCGGTACGATCTCGACAATCCGCACGCCGTATTTGTCCCCCACCGCGACGATCTCGCCGCGCGCGACCAGATTATCGTTCAGGTAAAGGTCCACGTGATCGGCCAGCGCGGCCTGCAGCGTCACGACCGAACCGGTCTTGAGCGCCATCAACTCCTCCACCGTCATCGACGCTTCGCCGAGGCGGGCATTCAATGCAACACGGACACCGCGCAACAACTCGCCGCCGATGACTCCGGGTTTCGCGACCTCTCCGCGTTCAAGCGGCCGATCAATCTTTGCGGCCTCAGCGGCCCTTATCGTCGTCACAGTCATCGCGTACTCTTAAAGTTGAATCGAAAGGTTGTCGGCGCTGCGGCATAGACGTCCGCGCGCAATGACGGACCGGCAGTCCGCGAGCCGCAACTCGATCGGATCGCTGACAGCGGCGTCGAGGACGAGAACATCGCCGATGCAGAGGCCATCAAGATCGGCCAGTGCGACCTCCGCCTGACCGAGATGCGCATGGGCGACGATCGGTGTCTGTCGCAGGGCCAGCAGTCGATTGGAAGGCGCTGCGGAGGTTTCGCGCACCTTGCTGCATTGCGCTTTGATCAGAGGTACCAGGGCGTCTTCTGTGGCCCGGACGACGACAAGCTCGTTGGCGCCGGCGGCGATCACAACCCGAAGCGTTTTCTCCTGCTCCCCCGCAGGTGGCTTCAGTGCGGCTTCGAGATGGGCGGCGAGGTCATCGATGATTTTTTCCGCCAGGGCATCCAGGAGGCGCCGATCGCCTTCGCGCAGGGGCGATTCTGAAAGGTCGACATTCAGCGCCGCCTCGAGCAGGAAGCGCTTGCCGCGCATCGCGACCTCGATGTCGAATGATTGCTTCTGCACGCGAAGTCCGAGACCGGCTGCCGTCGTCCGTTCCGGCTCGCCCATGCGCACGGCCGAAACCTCGGCCGGCGCACGGAGAAGCCAGCGCGAAGACCAGCTTGCGACGACATCGCGCAAGCTGGCCTCGACCGCGCCTTCCGAAAAGGCAGTCGCCGGCAACCAGTCTCGAACCTCTGCCGTCACCCTTGCCCTCGCATGCCAAACAGCGTCTGGATCATCTCGTTCGAGATGCTCACGACTTGCGAGCAGGCCTGGAATCCGCGCTCGATCAGGATCAGTTCGCCGAACTCGCTCGACAGATTGACGTTGGAAGCCTCAAGCTGGCCGGATTCCAGCGTGCCCATTCCACCGGCGCCGCTCGCGAAATAGCGGGGCGGTTGACCGGTCGGATCGCGATAGAGGCCGCCGCTCAGCCGCTCGAGCTGCTGCGGATCCTGAAAGTTCGCCATGGCGACGAAGCCTTCATTCTGCGTCTTGCCGTTCGAATACGAGAGCTCGACCTGCCCATCCGCCGTGACGCCGACACCGTTCAGGACACCCATGGCATTGCCGTCCACGGAAGATGCCGCAACCGTATTGTCTCCCGACAGCGATGTGACGGCCGACAAGTCAAGGTTCACGCTCAGATCGTTGGCGCCAGTTACGGTCTCGCTGCACGAAAGCGTCGAGGTGCTCGGATCGATCGAGCCGTCCGGCAGAAAGCTCACCGTTCCGGTGCCGACTTGTGTGCCGTCGGAGTCTGTGACCGTGGCGGTCCAGTCGTTCGGATTGCCATCGTCGCTCTTGGCGAAGCTGACGGTCCAGTCGTGCTCGGTCCCGCGGCTATCGAAGACCTTGATGTCGGACACCGTTCCGGTTGTGCCATCGTCGGCAAGATTGCCGGACAATGTGATGCTCGTCGTCGCGCTCGGATCGCTGGTTTTGAACGCATTGATGTTGAACGGGACGGTCTCGTCGTCGGCGTTCAGGATGGCAAGGTGGTTACCCTGCGCATCCGAAATGTAGCCGTCCTTGTCGACTGCAAAGCTTCCGGTCCGCGCGTAAAAGGTATTCGATCCATTGAGCAGCGTGAGAAATCCGTTGCCCTGGACCGCAAGGTCCAATGGATTCGACGTCTGCTGCAGCTGGCCCTGGCTGAAATCGATGAACGAGCTGCCCATGCTGACGCCGTAGCCCGTTTGGCCGCCGCCGCTGCCCAGGAAAGCGCCGCCGCGGCTGAACAGGCTATTGAACGACAGGAAGTTGCCCTTGTATCCGGGGCTGTTCAGGTTCGCTACGTCATTGCTGATCATCATCAGACCGTCGGAATAGGCGTTCATCCCGCTGAGGCCAGTGTAAATTGCTCCAAGCATGTGATCTCCCCTCTGTTTTCAACGCACTTGCGTGATGTCCGCGATCGACAGATCGCCGACAGTTTGTCCATCAGCAGTCGTGATCGTGATCAGTGGCTGTCCGCTGCTGAATGAGACCGCCGAGACCTGACCGGAAAGCGTGGATCCGTTGCTGGTGAAATCCACGGTTTTGCCCAGCAGGCCGGTCGCCTGCGTGGCAGCTTGCGAGGCAAGAAGCTGCGTGACGTTGTCGTTGAGTGTCTGGCTCAGCTGTAGCTGCGAAAACTGACCGAGCTGCGAGACGAACTCGTAATTGTCCACCGGCTTGAGCGGATCCTGATATGTCAGCTCCGTCAGGATGATCTTGAGCAGCGACTGGAAATCGAGCCCAAAGGCACTCTGCGCGACCTGCTGTGTGGGGCTAACGGGCGCGACCGCCATTCATCCCTCCTCCGATCGAAAACGATGGACTCACTGCCGGCGCCGTTCCGTTGATGTGCAGTTCGGCCACGTCCATCTCGAACTTCGCCACGGTCGACTCAATCAACCGCCGCAGCTTCACGATTTCCGGCGGTGCGGCAGCCTCGCTGCGGACGGCGATGCTGAGGCCGTTGTCGGGACCGGTGACCGCGACCGAAACCGGTTCGGCAGATTTTCGTGTCGAAAGCGGCACTACATTCTTCGGCAGCGCAGGCGGCGCAGCCCGATTGGTGGATGCGCGCGCTGTGGCCGGATTGGCATTCACCCGAGATGGCGGCGCCGCGGCCGCCGAACCGCTGCCCTGCGGCGATGGAGAAGGAGCGGCGATCACAGGCGGTCGGTCGCTCGCTTCCAATGAAGGAACATAGATGAGCGTGGACGCGCCATTCCGCGGAGGCGCGACCGGGACGGTCAGAGACGCCTCGGTGTTGTTGTTTACGGGCGGCGATGCGCCGATGTGGGCTGGCGATTCCTTTGCCGGAGCAGCATCGCCGGCCACCTGCGACGCGTGCAGTCCAAACATTCCGAGTTCCGCAAAACCGTAGACGGGGTGCTCGGGCTGCTTGTGCGACTTGCGCGACGCGTTGTCGGCATTGTCGAGGAGTTGCGCGAAAGACGTGGCGGGCTCTCCGTTGCCGGCACCAGCCAGCAAGGCACCCGGCATCGCATCCTTCGGCAGCGGGACGAACGGCGAAATCTGAGTCATCCAACCCTCCTTCTCTGTCCGTGACGATCGAGCGCGTCCTGCAGAACCGCATCCTCGATCTTTTGCGTGTCCTTGCGGGCAGCCTTGCGCTTAGCTTCCCGCGCCAAGTCATGACGCGCCGTAGCGCGGTCGAACGACGATGTGCGCAGCTCCAATTCCTCTCCGGCGCGATCCGCTTCCACCGCGGCCTTCCTGACTGCCGCTTGCGCCTCGCGCGCGTGGCTGGCCCACAGGTTCGCGAGCTCCGGTGAGAACGAATTCGCTGTAACGGACGCCAGCCACTTGTCCTCGACCGATTGGCTCTGCTGCCGACGTTCCGACAGTGCAAGCTCTGCGAGGGCGCGATCGGCGGCCGCGCGCATCGCGTCTGCTTCGGAGCGCGTGCGTTGCACCTCACGGATACCGGCGATCTCGGCAAGCTGTTTCACACGCGCGCTACGCCGCATGCCGGCCTCCCGCAACGAGGCTTGCCACTGCCATGTGCGCGCTCTCAAGCGATGCGCGTTCGTCGCGGCCCTGTTTCAGGAAGCGGACAATCTCCTTCTGCCGTTCGATGGCAGTGTCGATTCGCGGGTTGCTGCCTTTGACGTACAGTCCAGCGTCGACGAGGGTGCGCGAGGTTTGCAGCAGACTTAGCCACTCGAGGACCTGCATCGCATTGGCGCGCTGCGCCTGGCTCACCAGATCTTCCGCTTGCCGGCTGATGCTGCGGCAGATGTCGATAGCGGGGAACTGTCCCTGCTCGGCAAGCGTGCGCGACAGGACGATATGGCCGTCGAGCAAAGATTTCATCAGTTCACAAACGGGATCGTCGACGTCGTCGGTTTCGCTTAACACAGTTAGGATCGCCGTGATGGCGCCGCCGTTCTTCACAGCACCGCAGCGCTCCACCATCTTTGGCATCGACGCGAAAACATTCGGCGTGTAGGCGCGCACCGTGGGCGGCTCGCCGGCTGCAAGACCGATCTCGCGCAGCGCCAGCGCGAGTCGCGTGGCGGAATCCAGCAGCAGCAGCACATGCTTTCCGCGGTCGCGCCAGTATTCGGCAAGCGCCAGCGCGTAATTGCCGGAGCGGACCCGCATCGCCGCCGACTGGTCCGAGGTGGCCGCGACCAGCGTAGCGCGCGCGCGTGCCGTCTCGTCCAAAGCTTCATTCCAGATGGCATCGGCCTCGCGCCCGCGCTCGCCGACGAGGCAGAGGATCGTGACGTCCGCCTCCACCTGCTGCATTAGTTGTGCAAGCAGACTTGTCTTGCCGACGCCACTCGCGGCGAAGATGCCAACGCGCTGTCCCTTCCCCAGGGTCAGCAGGCCGTCGATGGCGCGGATGCCGGTTTGCAATGGCTCAGATGGCGAGGTTTTTTCCAGCGGAGATGCCGGCTTGCCGCGCAACGGCAAAAACGCATCACTGGAAATTGCGCCCTTGTCGTCCGCCGGCTGGCCAAACGCATCGACGGCGCGTCCGAGAAAGCCTTTCCCGACCGGCACGCGATCCGCGTTGTGCAGCGCAGTCACCCGCGCGCCGGAAAATGTCGGCAAATTGTCCTCGAAGGGTGACAGCACGATGCTGTTGGCGCTTACGCGCACGACCTCCGCGCGCATACGGCTCGTGCCGATGCCCGAGGATGTTTCGATTTCACACAGTGCGCCTAACGGCGCAGCAGGACCGTCCGCTTCGATGTGCGTTGGCATGATCTGCCGCACCCGACCGGTGCGCAGCACGGGATCTGCGGCACGGAGTTGCTGCTGAAAAGGATGGAGGCTCATGGGACGGCCTCCGGTTCCGCCATCTCCGCAAGCAGCGCACGCAGCGCGGGCCATTGTTGATTGAGGCCCACTTCAAGTGTTCCGAGGCGAAGGCTGATGCTGCATCCACCCGGCGGCAGATCGTCGCTCGCTTGCACAGCCACTGGCAGACCTTCCGCGACTGTGGCAAGCGACTCCTCGCTTGCAAAATCCGCGCGTGAGACCGCAATCGAGAGCACCGCCGATTTCTCGATCCGTGCCATCTGCGCTTCGATAATCCGGCGGACGGCCTTGCCGCAGAACTTTGGCGCAGCGAAAAGGATCTCGAGGCATTCCCGCGCAAGCAGCGGGGCCAGGCGCTCGAGCGCAGCGACCTTCTCGCGCAGCGCCGCCTCGCTTCGCTGCAGAGATTCGCCCAGGAGCGCCAGTCGCTCAGTCTCACGGTTTTCCGCTTGGGTGACACCTTCGCTGCAGCCGAGCGCCCGCCCCTCGGCGAACGAGTCGCCGGCAGCCGCCCGGATTGTTTCAATGAGCGCGTCGCGCTGCTGTATCTCTGCCTCGAGCACCGACACCCGCGCGCGCAGCCGGTCGCGTTCTTCTTCATGGCGCGACAGGATCACGACAGATGCCGACGCCGCAGCCGGCGGCAGCGGACGCACCTGCGCCAATTCCGCGAATGCTCCCGATTTGATGATGCCGCTCATGCCGCAGCACCTTCGTGGGCCGGCTTGCGGCGCCCAAATAATCCGCTCTGCTTCCCGTTCGGGCGCCGTGCCGCGCTTATCGGATAAAGGTCACCGGCGCATACGCGCAGCGCAGCCCTGGTCGCGTCCGAGAGTCTGACTGCGCCATCCTCCTCCTCCAGCCGCTGCAGAAGCCATGGCGAGAAACGGGATCTGTCGAAGGATTTCTCGCGCTGAGGCGGCTCCGGATCTCCAAGACCAAAACCAAGGAAATCCTGCAGCAGGCGCTCGACGCTTGTGCGCTGGCGTTGATCCAACTCACCCAAAATGGCGGCGAGATCGTGCGGCTGCAGGGCCGCGAGTTCAACAATCATGCGCCGCAGGGCGCGATTAGGGGCTGATGCCGACACGATCGCCTCCCGCCTGCCCCAAAGCCGCGCACAGATTCGCGACGAATTCCTTGCGCTGCTCTGCTGTCAATCGCCGCGGCCTGCGCACGCGCCCGACAATGATGCCTAGCATCACCAGCAGTATGACGAGGCCCGCCGCAATCGATGCTGGCCAAATCCATTCGCCTGCGCCGTCTTCGTCCGGCAACGGCGCCGGCGTGGCGGCTATCGCAGCCATATGGATGGGCCGAACTCGCGCAGAGTCGACCGATTGAACAGGCGGCACCAGCACTTCGAAGATGACGACATCGCCCTTCGCCGGCTCCGAGTGAACGGCGCTCAGCACCACGCCTTTCAGTCCCTCCTGCGATGCGGCGTCGAAGGACGCAGGGGCCGAAAGCGTGACCTGCAGCGGGAAATTGCGTGCCGCTGGATTCCATTCCGGCATAACGGAGTCCGCGCGTACCGCACCGTTCGCGACCAAGCTGACCGCGATATCCTGCTGCGGATAGGCCCGGACGAGCGCCTCCCGCACAAGCGACGCATAATAATCCTCGATTGCACGGCGCTCCTGCATCACAGGCGAACCCGTACCCGGCACAGGATCGACGTGCACCGGCGCGCCGATCAACCGCCCTTTTTCGTCGAGCAACACCACATCGGAGGGTTCGAGATTCGGCACCGCTGCCGCGACCAGCCGCTGGATACCCTGCGCCGCGTTTGGGGGCAGCGCTTGCCCGCGCTGCATGCGAACCGTGACCGATGCCTTCGGCGGCACACGATCATCGCGAAACACACGATCTTCGCCGAGGGACAGGTGAACGCGCGCCTCATCGATCCCATCAAGCGTCATAATGGTGCGCTCGAGCTCACCCTGCAGCGCGCGCTGATAGTTGATCTTCTGCGCGAAATCGGTCAGTCCCATATCGGTCTTGTTGAACAGCTCGAACCCGACCGTGCCCTTGAGCGGCAGGTCCTCCGTCATCACGCCAAGCCGCGTACTGTCTGCGATGCCGGATGGCACCAGGATGGTCGTGCCGCCTTCCTTGAGCCGGTAGTCTATCTTCTTCTTGTCGAGATTGGCGACGATCGTCGCGGCATCGGCAGGACGAAGATCCGTGAACAGCGCCGTGTAGGTGGTCCGCAGCAGAAAGAACCAAATGAGCCCGAGCATCAGCGCGCCGAGACCGACGGCAAACGCGACGGCTGCGATCTGTTGGCGAACGGAAAAGGCGCGGAAGCGGTCGAACATCTCGGCGTCCTAAAGCTGCATGTTCATGAGCTGCTGATACCCGTCTGCCAGGCGGTTGCGCACCTGCATCATCAGCTCGAGCGACATCTGCGCCTGTGACAGGGCGTAGGTGACCTGATGCACGGGAATTGAATCGTCGAGCGTGAAGGCGCGCACGAGATTGTCGGCGCCGATTGCCTTCTCGTTCACCTTGTCGATGCCGTTCGCGAGAATTTGCGCAAACGAGGTGGTGGCGCCGGCGTGCTGGACATCCGCCGTCTGCGGCAAGGCCGTCAGCTGATTCAACATTGATGTCGGATCGACGGCCGGCACGGGCGTGGTCATTGCGAACTTCCTCCAAGCTGCAGCGCCTTGCTGTACATTTCGCGTGCCATGTTCATCGCCACGAGGTCTGCCTCGTAGGCGCGCGTGCTCTGCAGCATCTGTGTCATCTGGTTGGCCTGATCGATTGCGGGATAGCTCACCATGCCGTTCGCATCGGCCAGCGGATTGCCCGGCTCGTGCACCAGGCGCGGCGCGGCGTTGCCGGGCTGCAGTCCGTACACGGCGACGCCGTCCAGCTTGTTGATATCGATTCCGCTGTCGCCGCCGCTCTTCTGAGCCGTGAGGTAGCTCGCAAAATCGGTCTTCGGTCCGCTGAGCAGCTGCAGTTCGTGGTACGGCGCACTTTTCGACGAGTTCGCAACATTGGCATTGGCGAGATTCTCCGAGATGATTTCAAGGCGGCGCCATTCGACGTCGAGCGCGGTGCGGCTGATTTCCATCGCCTGCATGATCAGCGGTTCCCCGTCACTGCCAGGGAGCCGATCTGCATCTCGCGGCTCATGATTTCGACCAGCGCGTCATAGCGAAGCGCCGTGCTCGACGCGGTGGACATTTCGAGGTCGGTCCGCAGACTTGCCTCGGGTGTTCCGGCGACCGCGCGGTCCACTCTCGGCGTGAAGTCGCGCACCGCGTCATCGCTTTTCGCCGCCGCTTCCTTCAACGCCGCTTCGAACGAGGTTCGCAGCGGCAGATAATTCGGCGTGGCGGAGTTGGCGATGTTCTCGGCCGTAATCACCGAACGGGCGTTCAGCCCGTCCAGTGCTTTGATCATCAGAATGGCTGTACCGTTGTCCATGATCCCCTACTGAACGATAATGTCGGCGTGGAGCGAGCCTGCCGCCTTGATGGCCTGCAGGATTGCGATGGTGCGGCGGGTATCCACCTGCGCCCTGGCCAGCGCACGCACCAGGTCCGCGACAGTGGTGTTCGGCAGGCGCACGACGGCGTCGCGCACCCCATCGCTGACGCTGAGCTTGCTGTTTGTCACGATGAGACTGCGCACGTCGGGTGCGATCCCGCCAAGCACCACAGGCTGAGATGCCTGATGCTCGACATCGACGCTGACTTTGATGTCGCCTTGCGCGATCACCACGCTCGAGATCTGCACCCCACCGCCCGCCACCACGGTGCCGGAACGCTCATTGATGACCACGCGCGCGGCTTCGTCGGGTGTGACGGTGACGTTCTCGATCTGGGAGATTAGGCGGCTGAGATCGCCGCCGCCGGACGCGCTATCGATCACAACCGACTCCGCGCCCTGCACCTTTGCCGTGCCGGCGCCGAGCGCAGCATTAAGCCCGTCGGCAATGCGCTGTGCGGTCGTGTAGTCCGGATCGGCAAGCAAGAAGGTGAGACGGCCGCCGGCGCCGACGATATCGGCGTCCACCGGCGTCTCTACCGTCGCGCCGCCGACACAGACTCCGGATGTGGGATAGTTCTTCTGCCGGAGATTGCCGTTGTCCTCGAAATCATAACCGCCGACGACGAGCGCGCCTTGCGCCAATGCATAGATCTTCTGGTCGGGGCCCAGCAGCGGCGTCATCAGCAGCATGCCGCCGACGAGGCTGCGTGCGTCGCCGATGGATGTCGCCGTGACATCGATACGGTCGCCGATTTTCGCTGTAGGCGGCAATGTCGCTGTGATGACGACCGCTGCAACGTTGCGGCTGTCGACTTCGTCCGGCGTGATGTTGGCGCCGAGCCGGCCGAGCACATTGCTCAGCGCCTGCTTGGTGACACCGCTGCGCGGCGAATCCCCCGAACCTGCAAGGCCCGTGACGATGCCGTAACCGACCAATGCATTGTCGCGCCAGCCCAGGAAGCGCCCCAAATCCTTCACGCGAACCTGACCGACATTGGCGAGTGACGGCGTTGCAGCCAGTGCCGCAATCAAGACGCCAAGAAGGATCGACCTCACCCGCTTCATGGCAGATCGATCCAGTTCAGCACGCGTGTCATGAGGCCGGGTTGCGAGCTCGCCGAGACGAATCCCGCGCCATCGTAATCAATCGCAGCGTCGGCGAGGCTGGTGGAGAGCACAGCGTTCGACGGCGAAATGTCGGCAAGTCTGACGCGGCCCGAGACTTTGATGTTCGTCTTCTCGCCGTTGATGTTCAGCGCCTGGCTTCCGGTGACGTGCAGATCGCCATTCGAAAACACCTGATCCACGGTGACGCTGAGCTCGGCCACCATGGTTCCGGCGCGCGAGGTTGTAGCGCCATTGTCCGCCGTATGGGCCAGCGACAAGCCGCCGGATTCGTGCAGGCCATTGGTGGCGACAAGCGGATTTCCGGCGGAAATCTGCCCCTGGAAGGAACTGCTTTTGTTGGCGACGTTCTCGGCCGAATTCGTCGCCTGCGAATTTTCGTAGATAATGACGGTGAGGATGTCACCGATGGCACGCGAACTGCGATCGCTGGCAAGTCCGGGCCAGCTGCCATGCGGCATCAGGTCGGTCGCGTGCGCCTGTGGCACTGCACAAGCTAATGTCACCATCAGGACTGCGGCGGAACGCATCATGGTGCGGCCGCCTCGAAACGTGCGGACAGAACGGTGCCGTCCGAACTCTTCACAAAGAGCCGCTCACCGGGACGGGCAGGCTGCAGCGCCTGTACCTTGCGCTCGATGTCGACGCTGCCGACACGGCTGATCAAGGTGAGCTTGTCACCTGGACGGACAATGCCGATCTGGAACTCCGGAAACGAGTTTACGATCTCGCCGGCCGCCACCGTGCGCGACAGCCGCGTGACACGATCTGTGCTGTCGTAGTGGAAAGTTTCCTCGGAATGGGCTGCGGCGCACGACGCAGGTTCGAAAGCCCCGGAATCGGGGATCGCGCCGGCCGATTGCGGCAGAAGAACGCGCAAACAAGCGCGCTCTGGGCCGGAGTGAGCCGTGGGAGAGCCTGCGGCGCTTCCCGCCAGCGCGGCAGCCATAGCGAATGACACGAGCGGCCCCATCATCCGCGTCTCAGGTCGTTTGCGATGGACATAAGCTGATCGCCGGCCTGAACCACCTGCGCGCTCGCGGCATAGGCACGCTGCAGCATCATCAACGTGACCATCTCGTTGGTGAGCTGGACATTGGCGCCTTCCAGCGCCCCCTGCACGAACATGCCGCCGCCGTCCTCGCCCCCGGCAACATTGTATGTTTCGCTGGGATCGCTCGCCTCGAAGTAGCCGGAACCGTCGTCAACCAGGCTGTCCGGATCTTTCACCATGGTGAGTTCGATCTGGCCCAGCTGGCGCAACTGCGTCGACCCATCCACTTGCGCCGACACGATGCCGTCGCTGCCGATGGTGAGATTGGTGGCGCTCTGCGGCACCGAGATCATCGCCTTCAGCACCGTGCCGTCGGAAGCGGCCAGGTAGCCGTCGGCATTCACCTTCAAGGTGCCGCCGCGCCACAGCAGCGTGCGGCCGGAGGGCCCCATCAATTCGAGGAAGCCATTGCCGCTGATGGCAAGATCCATTGCCTGGCCGGTCTGGCTGATGTCCCCTTGCGTCCACACATGCGGCGAGGCGCTGATGGTGACGCCATCGGAGCTCGAAGGCTGCGTTTGCGCAAGGGGCAGATCCTGCTCGTCACGAGCCGACGCCGCCAATTCCGAGAAACGGACGACCTGCCGCTTGAACCCTGTCGTGTTTATGTTCGCGATGTTATTCGCGACGACATCGAGCGCCCGCTGCTGCGCGTCCATGCCAAGCGCGCCAACATAAAATGCGCCATTCATCTGCTGCCCCACCTTGATTTACACAGTCGATAATCATTGCTGACCGAACGCGGCGAGTGCGCGCCCCATCAGATCGTCGTAGAACTGGATCAGCTGTTGCCCAGATTGCGCGCTTCTCAGCCCCGCCATGATCGAAATCATCTCGCCGGCCGTTGACACGTTGGAACCTTCGAGCATGCCTTCGCGGATTTCCGACGATGCCGGCGCGGCCTGCCTGTCATCCGCCGAAAACACACCGGCTCCAGCAGGATGCAGGGTCTGCGGATTGGCGAAATTGACGATCAACAGCCGACCGACTGGTTCGTCTCCATCAAGAACAGTGCCGTCCGGCATGACTTTCGGATCGCCGTTCTTCACAACGGCGTCGCCGGACTGGCACTGCAAGGCATAACCTTCCGCGGTGACGATCCGGCCGTCGGTGTCGCGCTGGAACTGTCCATTGCGCGTGTAGTAGGTCGCAGCGTTCGAGCGCACCACGAAGAAACCGGAACCGGAAATCGCGAGATCGAGAGGATTTCCCGTACTGCGCAGCGGCCCGTTGGTGAAATCGACGCTCGTCATTCCCGGGGCATCCGATGTCGGGTTCGCGGTGTCGAGCAGCGAGGGAAATATACTGCGCGCCCGATAGCCCGGCATTGTCGCGTTAGTGAGGTTTTGCGCTGCGACTTCCACACGCTGTTCCGCGCGCGAAAGCATCACGCCCCCGATGTCAATCAGCCCCATAACGATATGGGTAACACAACCATAACGGGTGCACAATCTGTGATTGCACACTGCGCCAAAAAATTTTTACGCAGGGGCCCATCAATCGACCTTCACAACGGAGAAAGATTTCAGATCGACCGTATGCGGAATTTCATTGACCGATAGGACCGAGAGCCGCGGCAATGTTCGCCGTGTAAAGGTTTTCAAATGACGCCGAATATCCGCGTTGCACAAAAGGACCGGCGCAAGTCTTTGCCGCATCATCGACTCGACAAGCGGCACCAGACGCCGGATCAATTGTTCAGCGAACTTTGGATCAAGCGCGAAGCCCGCCCCCTTGTCGGCGCGGCGAATGCTGTCGGCAATTTGCCCTTCCACGCGCGGATCGAGGCTCAAGACGGAAAGCTGCTCGTTCTTGCCGCGCAACCCCTGACAAATTCCGTGGCTCAACCGCTGTCGGACAAGTTCGGTCAATTCCGCCGGGTCTTTCGAGGTGCGACCAACATCCACCAGGGTTTCGACGATCTGGTCGAGCGTGCGGATGGAAACGTCTTCGGCGAGAAGGTTCTGCAGCACCCGCTGAACGTCCGAGACGGTCATCACCGCCGGGATCAGTTCCTCGACCAGCCCCGGCTGACGCGAGCGGACACCTTCCAGCAAGGAGACGACATCGGCACGCGACAGAAGCAACGAAGCCTCGCCGCGCACAACCTCGCCCAAATGCGTCATCAACACGGTCACCGGATCGACAAGAGTGCATCCGGAATTGCGCGCCCGATCGGAGAGGCCGGCATCGATCCACACCGCCGGCAGTCCGAACGCGGGATCGCGCGTCTCAATGCCAGGCAGGACCTCCGCGGTTTCCGAGCTGCGCACGGCCAGAACCATGTCCGGATAGACCTGGCTTGTGCCGTGGCGGGTCCCGAACAAGGAGATTTCATATTCCAAGGGGCCGAGTTCCGTGCCGTCCTGGAAAAGGATGGAGGGAATCAGAAAGCCGCTCAGCTTCTCACGCTGTGTCCGCAGGGCCGCGATGCGTTCCATCAAGAGCGGTTTCAGCGGCATCCATTGCTGCCCAAGATCGCGGCCAAGCAGCACCTCGACGGGGGCCGGAGCTTTCGGCGCCTGCTTCTCGGGCTCCGTCTCCTGTTTCTCGAACAGCGTTTCCGCCTGCTCTGCCCGTTTTTTGCGCCGCGCAGCCATGAAATTTGCAGCGGCGATCAGCACGACAATCACCATCGGCCATTTCGGCATTCCGGGAAGCGCCAGCAGCACCATCAGGGTGCCGAGAACGATCAGCGGCACTTTCGGCACGGATGTCAGCTGGCTGAAAACTTCCGTGCCGAGCTGGCGGTCGGCCGACGAGCGCGTGACAATGATGCCGGTAGCCACGGAAATCACCAGCGCGGGCACTTGCGTGACGATGCCATCGCCGATGGTCAGCAAGGTGAAGGTGGCAAGCGCATCGCTCCAGTTCATGCCCATTTCGGCCACGCCGACGATCCAGCCTGCGATGATATCGATGAGCAGGATGATGATTCCGGCGATGGCATCGCCTTTCACGAACTTGCTGGCGCCATCCATCGCGCCATAGAAGGACGCTTCCTTCTCCAGATCCTTGCGGCGACGCTTGGCTTCGTTCTGGTCGATGAGGCCCATATTGAGATCGGCATCGATGCTCATTTGCTGGCCGGGCACGGAATCGAGCACGAAACGCGCTGCCACTTCCGATACGCGCTGCGCACCGGACGTCACCACCACATACTGGACCACCACGAGAATAAAGAAGACGACGAGGCCGACGACGAAATTGCCCCGCACGGCGAAGCTGCCGATGGCGCCAATCACTTCGCCGGCATTGGCGCTGGTCAGGATCAGGCGGGTGGCCGCCACGTTCAGCGAGACACGGAACAGTGTCGCCACCAGGAGAAGCGAGGGGAATGTCGAGAACTCGACTGGCCGGCCCACATAGAAGGTGAGCAGCAGGATCGTCAGCGCGAAGGCGAGGTTGATGACAATCGACAGATCGACCAGCACAGGCGGTATCGGCGCGAACAGGATCAGCAGAATCGCGATGACGCCGAAGACCAGCACCAGATCCAGGTTCTTGCCGAAGATCGCGCGAAAGCTATCCGTCAT
>DASYBT010000274.1:0-4029 GCA_036500585.1 Rhizomicrobium sp.
CATACATGCCTGAGCGCGCGTTCGGAATAGCCGTCGAGGCCGGACGCATCGCCATCGCGGTAATGCGCGATCAGCGCCTCAGACAGGTAATGCACATCGGAGGCGGCAAGGTTCAACCCCTTGGCGCCGGTCGGCGGCACGATATGCGCCGCGTCGCCGGCGCGAAACAGCCGGCCGTGGCGCATCGGTTGCGAAACGGAGCTGCGCAACGGCGCGATGCTTTTCTCGATCGCCGGCGCTCGCACCATGCCGCGGGCCGCTAGCGCACCGAGCCGCAGCGCGACTTCGTCCCAGAGGCGCTCGTCCGGCCAGTCTTCAAGGCGCTCGGTCAGCGGCACTTGAATGTAGTAGCGGCTGCGGGCGCGCGAGCGCTGGCTCGCCAGCGCCATGCCGCGATCGTGGTAGGCATAGATGATCTCGTCGTCGCAGGGCGGGCAATCGGCGAGAATACCGAGCCAGCCGAAGGGATAGCCGCGCTCGTAACACGCCTTGTGGTCTGCCGGAATCAAGGCGGCGCTGATGCCGTGTTGCCCATCGCACCCGGCGACGAACTCGCAATCGAGGTGCTGCCGCTCGCCGGCAACTGTCCATTCGACGAAGGGCTTGTCCGAGTCGATGCCGCCGATACGAACATCTTCCGCTTCGAAGACGATCGGTGTGCCGCGCGCGATTGCCAGCGCAATGAGCTCGCGCGTGATTTCCGTCTGGCCATACACCGTGACGCTCGTGCCAGTGAGCGCCCGGAAATCGACGCGAAACAACTCGCCATTGACGGCGATCTTGATGCCGTCGTGGCGCAACCCATCGCGCCGCACGCGTTGGCCGATGCCGGCGCTGGTCAGCAAATCCACCGTGCCTTGCTCGAGCACACCGGCGCGGACACGCGCCTCCACATAGGCGCGGCTGCGCCTTTCCAGCACGACCGAGTCAATGCCCGCCACATGCAGCAATTGCGAGAGCAGCAAACCGGCCGGCCCGGCACCGATGATCGCAACTTGGGTGCGCAATTCCGATTGGCCTGATTGCCTGCGCGGTCAGCCTATCGTGGCACCGCATCGAAGGCGATGGTGGTCCGGCTCTGTGCACTGTGGAAGGGGATGGTGCCGTGCCACATGTAGGATGGAAACAGCACCAGGGTGCCGGGCCGCGGCTGGATCGCGCGGCGAACAGGATCGGCAAACCCGGCGTCGAAATCCGGTTCGCCGAATTTGATCCAGCCCTGCTTTGAAGTCTTGTCCGCGACCGCATCCGGCACGGCTACATAGTAGGCCGAACTGATCCAGCCTTTCGGATGCACATGGTTGGCATGGAAACCGCAGTCGGACAGCCGCGCCGACCACGATCCGGCATATTGAAAAGCGCCCGTGCGGCGGCGGCGCAGCGGATGCTCGGCATCCTCCTTCATCCGCGCCATATAGGCGGCAATGGCTTCGTCGATGCGCCCGCGCAGTGCCTCGAACAGCGGATGCCCCGCGCCAAAGAGATTGTCCAGCGTCTGCGTGCCGCCGCGCAAGGACTGGCCGAGGAACTCGCGCTGGTCGCGGTGCAGACCATCCAATGCCCGATCGAGGTCACGATTGAACGAGATGATGCTGTCATATCCCGCCGGCGGATCGATCTCGAAAACCTGCACCAGCCCCTCGTAATCGTTCAGCTCCTGCTCGCGTGCATCGTCGATGGCGCGCGCTGCCAGACCCCACATGGCCAGCGCATACTGATTGTCGGGCGCAAGCGATACGGCGCGTTCGGCAATCTCGCGCGCTTTCCGCGGATCGCGAATGCGCAGCAAGGTCTCGGCGAAGGTGCAGGCGCTGTTTGAGTCGTTTGGCGCGAGCGTGAGTGCAAGCTCGTGTTCTTTGATCGCCAACTCCGGTTGGCCGGATCGCGCCGTGGCGAGCGCAAGGCCGCCATGCGCCGCCGCACTCTCCGGCAGGAGGGCTGTGGCCCGTTCGTAGCTCTCCCGCGCGTTCTCGTAGTCGCCGCGCTGGAACAGCAGCTTCGCCTTGGCGAGCGCGAGCACGCCCGCATTCGGCGCCCGGCCCAACGCTTCGTCGTAGGAGACGAGAAACTCATCGTCGCGGCCGAGGCGATAGAGAAGCTGATTCAAATCGTGATGCGCATCGAGATGGATCGGATCGCGGGCGATCGCGGCGCGGAAACTTGCAATGGCTTCCTTGATCCGTCCCAGATGCTGCAGCGCGCAGCCGCGCGTGTAATAGGGCAGCGCCAGATCCGGTGCGGAGCGCGTGGCGGAATCGAACGCTGCCACGGCCTCGGCATAGCGCCGTTGAAGTCTGAGCGACACACCGAGATTGTGGCTTGCCGCGGCGGCATCGCGCGGCGTGCGAGCGGCAGCCACGCTCTGCCGCAGCAGGGACTCGGCGTCCCTGGGACGGCCGGTGTCATTCAACAGCACAGCCAGCCCCTGCCGCGCCTGCTGGAAATTCGGCTGCAGCCGCAGGGCCGCGCGGAATGCTTTTTCCGCTTCGGCTGCGTCGCCTTGTGCATGCAGCGCTTCGCCGAGTGCGGCCAACGCTTCGGCATAGCCGGGCTTCAGACGAATCGCGGCACGCGCCGCTTCGATCCCCTCCGGCAACCGGTGCTGCGCGATCAGCGCCCTGGCGAGCGCGTAATGCAGTTGCGGATTGGCTGGCTTGCGCGCGATTGCGTCGCGCAGGACCGCTTCGGCGGCCGCGAATTCGGCGCGGCGAAGATGCTCCGCCGCCAATTCGAGAGCGGTGCGCGCCGCGCCGGCCTGGGCTTCACTCATTTGCTGACCATATCCGGGTGCCGGTAAGGCTTCCAATCCTTCCGAGGGCTGGCATGTTTGCGCCGACGTGATACCGTCCGTCGCCATCAGTGGTGTCAGAGGGGAAAAATGCTATCTCGAGTCCTGCGGACCATCGCGTTCGCGTGCTGTCTGTTGCCTGTTGCCGCCTGGGGCGGAAAGCTCAAGCCGCTGGCGACCGTGGCGCCGGAAGGCGGGCAGCTCGCCTTCCAGCTCACCGATGGAACGGTGCTGGTCCAATCGTTTCAGGATCAGCATTGGTACAAGCTGGTGCCGGATCTCACGGGCAGCTACCTCCGCGGCACCTGGACGCGCGTCGCCGATCTGCCGTCGAAATATTCGCCGGATGCGTACGCTTCAGCGGTTCTCGCCGACGGGCGCGTTGTGATCTCCGGAGGCGAATACGATTTCGGCAATTTTGCCCTCACCAAGCAGAGCGCCATCTACGATCCACAAGCTGACAAGTGGACCATGCTCCACCTGCCGGACAAGATGCGCCACGTCGGCGATTCACCGTCGGTCGTGCTGCCGGACGGCCGGTACGTGATCGGCACCAAACTCAACAAGGCCATGTTCGCGATGGACCCGGCGACGCTCACCTGGACCGAACTGAATTCGACCGGCAAGAACGATTTCCACTCCGAGGAAGGCTGGACGCTTCTGCCGGACGGCCGCTTCCTAGCCGTCGACGTGAAGGACAGCCCAAAGGCGGAAATCTATTCGCCGGTCGCTCAGGCGTGGACGTCGGCACGCGACACGCTGGTCGATCTAAAGGAGCCGCCCTGCTGCGACTGCACCCCGTACCCGCCGAACAACAGATGCTATTACCCGCCCGGGGAAATCGGCCCGGCTATTCTGCGGCCCGACGGGACAGTCTTCGCCACCGGTGGCTTTCCGCAGGGTGGCCTGCGCGGCCATACAGCCATCTACAATCCAGCCACCAACCGCTGGACTGCGGGCCCCGATTTTCCTTCGGAAGATGCTGCCGGCGATTCCTTCGCGGCGCTGTTGACGAGTGGCAACGTGCTCGTCGAGGGAGAGACCGGCCGTCTGTATGAGTTTGACGGCACCAATCTCACCTATCAAGGTGTCGGCGGCGGCGGAAACAGCCTGATGATCCTGCCGACCGGAGAGGTCCTGGTCGGTGGCCGCGCGCTCTACAGCTCGAAGGGCGGCTATAAGGCTTCATGGGCGCCAACCATCACGAACGCGCCGAGCACGGTATCGCGCGGCACGACATA
>DASYBT010000275.1:0-1602 GCA_036500585.1 Rhizomicrobium sp.
TTGGGCATTACGAGCGCTTCACCGGTGTGCCCTCCTCGCAGTCGGACAACATCACGTCGGGCCGCATTTACCAACGCGTGATCGAAAAGGAGCGCAGAGGGGAGTATCTCGGCCGTACGGTGCAGGTGATCCCGCACGTCACCGACATGATCAAGGAATTCGTGCTGTCGGGCGCCGACGAGGTCGATTTCCTGCTGTGCGAGATCGGCGGCACGGTTGGCGACATTGAAGGCCTGCCGTTCTTCGAAGCGATCCGGCAACTCGGCAACGATCTTGGCCGCGGCAACGCCTGTTTCGTCCATCTGACGCTCGTGCCCTATATCGAGACCGCCGGCGAATTGAAGACCAAACCCACCCAGCACTCTGTGAAGGAACTGCGGGGCATCGGTATCCATCCTGACATTTTGCTATGCCGCTCGCAGCACCCCATTCCGGAGGAAGAGCGGCGAAAGATCGCGCTGTTCTGCAACGTCTCGCCGGCCTGTGTTATTCCCGGGCTTGATCTTCCCACCATTTACGAAGCGCCGATGCGCTATCACGAGCAGGGCTTCGATACCCAGGTGCTGAAGGTGTTCGGCATCCACGATGCGCCGGCGCCGGACCTGTCACGCTGGCAGTGGGTTGTCGACCGCGTGAAGAATCCGGAAGGCGAAGTGAAGATCGCCGTCGTCGGCAAATACATGCAGGTGAAGGATTCCTACAAGTCGCTGTCGGAAGCGCTGACGCATGGCGGACTCGCCAACAACGTCCGCGTCGATATGGAGTGGATTGACAGCGAGATTTTCGAACGCGACGATGCAGCGAGTTTTCTGGAAAATGTGGACGGTATCCTCGTTCCCGGGGGCTTCGGGGAACGCGGCACCGAAGGCAAGATGAGTGCGGTGAAGTTTGCGCGCGAGCGCAACGTGCCGTTCTTTGGCATCTGCTACGGCCTGCACATGGCGGTAATCGAGACTGCGCGCGATCTCGCGGGGCTCGAAGGTGCCGGCACGACGGAAATCGGCAAGCCGCGACATCCCGTAATCGGGCTGATGACCGAATGGTCAAAGGGCAATCAGTTGGAAACGCGTGAGGAAGGCGGCGACCTCGGCGGCACGATGCGGCTCGGCGCCTATCCGGCCATTCTTTCACCGGGCAGCCGCGTGGCGGAGGTGTACGGCGCAACCGAGATCAGTGAGCGCCACCGCCACCGCTACGAGGTAAATGTCGGCTACACGCGCCAGCTTGGCGAACACGGATTCGTGGTTTCAGGCTGGTCGCCCGATGGCCGCTTGCCCGAGATCATGGAAATCCCCGATCACCCGTGGTTCATCGGCGTACAATTCCATCCCGAGCTGAAATCGCGCCCCTTCGCGCCGCATCCGCTGTTCTCATCCTTCATCGCCGCCGCCGTGCACCAAAGTCGGCTGGTTTAAGCCATATCTTGTGCATAAGCCCCACGCTTGCACTTGCATTTGCGTCCGAGCAGCCCAAACTTCGAGAATCGATCTTCCCGCTTCTGGGGGCTGGGCTCGCGAAGGGCGTCAGCTTAACCGGGGTCGGGGTCGGCGTGGCGGAAGCCGCGACGGCACAGGAAGCACCCGACCGATGCGCGATGCATTA
>DASYBT010000276.1:0-17338 GCA_036500585.1 Rhizomicrobium sp.
CCGCAAGGATGTGCAATGGATATTGGTGATCTTTCTGGCGCCGTCCGCGTCTTTCGCGCTGACCAACACGCTGTCCGGGTTCGGCCACGATTTTCATACATCCGATGAACTGGTCGGCGTGATCGCCGGCGTGGGCGTTGCCGTGGCCGGCGTGTTCGGCGCGCTCATCGTGCCGCAGATTACCAAGCGCATATCGCCGGTCGCGGTCTATTTGCTGGTGGGCCTGGTCGGCGCCTGCTTTACGCTGTCGCTGATCGCGGCACCGCGCGATCCCGTCACATTCGGCATCGCGGTCATGGGGCAGAACGTGTTCCAGGCCGCTGCCTTCACCGCAGCCAACGCCATCACCTTTCGCACCATCGGCCACGACAATCCGCTGGCCGCGACACAATACGGCGTGCTGATTGGTGTCACCCAAATTCCTCTGACCTACATGCAGATGATCGACGGCAATGCCTATGGCATCGGAGGCACGACGGCGACTTTCGCTGCCGACGCGCTCATCAGCGGCGCGGCTTGCGTGATCCTCGGCCTGCTCTACCGGCGGTTTGTCTTCAAGCCGGCGCAGGCTTGATCGACGCCTGTTCGATGTGCGCGAGCGCAGTTCTTTCCGCCGGCGAGAGATAAAGTCCGGCGACAATAGCGAATTGCGTTTTCGCCTCATCGCGCTTGCCGTTCCACAGCAGGGCCTCGCCCCATTTGAGATGCAGGCGGCCCCAGTTCGGCGCGTACTTCGCGGCTTCCTCGAACTTCGCCAGCGCCAGATCGGAGCGGTTCTTCGCAATCAGCGCCTCACCCCATAGCTCCAGCGCATCGGCGAAATGCGGGCTCGCCTGATGCGCCAGCTCGAACTTCGCGATGGCGCCATCGACATCGCCCTTGCGCATCAGCATCGCACCCCAACCGGCATAAGCGAACGGAATGGACGGCCCATCCTTGGCGGCCCGGCTGAACCATACGGCCGCGCCGGAGGCGTCGCCCTTTGCTTCCGCGATGCGCCCGCGCACTTCCAGACACAGCGTGCAATCGTGCGGCGTGCGCGCGATCAACTCCTCCGCGGCTTTCAGTTGCCCGGTGCGCGACCAGGCATAGGCAAGCCATGGCCAGATCAAGGTGTGGCGCACGTCGCTCACATCGCCATGCGCCAGCGCCATCCGGTCTGCTTGTTGCAGTGCGTTGCGTGCGTCTATCCAATCGTCGAGATCGGCCGACAGATCGAAGTTCGGCAGAACGGGTCCCGTTGTCGTCACGTATTCGGATTGCAGCAGCATGCCGTCGTTCGTAAGGTGCGACCGCCTCAGAATGGCGCGCGCGGTGGCGGTGTCGTGGTTCAGCGCGTAATCGGCTGCCAGCGTGGCCGGCGCGGAAACACTCAGATCGAATTCGCCCGTCTTCGATTCCGCGATGTCGGCCTTGACCGCATCGGAGTAGGCGCCCGTCAGGTCGCCAACGAAGGAATCCGCGTTGTCGACGAGAAACGGGACGATTTGCGGCCGGAAGTCCTTGCCCGCGCCGTCGCGAATCAGCTGCTTGAACTCGCGCATGGCATCGACCGCGGCTTGCAAATGGCCAACGGCCCATTGCGCCGGGGCCATGTCGAAATATCCGACCGGATGGCGCGGCGCAGACGCAATGGTCTCTTCGCAGTACGGGAGGGACTCGCGATACCTTCCGCCGAACTGGAGCTGCTCTTCCAGGGCCGATCGCGACCATGTCCGATCCACGCCGGAAGTCGCATCCACTAGCCGTTGCGCAATCGGCACGATGCCGGAGATCGGATGACCTTGTGCGTAGAGAAGCAGCACATAGCGGTAGGGTTGTGTCTGCTCGAGCAGCGACTCCGCGGCGCGCAACAGGAGCTTGTCCACATCCTGCTCGTTGCCCTCGATCGTGACCGGGGGATTTGTGTCCACCCGCACGGTCAGCGCGACGCCAGCGCGCGTGCGATAGAGTTCGCCGCCCATGTTCGTCTGGTTGCCGAGCGACGCGCGCAGGAAGTTGCGCAGCTCGAAAAACGAGACGCCTGTTGCCGGAATCTGAACCTTGCTGTCGTTGCCCCAGTTGCCGCTGATGCTGTCGGTGGAGCGGAACGACCATTTGTCCGCCGCGAGAACGAGACCATTCAGCCTGTCGAGAAGGCGCTGGGCCAGCACTGTGCCGTCAAGTCCGCGCGCGGCGAAATCCGGTGGCGCTTTGATCGGCTGGATGATCAGACCGGTGGCCTCGCGCGCATTCCAGATCATCGCCACGAGGCCGACCGCCACCACCAGCGCAATCAGCGCGGCGCCGAGTTCGAACGCGAGCTTGAGCAGATCGCTGATGTGGCGAACCCGCAAGGACCAGTGGCGGACCTTGTCCTCGCGTTCGAGATCCGCCGCCTGAAGCCGGACGAGCCGTGTCTGCTCTTCGAGAAAGGTCGCCGCTTTGGCAGCGACTTTTTCGTTGTGTGCTGCCGCCTCCATCGCCATCGAGTGGGCGGTTGCATCCGGCGAAATCTTATTCTCGGCTGATTTGTCATCGCGCTCATCCGGCATGAGATGCCCCCATGCGCGCGAGTTGGGATGTTTCGGATGGCGTGAGATAGAGGTGTGCGGCTATGGCGAATTGCTTCTGCGCGCCGGCCTGATCGCCGGACCACAGCAGTGCCTCGCCCCATCTGAGATGCAGGCGGCCCCAGTTCGGCGCGTAGTTGTTCGCTTCCTCGAACTTCGCCAGCGCGAGGTCCGAACGGTTCTTCGCGATTAGCGCCTCGCCCCAATATTCCAGCGGATCGGCCCAGTGCGGCCCCTTGTCGTGCGCTCTTGCGAATTGCGCGATGGCGCGATCCAAATCGCCCTTCTTCAGAAGGGCCTCGCCCCACGCTTCGTAGCCGAACGGCGTCTTGGGAGAATCGTGCACCGCGCGTGAAAACCAGTAATCCGCCGCGCCCCATTTTCCCTCGTCGGCGCGCAATTCTCCCCGTGTGCGCATGCAAACGTCACCATTGGCCGGGCAATCGGCCAGAGTGGCTTCCGCTGCCGGGAAATTGCCGAGTTCGCTTTCGGCCAGACCGGTAACCGGGTCCTCCAGTTCGGGAATGAAGAATTCGCCGGCCGGCCCCATCGATTTCAGAAGTGCGATCTCGCGATCCTTCAGCGCCAGAACCGCGCGCCAGTCGTGCAACGCCGTGTAGGCGATCTGCAAGGTGCCGATACGATTGACGAGAACATTCGCATTGTCCGATGGCGGCAACGCCGCGTAGCTCCGCCGGACGCAGGCCGCATCGTGCAGCGCGCCGCAGTCCGCGACGATGTAGACGCTCAGACTCTCGTGCGAACCGCTGCGGTCCGGATCCTTCAGCCCTTCGCGCACCACGGAGAGCGCTTCGCCAAAATCGCCCAGCGATGTCGCAATGCTGTGCCGGGCGGTGATGAGATTATATGCCAGGTCGGCGTGGCCCATGCTGGAGTCGCCGGCCTTGGCGCGGGAAACAAATTCCAGCAGTGGCGCCAGCGATGCGTCGTCGTGCTGCAGATTGCCTTCGTAGTTCGACAAATTGACATAGGCGAGCAGGAGATCGGGGCGTTCGGCGATCGCGCGACGGACAACCGCAATAGCCTCATTAGGCTTGCCGTTCTGCTGCAGATCGGCGGCAAGGCCGATATAAGCCCAGCCACGCTCGAGCGGCGGGCCGTCGGCGATCAGCTGCTGATAGACCGCACGCGATTCCTTGTCGCGGCCGTGCTGGCTCAGGTAAACGGCATAACGATAGGGCTGCGTGGCGCGATAGACCGACTCGGCCGCCTTCTCAATCAGCTTGTCGAGGTCGGCTTCACTGCCGGTGAAGGTGGGGCTTTGATTTCCGCCAACGCGCGCGGTGACTGCAATGCTGGCCGGCGTGCCGTAAACTTCGCCGGAAATTTCCGTTTCATGGCCCAGCCACTGGCGCAAATAACGGTTCAGCTGCCCGATCGAGACGCCGGTCTCCGGGATCTGCACTTTGATGTCGTCGCCCCAATTGTTGGCGTAACTCGACGGCGCGCGATTGGATTGCGTTTGCCCCTGGAAAGTCTGCAGACGATCGAGCACCTTGCCGGCAACGACCTCGCCGGTCAGCCCGCGCTGAGCGAAATCGGGTGGCACCGAAAACGCCTCGATGACGAGGCCGTCGGAGCGCGCCGCACTCCAAACGAAAGCGCCGGCCGCGATCATCAGCACGAGCGCCACCAGCACACCGAAGATGTAGAGGATTCCGCGCATCTGATCGCTGAAGCGGCGCCATTTCAGATGCGACAACTCGAACGCGTTCTGCTCGATCATATTCTCGCTTTGCAGGCGCGCCAGCTTGGTCTGCTCGTCGAGATAGGCATCGGCGCGCGACCGGCTTGCCGCATGGAGCGACATCGCCTCCGCTGCGGAGGCCGAACCGCGTGCGCCGGCCGCCGCATTGTTGTCGTCGTCAGCCATGGCGGGATGTCATCCTTGCAAGTTCCGCCTTCTCCGATGCCCTCATATCGAGACGGGATGCCAGCGCGAACTGTTTGCGCGCGTCGTCCTGCTTGCCGCTCCACAGCAGCGCTTCGCCCCATTTGAGGTGCAAGCGGCCCCAGTTCGGCGCGTAGTTCGCGGCCTCCTCGAATTTCGCCAGCGCGAGATCGGAGCGGCTCTTGGCGATCAGCGCTTCGCCCCACATCTCCAGCGGATCGGCGAAATGCGGGCCTTTCTGGTTGGCGGTGGTGAACTTCGCTACGGCGCCGTCGAGATCGCCCTTGTGCAGCAGCATCTCTCCCCAATCCGTATCGGCAAACGGAATGTCCGGTGAACGCGCAGAAACGATCGCGAAGTCCCTGCCCGCTTGGTCATAGCGATGTTCGAGCGCAGCGATGCGCCCGCGCATCCGCAGGCACAGATCGCAATCGGCAGGTGCACCATCGATCAGGGCGTGTGCGCCCTTGAAATCGCCAAGTTCCGCCTTGGCCAGCGCGAGATTTGGATCGGCCTGGTTGCGCGCTAGCAATTGTCCGAATCTATAAAGGCCAGCGAGCTGGGCGCGAACCGCGGCTTCTGCGCTCGCGGCCTTCCCGTATCGCCCGAGCACGACATCGGACTGCACGAGCCATAGTGGCGGAATGGGATCGACGTCATTGGTTTCGTCGACGCAAAGTTCATCGTGCATGGCGGCGCAAGCGACTACTTTTCCGAGCTCGGCATAGGGTCCGACAGTCACCTTCAGATCCGCCATCCGCCTCACCTGTTGCGCAAGCTCCAGCGCCTGCATGTTGTCGCCGTGCAGCAGAGCCACGAGTTGTTGGGTGTAGAGGAGATCGGCAGCGCGCTTGTCGTTCAATATCTTAGTGCCGCCGCCCGTTCGGGCAAACACAAGCAGCGCATCGGCGCTGTTCAGCAGCTGTTGGTCATGCCCCATGACGCCGTATGCACGCCCGAAATCCAGGTACGCATCGATGCCGGGCTCGATGGCAAGCGACCGCTTCAGCCAGCGAATATTGGCAGCGGGATAGCCCTGGAACAGCGAGAAATCGCCGACCGCATCCGAAGCCCAGGCACGATCCTCCGTATCCCCGGACACCGCCAAATCGCGCAACGATGCGATGGCTTGCAGCGTGGCAGGCGTTGGAGGACCGAATTGCACACGCCCCCAGAGTGACATGGCGTAGCGGTAGGGCTGCGTGGCGCGATAGATCGCCGACGCTGTCTGGTTCACAAGTGCGTCGAGATCGTTGCCGGTGTAGGTTGGCGTCGCCGTCGAGCCCACCCGCGCGGTCACCGCATAGCCCTTGCCGGTGCGATAGATGTCTCCGGCGATGTGCGTCTGGTGGCCGAGCCAAGTGTGGAGATAGCGCATGAATTCGCCGATCGAGATGCCGGTATCGGGAATCTCGACCTTGATGTCGTTGCCCCAGTTGTTGGCATAGCTCGATGGCGCGCGCTCGGAGATCGTGGCCTCCTGCATCGCGCTGAGCCGGTCGAGCACTTTCGCTGCGACGATCTGGCCGGTGATGCCTCTGGCCACGAGATCGGGCGGTACGGAGAACGACTCGATCACCAGCCCGTTGTCATTGTCGGCATCCCACACGGCGCCGGCAAGCAGTGCCACCAGCCCGACAAGAATGATCGCCACCGCGAATTCGAAGCCGAGCTTCAACACATCGCTGACGTGGCGCACGCGCAGCGACCAGTGGCGCAGGCGATCCTCGCGGCGAAGATCCTCCGCCTGGAGGCGCACCAGCACCGTCTGCTCCTCGGCGAGGCGCGCCTGCTTGCGCAGATACGCGTCCGCCTCTTCGCGGCTGGCCGAACCCACCGCGAACGCAGTCGCCATATCCGGCGCGGGCGCGAATGGATGGTCCTCGCGCTCGTCAGCCATGCGTCATTCTCGCGAGCTGGGATTTTTCGGATGCGGTGAGATCCAGCGTGCGTGCAATGGAGAATTGTTTTCGCGCGCCGGTTTTGTCGCCGGTCCACAGAAGCGCCTCGCCCCATTTGAGATGCAGGCGGCCCCAATTCGGCGCGTACTTGTTCGCTTCCTCGAATTTCGCCAGCGCGAGATCGGAGCGGTTCTTGGCGATCAGCGCCTCGCCCCACATCTCCAGCGGATCGGTAAAGTGCGGACCCTTCTGGTTGGCGGCAGTGAACTTCGCGATGGCACCATCGATATCGCCCTTGCGTAACAGCATCTCGCCCCAGTCGGTGTCGGCGAACGGAATATGCGGCGATCGCGCCGATACCGCTGCAAAATCCCGCGTGGCGCTCGCCCAATCGTGCTTGTGCGCGGCGATCCGCCCGCGCATGCGCATACAGACGTCGCAATCCGTGGCCGTCTTGGCGATAAGAGATTCCGCCCCCGCGACATCCCCGTTCATCGCCATGGCACAGGCCCAGAGCGGCCAGAACAGGTTGCGCCGCGCCCATTGCGGCGCGGCCAACGCGACATAGGTTTTGTCGGTGACAGCACCCGCCTGCACTGCCGCGGACCAGTCCCCTGCGTTGAACGCCACCTCGAACTGCGCGAGCGGAACATCCGCGTTCGGCTTGCCATCGCGTTTGCGCTTGACAGGTATGAACCGGACAAGCGCGCGGGCGCCCGCGTTGTCGTGTGCGGCGGCGACATCGGACACCTCGTTCTGGAGATTGCTTATCCAGACATCGGAAGGACGCGCCTGTTCGTAGTCGCGAATTGCCTGCAAATAGTCGCCTTCTGTTTCGTCCCTATAGCCTCGAAATGCCGGAATAAGAGCGGCTGTGAGTTCGCCGGTCATACCCGTGCCGCCCTCGTCGGCCAACCGCAAACCTTCACCGAAATTGGCCCAGTTCGCTTCGTCGTGACCGAGATTGCCTTCCGCCGCGCCAAGCCAGAAGCGCGTCAGCGGATTTCGCGGATTGAGACGCACGGCCTCGCGTCCCTTGTCCAGCTCCGCGCGCATATCGCCGTTGCCGTAAAATTCAAGCTCGGCCCAGGCGGCATATGCCAGCGCGCGATCGTCCGGAGTGCCTTGCTGCGTCAGCGGCGGAATGAGCTGGGCAGCTTCGGCGTAGCGCTGCTTGTGCACCAGATAATCGGCGAAGCGATAAGGCCTCGCCGCGGCAAATACATGCTCGGCCGAGGTCTGCACCAGCGTGTCGAGATTGCCCGCGGCACCCTGCCCCGTCACGCCGGGCTCGGATCCGTAGCGCACGGTGAGCGCGAAGCGCTTGCCGCTATGCACAAGATCGCCGGTCACGTGCACTTCGTTTCCCAGCCAGCCGCGCAGATAGCGCGCGAGCTCGCCCAGCGAGATGCCGGTGTCGGGGATTTCCACCCGCGTTTCATTGCTGCTATCGCGCCGGCCGGAGGCAGCGCCTTGTGTGACGCCTGGTTCAGCTTGCATGCGTTCGAAACTGTCCAGCACACGGTTCGCCAACACCGCGCCCGTCATCCCGGTTTGCGCCACGTCGGGTGGGACCGAAAAGGCCTCGAAGACGAGATCGCTGTCGTGCACGGCGTCCCAGACCATCGCGCCCAACGCGCTTACGACCAGCAGCACCACGAGGAATCCAGCCACCTCCAGTGCGAAGCGCGTCCAATCGGTGAAACGGCGGAAGCGCAGATGCGAAAGCTCGAACTCGTCCTTCTTCTGCAGCGTGTCGATCTGCAGGTCGGCGATGCGCGACTGCTTCTTCAGATATTCGCGTGCTTCGGCGCTGTGCTTCCCTGCATCCAGAGCAATTTGAGCGGCGAGTGCATCCCCGCCTTGCGCAGAAAGGCCTTCGTCCGTCTCATCAGCCAAGCGTCGTCTCCATTCGCGCAAGCTGCGTCTTCTCCGCGGGTGTGAGATCAAGATGCGACGCGACGAGGAATTGCGCCTGCGCGCCGGCTTTGTCGCCGGACCACAACAGTGCTTCGCCCCATTTGAGATGCAGGCGGCCCCAGTTCGGCGCGTATTTCGCCGCTTCCTCGAACTTCGCAACGGCCAAATCGGAGCGGTTTTTCGCGATCAGCGCCTCGCCCCACATCTCCAGCGGATCGGCAAAGTGCAGGCCTTTCTGGTTGGCGACGTTGAACTTGGCGATGGCGGCATCGTATTTGCCTTCGTGCGATAGCATCGCGCCCCAGTCCGCATAGGCAAACGGGATCGACGGCGCGAGCGCGACGGCGCGGGCAAACCAATGGCGCGCGCCGTCCCAGTTTCGCGCCAGCGCTTCGACATCTGCGCGCGCCGTTTCGCAGGCGACGCAGTCGCTTGGGGTGTTGCCGATTTCGGCACGTGCGGCCGCGATGTCGCCGCTTCGCGCCAGCGCGACCGCCAGAAGCGGCGCGGCCAGCGTGCGCGCCGTGATCCGGCTCAAAGGCGTTTTCGCGCCGATCATCAAAGCCCGATAGGCGCGCGCGTCAGCGGCGGCAGCCCGCCAATCGCCCTCTGCGGCATCCACGAAGTATTTGCCGCGCGCCGCTCCCTCCGGATCGGCTCCGTCGCTCGCCGATGCCCGGTCGATCAGCGCACGCGCACGCGGCGCATCGTGCATGCGCGCGTTGTATTCGGCGAGATCGAGCAGATTGTCGGTGAAGGAGCAAAAGCCGCAGGGGTCTGCGGCCGCGCGATCGAAGCTGCCGCTAAAAGTATCGGCCTCCAGAGCCCCAGCTTGGAGCACTTCGGTGAAGCCAGCGCCCTTGCGCCAGGCATATTGATCTTCCTGCCGGAAGGGCTGCATCGCGCGCGCCTCATGCAGCGCCTCCTCGTCATGGCCCATGTCTTCGGCCGCGAACATCATCTCCATGTGCGGCGGCAGGGCCTTGGGATCGATGGCGGCGGCGACGCGCAGGCGTTTCATCGCGAGCGGCAGATCGCCCTCGACGCTCCTCGCATGGCCGCCCCACAGCGAATATCCGTCGGACAGCATGCCGGGGCTGTTGGCGACATAGATGAGATGGTGGATGGCCGGTAGCGCGTCCGCCGCGCGGTGCACACCGTAGAGATAGAGGATGTAGTTCGACGGATCGACCTCCTGGAACACATGCTCTGCCGCCTCCTGCTCGAGCTTGCCGAGATCGGTGCCGGCGAAAGTCTCGGCGCCCGCGCCCCCCAGGGCAACCGTGAGCGCGAGTTTGCCGTTGCCGAGACTGCGCAGATTGCCATCGAGATGCCGCTCGTTGCCGAGCCATGACCGCAAGTAACGGGCGGCTTCGCCAAGCGAAATGCCGGTGTCGGGAATGTCGACCTTGATCTCCTCGTCGCGGCCCAGCCGCACGTCATTGGAATGGGCAATCGAATGCGCATTCGCCGTATCGCGAACCGCCGCGATGCGATGCGTCAGGTCTTCGGTGACGACCTCGCCCGTGATTCCGGCCTGGGCAAACCCGGAAGGAACGGAAAACGAATCCACCACCAAACCTTCGGCCCGGCTCGCGCTCCAGATCGCCGCGCCGATGGCAACCACCACGGCGAGACCGATCAGCGCCAGCAGAATTTGCAGCGTGCCCTTCATCCGGTCATTGAAGCGGCGCCAGCGCAGATGGGACGTTTCGTATTCGTCGAGCTTCTGCAGGTTTTCAATCTGCAGATCGGTCAGCCGGCTCTGCTTACGAAGATAATCGCGGGCGTCTTCCGGCGCCGCGGCTGCTATGCCTGTCGCGATTTGCGCGCCCAATCCCGCATCGCGGCGAACCTCTCCGTCATCGAAATCGTCAGCCATGCGACACCCGCGCGAATTCGGGTTTTCCGGATGGCGTCGCAGCGCCGGCCGTGTCGCCGGACCCGCGGCCCTGAAATCCGCGAGCATCGGACGCGCGCGCGCCCGAATCCGGCTGACCAGAAACCCCTTCGTCCATGCCGCCCGCCCCCTCCGGCAAACGGATCATCCGGCATTCCCCGCCGGAGGCAACTGAAATCGCAGAGAAATCTGCGGCGAAACGCGACTACGACGCCGACGCCGGCTCTGGCGCGGTCCAAAGCCAGCCAGCTACGGCCATAGCGGCCAATGCGCCTGCCATTTGTGCAGCGATGAAGGCAAGAACCCCTGCCGGCGCGATGCCGGCATAGGTATCGGACAGCGAGCGGGCGATGGTCACGGCGGGATTGGCGAAGGACGTGGAGGCGGTGAACCAGTAGGCGGCGGTGATGTAGAGCCCGACGGCGTAGGGCACCGCGGCCGCGTTCCGCTCGACACAGCCGAGGATCGTCAGCAGCAGCCCGAAGGTGGCGACCGCTTCCGCGAACCACTGCGCCGCACCCGTGCGCACATGCTGCGAGAACTGCCACACGGGCAGGCCGAACATCAGATGCGCCGCCCAAACGCCGGCGATCGCACCGAGCAATTGCGCCGCGATGTAGAGTGCTGCCATGCCGGCAGAAAGTTCTCGCCTCGTCGCGAATACGAGCGTCACTGCCGGATTGAAATGGGCGCCGGAAACCGGTCCGAACGTCAGGATCAGCACGGCGAGAATGGCGCCGGTCGGGATCGTATTGCATAGGAGCGCGAGCGCGCCGTTGCCGCCGGCGAGCTTGGACGCCATGATTCCGGAGCCGATGACAGTCGCAAGCAGGAAGGCCGTGCCGAGGAATTCGGCGGCAAGCCGGCGCGCCATCATGCCTCTTTGCCGATGTCGTCCAGCCGCCGCTTCAGCGACAGGCGGTCGAGCTTGTCGACCGGCAGGCAGGCGAAAAGCTCGATGCGCCGCTCCAGGATGGCGAAGGCTTCGCGGAACGCCGCCGCGATCTTCACCTCGTCGCCTTCGGCAGCCGCCGGATCTGGCACGCCCCAATGCGCCGTCATCGGCTGTCCCGGCCACACCGGGCAGATTTCGTTGGCGGCGTTGTCGCAGACGGTGAACACGAAATCGAGCTGCGGCGCATCCGGACGGGCGAATTCATCCCAGCTTTTCGAGCGCAGTCCTTTTGTGGAAAATCCCAGCCGCTCGAGCAGCGCGAGCGCGTGCGGATTCACTGTTCCGGTGGGATGCGATCCGGCCGAATAGGCAGCAAATTTGCCAACGCCGATGCGGTTGAGGATCGCCTCGCCCATGATCGAGCGCGCCGAATTGCCGGTGCAGAGGAAGAGGACGTTGTACGGCATTCAGCAGCACGCCTCGGCTTGCGGTTGGCAGCACGAAGCTTGCGCCGGGGCCGGAGCCGCGGGCTCATCCTCGCCGTAAACCGTCGCTTCGCCGAAGGTGAAGAAGGTCTCCCAGCGCACGCCGGAGGGATCGTCCACCCAGGCCTTGCTGGATTGCGCATAGCAGCAGGTGGTGGCTTCCTGATCGCGCGTGGTTTCCCCGGCAGCTTTGAGGCGGCCGGCCAGCTCGCGCAGTTCGCCATCGCTCTCGACCTGGATGCCGAGATGATCGACGCCGTGCTCGCTGCCTCGCGAGGAGATCGCGAAGTTTACTCTTGGATCGTCGAGCATCCATTTCGCGTAATCACGCTTCACCACCGAGGGCTCCGCGGCGAACAGGGTGGAGTAGAAGCCGACCGACTTCTCCAGATCGTCAACGGCGACGTGAACGTGCAGGCGCTTCATGGCGCACTCCCTTCGGCGGTTGGCAGCATTGCGAGGCGGCGGCGGCGAGCGGCGCGCAAATCTCGGTGCGGCCGCCGCAGCAATCCTCCGTGAGGTAGATGAGCAGATCGCGCATCGCATCGAAATCGACGGCATAGATGATGGAGCGCCCCTGCCGCCGCGCGCGCACCAGCCCGGCATTCGACAGCACCAGAAGCTGCGCCGACGTCGTGTTCGCCGCCGTCTTGCAGGCGCGCGAAATGTCGCCGGCCGCGATGCCCTCGGGGCCGGCCTTGACCAGCAGGCGAAAGACCTCGAGGCGGGATTCTTGCGCGAGCGCTGAGAGCCGCCGGATGGCTGTCGTCGATTCCATAGTTCAATAGTTATTGGAATATTGGTTTGAGTCAAGCCGCGAGCCCGTGCTGGCCAGCCCTGCGCACACGGCAAATTGCGGTACATCGTCGAGCGGAGTCTGCTAATCTCGCGCCGGATCGGGGCATTCAACCTTGCTGCAGCGGCCACCGCATGCGCACGCCCGTTCCCAAATCCCCTGACGAGAAGATCGCCTTCTATCTGGCGAAGGCGCGCCTCGCCCGGGAAAAAGCCACGCTCGCAAAGCGGTGGGACGAGCAGGATTCCTGGGAGGAACTGGCGCGATCCTGGGAAGAATTGGCCAACCGCCTGGGAACGGCGAAGGACAGATAGCCCTTCAATAGACGAACGTCAGATACCCGATAGCCCGCGGTGCCGGGTTGGTGCTCCCGTTGCAGACCTTGATGTGGGTCGATGGCGCGACCGTGACCGAGACATAGCCGATCGAATCTAGATACATGATGCGAGTATAGTCAGTCGCGCTGGAGCCGGATTCCACACCATGGACATTGTCGACCCCGGCCCAGTCGAGCAGCGCCGGATCGCTGTTGGCACGGAGCAACGTCACCTGGCCGGCGCCGCGATTGCCGGCGGTGATGTGCGTTCCCGCCAGAATGACCGGCTTGTTGTTGGCCGGTACGGCCATCGGCTTGCTGCAAGCGCCCGGCACCAGACTGTACGAGATTGTGCTTTCGTCCGCCTGTGCCGATGCGGCAAAGGCGAAGGTGGTGGCCAACAGGGCCGCAATCGTCCTGGTCCGTGTCATGGTTTTTCCCCGCAACCGCCGCGAACGGCCAATCCGCCACGCAGCTCAGGAGAGAGTACCACAACCGCGGCCGCTGGACCCGCCGGGTTTAAGTACATGTCAGATATGTTGAATACATGAAAAATACAATTTCAGTGCGTAGTCTATTGATTTTCACGTGCCGGATTGCGACTTTCTCCTCATGGCGAAGATCGTTGGCCCTCAGGTGCTGACCGCGAACCGGCTCTTAACGGGAGAGGTGGTTTACTGGTCGCGTGGGTCCTGGGTCCCCTCCCTGGCCTGCGCAGAAGTGCTTGTTGCAGACGAGGCCGAGGCTGCGCTCGCCAGGGCGCAGACCTCGGTCGCGGCCCGCGCGGTCGTTGCCCCCTATCTCTTTGCCCTCCGCGACGGCGCACCCGCCGAGGAGCGCGAGATCATCCGCGCAGCGGGACCGACGGTCAGATCAGACCTTGGGAAGCAATCGTCCCCCACCCGGAACGCTGCGCGTTCCGACCTCCCCACAAAGGGGGAGGTGGATTCTTCTTATGTATAGGTATGACGAGTTCGACGCGCAGTTCGTGCGCGAGCGGGTCGAGCAGTTCCGCTATCAGGTGGAACGGCGGCTCTCCGGCGAGCTGAGCGAAGACGAGTTCAAGCCGCTCAGGCTGATGAACGGCCTCTATCTGCAGCTGCATGCCTACATGCTGCGGATCGCCGCTCCTTACGGCACCTTGTCGGCGCGGCAGCTGCGCATGCTGGCGCACATCGCCCGCACATACGACAAGGGCTACGGCCACTTCACCACGCGCCAGAACATCCAGTTCAACTGGATCAAGCTTGGCGATGTGCCCGATGTGCTGGCCGACCTCGCGACGGTCGAAATGCACGCCATCCAGACGAGCGGCAATTGCATTCGCAACGTCACCGCCGATCATTTCGCCGGCGCGGCGGCGGACGAAATCGAAGACCCGCGCATCCTGGCCGAGATTATCCGGCAGTGGTCCACCTTACATCCCGAATTCAGTTTCCTGCCGCGCAAGTTCAAGATTGCGGTGAGCGGAGCCTCGCACGACCGCGCCGCCATCCGCTTCCACGACATGGCGATCGAAATCGTGAAGAACGAGGCGCGCGAAACCGGCTGCCGCGTCTTCGTCGGCGGCGGCATGGGCCGCACACCCTATATCGGGCAGGTCATCGGCGAGTTCGTGGCGCGCGCAGATATCCTCGCGTTCCTCGAAGCCGTGATGCGCGTCTATAACGAGGAAGGCCGTCGCGACAACATCTACAAGGCGCGCATCAAGATTCTGGTGAACGCCGTCGGCATCGAGGAGATGCGCGCGCGTGTGCTGCGCGAGTTCGCGGAGATCAAGGCAGGCGGCACATTGCAATTGCCGGCGCAAGAAGTGGTGCGCATTGCCGCCTACTTCGCGCCACCGGATTTCGAAGAATTGCCCGATGTGGCGAGCGAATTCGAAGCCGCGCGCCATGCCGATGCGGATTTCGATCTGTGGGCGACGCACAACCTCTCGCGGCACCGCGCCCCCGGCTACGCCATCGCCACCACCTCGCTGAAACCGGTCGGCGGCATTCCCGGCGACTGTTCGGCGGAGCAGATGGATGCGCTGGCCGATCTGATGGACGAATTCGGCATGACGGAAATCCGCGTCAGCCACGAGCAGAACCTCGTTCTGCCGCACGTGAAGAGGCGTGACTTGCCGGCGATCTTCGCGCGCCTGAAAGCGTTGGGGCTCGGCACGCCGAACGCCGGCCTTGTCACCGACATCATCGCCTGCCCCGGCCTCGATTACTGCGATCTCGCCAATGCGCGCTCCATTCCCGTGGCGCAGCGGATTTCCGAACGGCTGGCGCCGCGGCAGGAAGAGATCGGCGAACTCAAGATCAAGATTTCCGGCTGCATCAACGCCTGCGGTCATCATCATGCCGGACACATCGGAATCCTCGGCGTCGACAAGAAAGGTGTGGAATTCTACCAGCTGCAGCTGGGCGGCTCCGGCGCCGAAGATGCCAGCATCGGCGAAATTCTCGGGCCGGCGTTCTCCATCGACGAGATCACGGATGCGGTGGAACGTGTGGTGGATGCCTATCTCGATGAGCGCGCGAGCGGCGAACGCTTCCTCGACACGGTGCGCCGCGTCGG
Organism: Rhizomicrobium sp.; assembly: GCA_036500585.1. Taxonomy (GTDB): domain Bacteria; phylum Pseudomonadota; class Alphaproteobacteria; order Micropepsales; family Micropepsaceae; genus Rhizomicrobium. Next base: position 15,246 of record DASYBT010000276.1, read on the forward strand.
CCTCGAGCCCTTCAAAGCGCGCGCCTATGCGGAGACGGCCCATGCCGCTCATTAAGCACGGTGCATTCGCCGAAGATCATTTCGTCAGCGTGGCCGACGGCGATCCGATGCCGCTGAACGGCACCATCGTTTCGCTCGTCCGCTTCCAGCGCGACCGCGAGACCTTGCTGGCGCGCAATTCGCAGCTCGGTGTGCAGTTGAAGTCTTCTGAATCGCCAGGACTGATCGGCGAAGACGTGCATCGCCTTGCCGTCATCGTGATGGAATTCCCCGTGTTCCGCGACGGCCGGCCGTTCTCTCACGCGCGGCTGCTGCGCACGCGCATGAACTACATCGGCGAAATCCGCGCCAGCGGCCATTTCCTCTACGATCAGATCGCGTTCGCCACCCGAGTGGGCTTCGACGCATTCGACGTGCCGGACGGCTTCTCGCTGCCGCGATACGCCCGTGCGCTGCACGAGATGTCCTTCGTCTACCAGCCGAGCGCCGACGGCCGCCGCACCATCCGCGACCTGCGCGCTTGAAAACACCCGCCCGTCCGGCTTAGAGTAATACTGTACCGCACCTCGGTATTACCGCCATGACCATCACCACCGTGACCACCAAGGGACAGGTGACCATCCCCAAGCGCGTGCGCGACGGGCTTGGCCTCAAGCCTGGCAGCAAGGTGAGCATCGAAATCGAACAGCCCGGCACGGCGACGGTCAAGCCGGTCGGCCGAGTGAAGAAAAGCGATTATGCCAAGCGGATCGAAAGCGTCCGCGGCACCCTGAAACTTGGCATGTCGACCGATGAATTCATGGCGATCATGCGTCGCGACGACGAGTGATCCTTGTCGATACCAACGCGATCGTCGATGTCTTGTCGGGCGATCCGCATTGGGCCGGGCGATCTGCTTCGGCGCTTCAGATGGCGGCGGCGCGCGACGAATTGGCAATCAACGAAATCGTGTATGCGGAGCTTGCGGCCGGATTCTCAGGCGCCGCCGAACTGGAATCCGCAATTGACCGATTGCAGCTGCGCTTCATGCGCTTGCCGAAGGAGGCTTTATTTGCCGCCGGCCACGCATATCGGCGCTCCGGCGGAGCGAGGGCGAACGTGCTTGCCGACTTCTTCATCGGCGCACATGCCGCGGTAACCGGCGCACCGTTGTTGACCCGCGACACGAAGCGCATCCGCACCTACTTCCCGACCGTGTCCATCCTCGAGCCTTAGCGCTGCTTGCCCCGAAACTGGATTATACGTATAATGCGGCTACGGAGATGCCGCCGATGACCCGCACGACAGCACTCGAATTTCAGCGCAAATTCGGGGAATACCAGCACAAGGCGCAACGCGAGCCGGTGGAAATCACGCGACATGGGCGGCGCGAGTTCGTCCTCATGTCCGCGGAGCGCTATGACTGGATGCTTGCCGCCATCCAGCGTAGCTTTCGTACGGAAGACGCGCCGGATTTCGTTGTCCAGGCGGTTGAGCGCGCGAAGATGCATCCGCGGCACGCTCACCTCGACAAGCTGCTGAAGTGATCGCGCGGCTGCCGCGGCCCGAACCCGGCCTGGTATTCCGGTACGACTATCTATGGGCGCGCGAGACCCGCGAGCCGAAGCCGGCACCGAGCAAGGATCGTCCTGCCTGCCTTGTCGCCACAATCGATTCCGAAACCGAACCGCTCTTCGTCGTGATCCTGCCGATCACGCATTCGCTGCCGCGTGGAGGTGTCAAAGGCGTGGAGATTCCGGAAGGAGTTCGCCGGCACCTGGGCCTGGATGAGGCAAGAAGCTGGATCGTCGTCTCCGAGTACAACCTCGATGAATGGCCGTCGGCCGGCATCTCGCGCGTCGATCGCGGGACGGCGTTCGCCTATGGCTTTCTGCCGCCCGGATTGCTGGCGAAGGTCAAAGAAGGTTTTCTCGAAGTCGTGCGTGCCGGCAGAGCGAAGGCCATTCGCCGGAACTAGAGCATGATCTGATTACACGGAAGCGTATCCGGCGTTCCTGAGATAGTTGGCACATTCGGCTGGCGAGAAGAGATCGAGGAGCTGGCCGATTCGTTTCCAGGTCTGCTCGACGGTTCGCGGATCGGTCTTGCGCAGC
>DASYBT010000277.1:0-9914 GCA_036500585.1 Rhizomicrobium sp.
CCACCGGCCGCGCGCAACCGACGTATAGAAGAGCATAGCCAAGCCGAGGAACGCTGCCTGCGGAAGCACCGTTTCCTTTGGAATGGAACAGATCTTCGGGACTTTGCATCACGTCGGCATCGGGCAGGAATGCGCGCGCGCCGTGGTCATTTTCTTTTACGGTCTTATGCTCCTGCGCGTCAGCGGCCGCCGCACCTTCGCCAAATGGTCCGCGCTCGACATCGTGATGTCGATCCTTGTCGGCTCAACCCTCAGCCGTGCCTTGACGGCAAACGCGCCCTTTGCCGGTTCGCTTGCCGCGGTTGCCGCACTAGCAGTCTTGCATGTCGTCATCTCCTATTTCGCCGCCAAGAGCGAAAGGTTCTCGATCCTTGTCGAGGGCCACCCGATCCCGCTGGTCAGCCATGGTCAGATCGACGAAGCCCGGCGGGTGCGCCACTACATCTCCAAGGCCGACCTGGCGGAGGCCTTGCACCAGAAGAACATGGAAGAGGTCGCGCGGCCGAAAAGGTCGTGCTCGAACCCAACGGCAAACTCAACGTGATCAAGGCGAGCGGCTGATTGCCGCCACGTCTCAGTCGGTCGCCGGTGACGCGTTGAGGACCACGTGATCCTGGGCTGTCTGGCTCAGGACAGCGCACAGCCTTTCCGCCTCGGCCTCCTCGCCGATCCAGCGGAGCTTCAGAATCCGCTTTCGGATTTCAACTGACTTTTCCTGGTCGTTCAAGTCGGAAGGGGTGTGCATCATGCGAGTCGGCATGTGCCTTCTCCTTATTGTTATTGTTTGCATCCGCGGCATCTGCCGGGGCGCCGGCAGATCCGCGTCGGGCCTTGTTTGCGCCGGTCTCAGGCAGCGCGCTGGCGCGACCGCTTGCGCGGCGCCTGGGTTCGCGCTGCCATGCTGCGAGATGCGTTCGCCTCCTCCCGGACGGTCTCGGCCTGGGTGTCGAGTTCCTCTTCCGTCAGGCGCCACCAGAGCTGCGTCATCCGCTGTGTGTGCTCGAAGGAATCGCGCATGACGTTGGAGAACCATTCATGGTCCACCGCCATCAATTCGGAGATGCCGTCGCAATGGCGCAGGCGCTCCAGGGTCCGCACGTTGCGCTCGAGGTTGCGGTTGAGAAATTCCAGCGTCTCCTCGTGCGTCGCGCGCACCGCCTTTTCCAGGATGGTGCGATTGCGCTCCGTGAAATTGACAAAAGGCGCAGTGAACACTTCATGCGATTCATGCACGGCGGTCGCCATGGAAAGCTCCTTCACTTTTGACGCGTGGTAATTTGGCCCAGCGCCCGTTCGTTAAGTCCCCACACCGCCTCAACGAATCGCCTCCGCGCCTGTTCCCGGTTTCCGCGATGAACTTTTTGCATCGGCGGCCAGTCCGTTCCCGGCAGCTATGGGTAGAGCCCTCACGCCGACGCATGGCTGGATTTCTTGTTTGCGGTATCATCCCGCTAGGCAAGGCCTCCTACCTTTGAGGCATCAGCCCACGGAGTGACGGACGATGCTCAAATCCATATTGCCTGCCCTTGCCCTGATCGTGGCCGCGCCCACCGCGGCGCTGGCGGACCAGGTCATACACGTGCCGCCGTTCAGGACCGTGGAGGTTCACGGCGGCGGACATGCCACATTGCGCCACGGCGACCGGCAACGCGTCGTGCTGATCAAGGGCGATCCGTCCATCGCCGACATTCGCGTCACCGGCGACGGAACTCTGGTGCTGTCTCCCTGCAAGGACTGGTGCTGGGGCAATCAGAAATTCGAAGTTGAAGTGACGACGCCGGCGATCGCAGGCGTCTCGGTTCATGGCGGCGGCGAGATGGACGTGGACGGCCGCTTTCCACGACAGCCAAGCCTGAAAGTTTCGGTGCATGGCGGCGGCGATGCCGATCTTCGGAACCTTCCCGCCGACAATGTTGCCGCCGAGGTCCACGGCGGCGGCGATGCCGAGGTTCGCGCCGAGCGAACGCTCACGGCGGAGGTCCATGGCGGCGGCGATCTGCACTTCTGGGGCCATCCCCGGGTGAGTTCATCCACCTCCGGCGGCGGCGACATCGAAAGCGGGGAATAGGCTCGCGCCTTCACGGACCTAGCATCAACCCATTGCATGGACGATGGCGACACCCTGTTGAGGGACGACACCTGGGCACCATCTGCACCTTCAAACCCGCAAGCCTTCGCGGGATGAGGTACGCATAAAGCGTCTGACTCCCCTCCCCCTACGAGGGGAGGGGTTGGGGGTGGGGGGCAAACAAATGACTCACGCGCAGGTCGCGGAGAAGTTCGTGCACTTCGTGTCCTGATGTCCTTGGCGGTAAAAGACTGACCACGAAAGTCACCAAGAACACCAAGAAAAATCCCGCGCCTCCGCTAACATCTCTCCTCCGCCAACGAGGGGAGGGCAATGAAGGAGTTGGAACGGTGACGATCCCCTTCAAGACTTTGAAGAACGAATGGATGAAAGATCCTTCGTTCCGCGCGGAATACGAAAGGTTGAAGCCGGAATATGCGCTGGCCCTGGCGCTGATCAAGGCGCGTTCCAAAGCGGGCCTGACGCAAGCCGATGTCGCGCGAAAGATGCGCACCACACAATCGGTTGTCGCTCGCATCGAAAGCGGGCGCAATCCGCCGAACCTGAAGACTCTGGAACGCTACGCCAATGCCGTCGGCCGCCGCATTGAGGTGAAGCTCGTCGCGGCGTGATCAATAGTGGGCTTTCCCGGCCAGCGCGATCTGGGGATATCGGAGAGACACGCTGCCGAATTTCGGCCCGCAAAAACATACGATGAACATCTTGCATGGAGGCTATGCAATATCTCTATGGCAACTAGCTTGCTAGAAAGCTTTGTCTCGTACTACAATTGCGATTGGTGGGCTCGGGCGCGGGCTGTTCGTGAAACCAAGGGAAGGAATTCTTCGCCATGCGCCGCTAGATGCGCGGGACCATACAGGGCAGGAGGCACGCTCGCGCGCGCTCTGCGCCGGACCAACGGCAAAAGGCTCGAGTCCCCGCGGCCATGACCAGCGCCGGGGGCAGCCGCCGCAAGTCCGGCAACGCCCGGGGATGAAGCGAAGGTGCCCGTCCCTTCCCGCCTGATTTGAGCGGGTTTGGCGCGGCCTGCCGGAGTTCTTCAAGCGAGAAGGCCGGTGGTCTGCCCGCGAAAGCTCTCGACGGCGAGAAAAAAGAAGCCGGGCTTTCCGCTCGGCGCTCCGGCCTTTCGTATGTGGGGCCGCCCGACCGGCTGGCCCTCGCCGCGGCGGTTTGAATGCCCTATATTGCAGCTGCGAAACGCCGAGGGCCTGCCGATGTCCGCCGTCGTCCAACAGAAGCGCGTCACCGTTCCCGAGATCCGCGCGCACAAGAACGCCAACCCTGTCGTCTGCCTCACCTGCTATCACGCGCATACGGCGCGCCTGCTCGACCAACATGTCGACCTCATGCTGGTGGGCGACAGCCTCGGCATGGTGATGCACGGCATGGAGAACACGCTCGGCGTCACCTTGGAGATGATGATCCTGCATGGCGCCGCGGTGGTGCGCGGCAGCAAGCGCGCCTTGATCGTGGTCGACATGCCATTCGGCAGTTACGAGGAAAGCCCGCAGGTCGCGTTCCGCAATGCCGCCCGCGTGATCCAGGAAACCGGCTGCACCGCTGTGAAAATGGAAGGCGGCTGCCGCATCGCCGAGACGGTGCACTATCTGACCGACCGCGGGATTCCGGTGATGGGCCATATCGGATTGACGCCGCAGCGCATCCAGATCTTCGGTGGCTTCAAGACGCAAGGCCGCACGGAAGCCGAGTGGCCGGCGATCGAGGCCGACGCGCAGGCGATCGCGGAGGCCGGCGCCTTCGCCATTGTGCTCGAAGGCATGGCCGAACCGCTCGCGGCGAAGATCACCCGCCAGGTGGATGTGCCGACCGTCGGCATCGGTGCCAGCGCCGACTGCGACGGTCAGATTCTCGTGCTCGAGGACATGCTGGGGCTGAACCCCAGCCCGCCGAAATTCGTCCGCGAATACGCTACCCTTGGTCCGGATATCGAGACGGCGGTGAAGGCCTATGCGGCGGATGTTCGCGCCCGCAGCTTCCCCGGCGCCGAGAACGTCTATTCGATGAAGAGAACGGCCTGAGCCTTACCTCCCCTTACGGGGAGGTAAGTTGCGTGGAAGCCCCCAACCGGCTAAATCCTCCCGCGCGGTCAAGGCCTTGGGACTGGGCGCCCGCCTGCCGCCTCCATCATTCGGGAAAGGACATCCGCCGTGAGCGACGACATCTTCCGCGAAGTTGAGGAGGACGTTCGCCGCGAACGGCTTGAGAGGATCTGGAAGGACTACGGCGACTACATCATCGCCGGCGCGTCACTTCTGGTGATTGCTGCGGCCGGCTATCGCCTGTGGCTGTTCTACGATGCGCGCGAGCGCGCCAAGGCCGCGAACGAATATGCGGTGGCGCAGCAGCTGCTCGACAATGGGCAATCGCAGGCAGCGGCGGAATCTTTTGGCCGGCTGGCAGAAAGCGCGCCCAAGGGATACGCCAAAATCTCCCAGCTGCAGGAGGCCGATGCGCTGCTCGCCGCCGGCAACAAGAGCGACGCCGTCAACCTGTACAAGAAGCTGATGGACGACAGCGATCCCATCCTGTCAGCGGTGGCGCGCATTCGTCTCGCCTGGGCGACGGTGGACGACAGTTCGCGGACGGATATCGCCAATCTGCTCGCACCTGTGGCGGCTGCCAGCAGCCCGTGGCACTCGCCGGCGGGCGAGGTTCTCGCCTACGCGGACTATCGCGGTGGCGCGATCAAAGTTGCCATCGCGGAATACAAGCACGTCGCGGGCGATACGAACGCACCGCCCGGCGTGCGCGAACGAAGCCACGCGATGGCGGTGTTCCTCGATGCCGGCGGCGAGCGCAACGCCGGCACGGTGCCCATGCCGGCACCTGCCGCTCCCGCCGCGGCTGCTCCCGCGCCTGCATCCAACACGACACAGCCCGCGAACCATGCCGCTCCGGCGGCCGCCAAACCCGCCCCGACACAACCTGCAAAGCCGCAAGGTTCCGCTCCGAAATGACCAAATCCGTTCTGCGTATTCTGTGCTGCGCCGTGGCGACGCTGTCGCTTGCCGGCTGCGAGGAAATCGACGCGGTCAACACGCTGACGAGCGGCTGGTTCAAGTCGACTCACAAATCCAATCTGAAGGGCGAGCGCATCTCGATCCTGGCTGACGAGGAAACGCTGAAGCCGGATCCAGAACTGAACACGGTCAAGGTTGTTCTGCCGCCGCCGTACCGCAATCCCGCATGGCCACAGCCGGGCGGCTATGCCGCGAATGCCATGTATCACCTGGAAGCGAGAGGGCCGCTCGCCGTCGCGTGGCAGCAGCAAGCCGGCAAAGGATCGGACGACGATTCACGCCTCACGGCGCCGCCGATCGTGTCCGGCAATATTGTGTATGTGCTCGATGCCGAGGAGCATGTCTTTGCTTTCGATGCCCGCGACGGCCATCCGGTGTGGGATCACGAGCTTGCCCCGCCCAGTCAGCGCGGGTTCATGAACAGCGCCTCCTTCGGGCTGTTGGGCAGCAATAACGGAATCGATCCCAGCAAAGGGTTCGGCGGCGGCCTCGCCGTCGATGGCGGACGATTGTTCGCCACCACCGGATTCGGCAACGTCTTTGCGCTCGATCCGGCGAGCGGCAAACAGATCTGGAAGATCAGCCTCGGTATCCCAATCGTAAATGCGCCGGTAGCGAATGGCGGCCGCATCTTCGTTTCCACGGAAGACAACCATTTCTACGCCCTTGCCGAAGCAGACGGACGCCAGCTTTGGGACCAGCAGGGAATCGCAGAGACTGCCGGAATTCTCGAAAGCACCAGCGCCGCGGTGGCAGGCGACTATGTCGTTGCGCCGTACACCTCCGGCGAATTGTATGCGCTGCAGGTCGAAGACGGGCGCCCGGCTTGGAGCGAGATGCTGACGCGCTCCGGCACGCGGACCGCGCTCTCCGAACTCGATGACATCTCCGGCCGCCCGGTCATCGACCGTGACATGGTGTACGCCATCAGCCACTCCGGCGTGATGGTCGCGATGAACATCAACACCGGCGAGCGGGTGTGGCAACGCGATCTTGCCGGCATTCAGACACCTTGGGCGGCCGGCGATTTCGTCTATGTGCTGACCACGGACGCGCGGCTGCTCTGCCTGCAACGCAAGGACGGCAAGGTAAAATGGATTCACCAGCTGCCGCGCTGGGAAGATCCCGACAGCAAGGATGATCGCATCGTGTGGTCCGGTCCCGTCCTGGTTTCCGACCGGCTGATTGTCGTCTCGTCCAACGGGCAGGCGTTCTCCATTTCGCCGTATATCGGGCAGCTGATGGGCAAGATCGACATTCCCGACGGCACCTATATCGCCCCGGTCGTCGCCAACGACACGCTTTACCTGCTGACGAACGGCGCGCAGCTGATCGCTCTCAGGTAAGGCAGTAGCCAATAGGCAGTAGGCACTCAGCTGCAATTGGCTCTTGCTACTGCCTACTGGCTACTCCCTACTCCCTCTTATGTCCTTAACTGTTGCCATTGTCGGCCGGCCGAACGTCGGCAAATCGACCCTGTTCAACCGGCTTGCCGGTCGCAGGCTTGCCATCGTGCACGACACGCCCGGCGTCACGCGCGACTGGCAGGAAGCCGAAGCCGAACTAGGCCCGCTGACATTCCGCATCATCGACACGGCAGGCTTCGAAAGCGTCAAGGACGAAAGCATCCTCGCGCGGGCGACCGAACAGACACGCCGCGCCATTGCAGAAGCCGATGTATGCCTCTTTCTGATCGACGGCCGCGCCGGTGTTACGGCGGGGGACGAAATCATTGCCACCGAACTGCGCAAATCCGGCAAGCCCGTGGTGCTCGCGGCCAACAAGGTGGAAAGCCGCAGCGTCGCCGCCTCGCTCACGGACGCATATGCGCTCGGCTTCGGGGAACCGATCGCGCTGTCGGCAGAGCATGGCCAGGGACTGGGCGAGTTGTCTGAAGGATTGTCCGCGTTTGCGGAACCGGAACCGCCAGCGGAGGAAACCGACGAGGCAGACGGCGTTCAGAAACCCCTGAAGCTCGCGATCGTTGGGCGGCCCAATGTCGGCAAATCGAGCCTGTTCAATCGCCTCATCGGCGAAGAGCGCGCGCTGACCTCGCCCGAAGCCGGTACCACGCGCGACGCCGTCACGGCCACCTGGGAGATCGGCGGCCGCACATTCCTGCTGCACGACACGGCGGGCCTGCGCAAGAAGGCGCGCGCGGCGGGCCACGCGCTGGAAGAGCTCTCCATCGACAGCACCTTGGCCGCCATCAAGTTCGCCGAATGCGTAATCGTCCTGATCGACGCAAACATGGCGTTCGAGAAGCAGGATCTCATCATCGCCGATCTCGTCGCGCGCGAGGGCCGCGCCATCGTGTTCGCGATCAACAAATGGGATTTGGTCGAGACTCGCGCCGGCGCCATCGGTCGCTTTCGCGAGACGCTGGACGAAAGTCTGCCACAGGTTTCTGGCGCGCCGCTCATCGCTGTTTCCGCGAAAACCGGCGAAGGCATAGACCGCGTGCTGGAAGCCGTGCTTGCCGCCGACCGCGCCTGGAACACGCGCATCTCAACTGGCGAACTGAACCGTTTCCTCGAGCTGGCGCTGGAGCGGCATCCGCCGCCGGCGATCTCCGGCCGTCGCGTGCGCATCCGCTATGTCACGCAGCCAAAGGCGCGGCCGCCGACCTTCGCCCTGTTCGGCAATCAGCTGAAGGAACTCCCTGAGTCATATTTGCGCTATCTGACCAACGCGCTGCGGGAAAGCTTCGATCTGAAGGGCACGCCGATCCGCTTTTCGCTGCGGACGTCGAAGAACCCGTACGCCAAGGGTTAGCGGCGAAAGTTCACCAGTTCGCCGTTCTTGCCGTACGAAGGCGACAGCATCTCCACGATCAGCGGCGCGATGTCTTCCGGCGGCGGCAAGTCCTCCGGGTCTTCGCCGGGAAAGGCGGTGGCGCGCATCTTCGTGCGCATCGGCCCCGGATTGAGCAGGTTCACGCGAATGTTGGTATTGGCGCACTCGCCAGCGTAGGTGAGCGCCAGCGCCTCCAGCGCCGCCTTGGTGATGGAATACGAGCCCCAATAGGGACGGAAGCTCCGCGCGGCTCCGGAGCTCACCAGCACCACCCGCCCGGCATCGGATTTTTTCAGCAGCGGATCGAGCGAACGGATGAGGCGCCAGTTCGCCGTCACGTTGATGTCGATCGCATCCTGCCACACCTTTGCTTTCAGCTGCGACAGCGGCGTGAGCACACCAAGCGTGCCGGCATTGCCGAGGAACGCATCGAGCCTGCCCCAGCGCTCGTGGATCGTGGCACCAAGCCGATCGATGGCCTCGAAATCCTTCAGATCGAGCGGCACGAGGGTGGCCGCTCCGCCGCTCTTGCGAATTTCGTCGTCGACTTCTTCGAGGCCCCCAACCGTGCGGGCGACGCAGATGACGTGGGAGCCGGCGCACGCCAGCGCAATGGCCGCCGCGCGTCCGATTCCGCGCGAAGCGCCGGTGACAAGGGCAATCCGAGCAGGGTCACTCATAGGAGATGTCCGTGACTTTCGCGAATAGCGAATAGCCAATGGCAAATAGGGAGGAAAGCACTATTCGCTACTCGCCATTCGCTACTCGCGGCGCGGAACGCGCCTCAGGCCACTTCCGCCAGCAGCGAAAGCTGGGCGGTGCGGCGGCCGCCGGTCACATCGGTGAGCTCTATTGGGTAGTCGCCGGAGAAGCAGGCGTCGCAGAACTGGGGCGCGCGGGCGTCGCGCCCAGCTTCGCCTACCGCGCGATAAAGCCCATCGATCGAGATGAAGTGCAGTGTATCGGCGCCGATGAATTCCCGCATCTCCTCGACGGACATGCGATGCGCCAGCAGGTCCTCGCGGTTCGGCGTGTCGACGCCATAGAAGCAGGAATGCGTCGTCGGCGGACTGGCGATGCGGAAATGCACTTCTGTGGCGCCGGCATCGCGCATCATCTGCACGATCTTCTTCGATGTCGTGCCGCGCACGATGGAATCGTCCACCAGCACCACGCGCTTGCCGGCTACTTCGGCGCGGTTCGGATTGTGCTTCAGCCGCACCCCGAGATGGCGGATGCGATCTGACGGCTCGATGAAGGTGCGGCCGACATAATGGTTGCGGATGATACCGAGCTCGAACGGCAGACCCGAGGCATTGGCAAATCCGAGCGCCGCCGGCGAGCCGGAATCCGGAACCGGGATAACCATGTCGGCTTCGACCGGGGCCTCACGCGCCAGCTCCTCGCCGATGGCCTTGCGGGCCGCGTAGACGTTGCGGCCTTCCACCACCGAATCCGGCCGCGCGAAGTAGATGTATTCGAAAATGCAGAAGCGCTCCGGCTGCGGCTTGAAGGGATGGAAGCTTTCGATACCGTCCTTCGTGACCACCACGACTTCGCCCGGCTCGACATCGCGGATGAAGGTGGCGCCGATGATGTCCAGCGCACAAGTTTCGGAAACGAAGATCGGCGCCCCGTCCAGTTCACCCAGCACCAGCGGCCGCACGCCATGCGGATCGCGCACGCCGATCAGCTTTTTTGACGTCAGCGCAACCAGCGAATAGGCCCCGCGCACCTGCTTCAGCGCATCCACCAGCTTGTCCACCACGCGCCCATACGAGCTGCGCGCGATCAGGTGAATGATGGTTTCGGTATCCGATGTGGACTGGAAGATCGCACCCTCGCGCACCAACTCCGCCCGCAACACGCCGGCGTTCGTCAGGTTGCCGTTATGCGCGATGGCGATGCCGCCGGCCGCCAATTCTGCGAACATCGGCTGCACGTTGCGCACGGTCGTCCCACCGGTGGTGGAATAGCGCACATGGCCG
>DASYBT010000278.1:0-6936 GCA_036500585.1 Rhizomicrobium sp.
GGCGTGCCGGTGGCGATCAAGGATTTGCTGCTGACGCACGGCTGGCCGACGCGGCGCGGCTCGCTGACGGTCGATCACCACCAGCCGTGGAACGAGGATGCGCCAGCCGTCGCGCGATTGCGCGAAGCCGGTGCCGTCTTCATCGGCAAAACGACGACGCCGGAGTTCGGCTGGAAGGGCTCGACGGATTCCCCGCTTACCGGCGTCACGCGCAACCCGTGGAACCGCGCCAAGACACCGGGTGGCTCCTCCGGCGGATCGTCGGCGGCGCTGGCCGCGCGCTTTTGTCCGCTTGCGCTTGGCACCGATGGCGGCGGCTCGATCCGCATTCCGGCGAGCTTCACGAATGTGTTCGGATTGAAGCCGAGCTTCGGCCGCGTACCGGCGTGGCCGCTGTCGCCGTTCGGCACGGTGGCGCATGTCGGGCCGATGAGCCGTACGGTGCTCGACAGCGCCATGCTGCTGAACGTCATCGCCAAGCCGGATACGCGCGACTGGCATTCGCTGCCCTACGAGCCCACCGATTATGCGGCGGAGATGGAGTCCGGTGTGCGCGGCAAGCGCATCGCCTTCAGCCCGCGGCTCGGCCACGTGAAGAAGATCGTGCCGGAAGTCGAAGCGCTGGTCGCTGCCGCAGCGAAGCGGTTCGAAGACCTTGGCGCGCATGTGGAGCAGATCGATCCGCCCGGCGGCGATCCGGGCGAAATCTTCCGCACCCTGTGGTGGGCGGGCGCTGCGTTCCTGCTGGGCGATCTGCCCGAGGCGAAGAAGGCGCAGCTCGATCCCGGATTGCGCCAGATGGCGGAAGAAGGCGCGCGTATCACGACGAGAGAGTTCATCGGCGCCAATGCGGCGCGCGGCAATTACGGCAGCGCCATGCGGCAGTTCATGGAAGGATACGATTTCCTCCTCACGCCTGCGCTTGCCACGCCGGCGTTCGATGTCGGCCAGTTGTCGCCGCTCGACGATGATGGCAAGGCGTGGATGAACTGGACACCGTTCAGCTTCCCCTTCAACCTGACTCAGCAGCCGGCCGCGAGCGTGCCGTGCGGTTTCACGCGCGATGGCTTGCCCGTTGGCTTGCAGATCGTCGGCCGCATGTTCGACGATGCAGGCCTGCTGGCGGCCGCTGCGGCTTATGAACTCGCCGATCCGCATTTCGACAAAACGCCGGACGGCTTTTAGCGCTAAGAGGAGAGGCCATGTCCCGCCTAGTGGTCCGCAGCTTCGGCGTTTCCCTAGACGGCTTTGGCGCCGGTCCCGATCAGGACCTCGAACATCCGCTTGGGCTTGGCGGCGAGGCGGTGTTCCAGTGGTTCTTCCACACGCACACGTTCAAGGCGATGCATGGCCGGGGCAATGCGGGGGACATCGATCTCGACGATGAATTCGCGCGGCGCGGTTTCGAGAACATCGGTGCCTGGATCCTCGGCCGCAACATGTTCGGGCCCATCCGCGGCGGGTGGGGCGACGCAAGCTGGCGCGGCTGGTGGGGCGAGGAGCCGCCCTATCATGTGCCGGTGTTCGTGCTGACGCATCACCCGCGCGAGGATTTGCCGATGGAGGGCGGCACGATTTTCCATTTCGTGACCGGCGGTATTCGTGAAGCGCTGGCCCGCGCGACGGATGCGGCTGGCGACAGGGATGTGCGCGTGGGCGGTGGCGCATCGACCATCCGGCAATATCTGGCAGCCGGGTTGATCGACGAATTGCATCTGGCGTTTTCGCCCGCGCTGATGGGCCGCGGTGAGAATCTCTTCGCCGGATTGGATCTGCCGGCATTCGGCTATCGCTGCACGCGCCACGCTGCGTCGGATCGCGCGCTGCATGTCATCCTGACCAAGCAGGCGTGAAGGAGATTCCGCAAATGGCGCGGCCGGTTTTCGATCAGCTCAACATCGTCAGCGGCAATATGCGCGAGACCGTCGCGTTCTATCGCCTGCTCGGGGTGGAAGTCCCGGAGCCATCGACCGGCAATTCCGGCGAGCCGTATCACGTGAATTGCGATGCAGGCGGGCAGGCCGATCTCGATCTCGATTCCGAAGCCTTCGCGCGGGTGTGGAACGCCGGCTGGAAAGGCTCAGACAATGTCGCCGGACGCGTGGTTGTCGGCTTTGGCGTGGAGTCGCGCGAGGAGGTTGATCGCGTGTACGAAACGCTCACGCAGGCCGGACACAAGGGGCTGCAGCCGCCGTGGGACGCGTTCTGGGGCTGCCGCTATGCCATCATCGAAGACCCGAACGGAATTGCCGTCGGATTGATGAGCCCGCGCGACACGACCAAACAGTATTGGCCGCCGGAAGGCTGGACCGACTAGCGGCCACTCACGCGATCGCCTCGGCGAGTTCGAGCACCTTGTTGAGCGTGTTCCAGTTGCGTGCCGTGCCGCGCACGCCCAGCGCACGATCGAGCGCGGCGCCGGCGAGTTTGGAATCCGCCATGGCATCGCCGAAGAAAATGTAGACGGCGTTCGGCGTTACCATGAACTTCTCCTTCTTCACGGCGAGCGCAACGAGGTTGGCGGCCGCGCCCACGCCGGGCGCCTGCGAAACGATCACCGCGACAGTGTGGCTTGGGTCCTTCTTTGCTTCCGCCGTGAGCGGATTGCTCTCGATGATTTGCCGCAAAGCCTCCGGCGCCATCAGATGCACGTCGGAGCGGTAGCCGAAGGCCTTCTCGATGGCATCTTCGATCGCCTTCCCCTTTGGTTTGGCCTTGGCGCTGAAGACGACGTTTCCGCTTTGCAGCAAGGTCTTGACGTTGGTAAAGCCGAGTTCCTCCTCAAACAGGCGCTTGAGCTCGGCCATCGGCACGTTGCCCTTGCCGCCGACATTCACCCCACGAAGAAAGCAGATGTGGGCGGCCATGCTCGCGCTCCCGATCTTCCCGGAATGATTGTATATGTTTGGCGATGGCCAACGAAATCCTCACTGTCGGGCAGTGCTACGAAGCGGACAAATACGCCGCCGCGCATGGCGTGCCGTCGCTCACCTTGATGGAGAACGCGGGCCGGGCCGTGGCGGATGAAATCTGCAAGCGCTGGTCGCCGCGACCGACCGCGGTGCTGTGCGGGCCGGGAAACAATGGCGGCGACGGCTTTGTGGTTGCGCGGCTGCTGGGGGAGCGCGGCTGGAATGTTTCGGTCGAGTCGCTCGTCGATCCCCGCAGGCTGAAGGACGAGGCGGCCGAGATGGCCACCCGGTGGGGCGGCAAGGCAACTCCCTTTGCCGCGAGTCATCCGTCAACGGAATTGTATGTCGATGCGATGTTTGGTGCCGGCCTCGGGCGCACGCTCGAAGGCCGGGCCGCAGAAATCGTCCGTATCCTGAACAAATCGGACTTGCCGGTGATCGCCGTCGATGTGCCGAGCGGGCTGCATGGCGATCTCGGCCGCGGCTACGACGACGTGGTCGTGCAGGCAGAGGTGAGCGTCACGTTCTTCCGCAAGAAGTTGGCACATGTGCTGATGCGGGGCAGCGCTCTATGCGGTGAGGTGGTCGTGGCCGATATCGGCATTCCGGAAGCCGCGCTGGACTCCATCAAGCCGAACACGTTCGAGAACGGTCCGGAGCTGTGGGGCAGGGATTATCCGTGGCCCGCGCAGGATGGCCACAAATATGCGCGCGGCCATTGCGTCGTGGTCAGCGGGCCGGCGCACGCCACAGGAGCGGCGCGGCTGGCGGCGCGTGGTGCGCTGCGGATCGGCGCCGGGCTGGTCAGCGTCGCCAGTCCGCCGGATGCTGTGCCTGTCAATGCGGCGCAGCTCACCTCAATCATGGTCAAGCCGTTCTCCACCGCGAAAGGGCTTGCCGAACTCCTCACGGACAAGCGGCTGAATGCCGTGGTCATCGGTCCGGGCTGCGGGGTTGGCGAAGAGACAAGGGAGATGGTCGGCGCGGTGCTGGCAAGCGGCGGGGCCGTAGTGCTGGATGCCGATGCGCTGACCTCCTTTCACGACGATCCGGCGGCGCTGTTCCGCCTCACCCGTGAGCCTGCCGTTCTCACGCCACATGAAGGCGAATTCGAAAGGATCTTCCCGGGCTTGCTCGCCAAATCTCAGAACAAGATTGAAGCCGCCCGTGCTGCCGCGGCGGCCGCGCACTGCACTGTTCTCCTCAAAGGACCGGACACCGTGATTGCCGCGCCGGACGGCCGGGCCATCGTCAACAGCCATGCACCGCCGGCATTGGCGACAGCCGGTTCCGGCGATGTGCTTTCCGGGTTCATCGGTGGTCTGATGGCGCAACGAGTCGATTCATACAAAACGGCCGCGGCGGCAGCGTGGCTGCATGGGAAGGCAGCATCCAGGTTCGGGCCGGGTCTCATTTCGGAGGACCTGCCGGAACTGCTGCCGGCCGCGCTCTCCGCACTGAAGGACGAGCTCGATGAGCGACATCTCCATCCGCCGCGCGGAGCCTGCTGACCTTTCAGCGCTGCTCGACATCTACAACCACTACGTCCTCAACACCCCGATCAGCTTCGATGTCGAGCCGCGCACGCTGGCCCAGCGGCAGGAGTGGCTCGAACAGTTTGCCGCGCACGGCCGCTACCGGTGCTTTGTCGCGGCGATCCGGGGCAACGCGATCGGCTGGGCCTGCTCGACCAAATTCAAGGAGCGCGAAGCCTACGCGACGTCGGTCGAAGCCAGCGTCTACTGCGCGCCGGGCTTCACCCGACGCGGTATCGGACGGCGTCTCTATGCGACGCTATTCGAAGCGCTGCAGGGCGAAGACATCCATCGCGTCTATGCCGGGATCACCTTGCCCAACGACGCGTCGGTGAAGCTGCACACCGCCTTCGGCTTTCGTCATATCGGCACGCAGAATGAAGTGGGATTCAAGTTCGGTCGATATTGGGATGTGGCGCTCTACGAGCGAGCCATGGATTAGGCGCATGCGCCGCCGCGTAGGTCTCAACGGCGCGCTGGAGCCCGCACCGGACAAGGTCCGTTACATGATGGCGGCAAATTCATTTGTCGCGGGCGAGGCGCCTGCCTAGATCTCACCCGGCGGGGAGTTGTGTCGGGAGTGTCCGCCCTGTCAGTTACCTTCGATCCCAATCGCGGAACACCGCCGCGGTCCGTCGCGGGCGCTCTTGCCGGCATCCGCCTGGTGCTGGTCCGTCTCATCCCTTTCGCCACGGTAATCCTAATTGAGCCTTGGCTCGCAACCGCTACAATGCTCGCGGGAATCTGGCGACGATTGGATCGCACCTTGGCGGCGGACGGCGACGGAACGACGGGGTCAAGTATCACCGGCGCGCAGCGGCACACGCACGTTCTCGCCGCCGCCTCCAACCTTCTCGGCATCTGCCTGATCATCATCGGCGGTCTGAAGCTGACGAACACCAGCTCCAAGACCTATTCCGACGAGATAGCGTGGGTGGCCGCCTTCTGTATGCTGGCCAGCATCTTTCTGTCCTACACGCGCTTGCGCGACGGGCGCGATCGCCCGTGGCGGATCATGCTGATGGATTACCTGTTTCTGGTCGGCGTCGGCTCGCTGATCGTGTCGATTCTGTTCGCCGCGTATCAGCTCTAGGAAACGCGCACGATCACCCGCCCCGCTAGGAGCGGATGATCGCGATGGAACGGTTCTAGCCGCGCGGGCCGCGGTGCGTCGTCTGCTGCTCGGCTGGCGCCGTGTAATTGTCCTGCGTCGTTGTGGTGGTGGTCTGGTCCATCGCCTGTGGCGGTGGAGGCGGCGGCGGCGGTGGACTGCTCGTCGCGCACCCGCCCAGTGCGATTGCCGTGCCGATGGCAGACAGCACCAAGGTTTTCCGGATTAGGCTTCTCATGAGGACTCCTCTCTCTGCACACTGCGCCGGGGATGGGTTTGGCGAACGGTGTCGCAAGCGACAACGATTTCGCGCCGATGTCGTTTCGTCCCGCAAAACTGCGCTGTCGCAGCCTTGGAACCTCGCGTGCCCACGCAAGTTCCATGATCGTGCGGGAGGCTTCCAATGTCAGGCACGGCGACGACACGCGTCCTCCGGCGATCGGTGGCAGGCTGGGCGACTGTTCTTTTGATGTTTTTGTGCAGCATCTATCCGGCGGCGGCACGGGATGGATTTGATGTGCCGGAAGACCCCGCCAGCATCCATTCCGCCATTCAGGACGCGCTCGCCGCGCCATCATCATCGGCGGAGTGGTCGCAGCTCCGGGCATTCTACGAAGCGCGGGATTTCCGCCCGGCATGGATGGGCCGCGACGCAGCACCCAAGCGCCGGGCTCTTCTGCTCAGGACCTTGAAGAACGCTGACGAACAAGGTCTCCGCAGCGCCGATTACACGGCGAACATCCCCACCGAACCTCCGGTTTCAGCGGAGGAAAAGGCCTTCTATGATGTCGCGCTGACCATGTCCTTCTTTCATTACGCGCATGATGTGCGGCTGGGCCGCCTCAAGCCCGGCGATGTTTACAAGGACGTCGATCTTCCGGTGCAGACCTACGATGCTGCTGCAGCACTCGGCGCTGCGCTCGATGAGGATGACGAGGATGGCGATTTCGCCGACTTCCTGGAAAGTCTGCCGCCGCCCCATCCCGAATATTATCGACTGGTTGAAGCGCTGGCGCATTATCGCGGACTTGCAGCGCGCGGAGATGTGAAGGCGGCCCAGCATATCGAGCAGATCGAAGCGAATATGGAGCGCTGGCGCTGGCTGCCGCGCCACTTCGAGAAGCGAACCATTCGCGTCAACGTGCCGGACCAGAGCGTCGAGTTTGTGGACGAGGGTGTGGTCAAGCTCCGTTCCAAGGTCGTGCTGGGGCGCAAGAGCATGCCGACCCCGATCCTGCGCACGGAAGCTGTCGCCGTCGTTGCCAACCCCTATTGGGATATTCCGGACGACATCGCCGTCAAATCGCTCGTGCCGCATCTGAGGCACGATCCCAATTATCTCAAAACCCGGAACATGGTGCTGGTTGATGGTCCGCCG